>JBKICP010000361.1:0-9845 GCA_046567085.1 Acidobacteriota bacterium
TTCGGCGTTCTCGCGCAACCTGCTGCGCAACGGCCTGGAGATGACGGATCACCGGGTTCTGGAGGCGGGTTCCTCCGAGGAGATGATGCGCGCGCTCACGAGCAGCTCGGTCGATCTGCTGGTGGGTTCGCGGGAGCTTCTGCAGGGCGCGGGGACGGAACTGGCCGGGGCGCTGCATCGACGCGAGGCGGGTGCGACGCAGGTGCTGGCGGTGGCCGAGTCGGAGGCGCAGGCTGCGCGCTTCGACTACGAGGCCGCCGGCTACCAGGGTTGCCAGGCGAAGGACGATGCGGCGGCATTGTTCGAGTCGATTGCGGCATTGATGGCGGGTGAATCGCCCGCAAACCAGCTCACCGGAGCGCGGAGGTAGGTGATGACGATGACGGCTCTGAACGGAACGGGGGAAACGATGCAGCGCAGCCGCCAGTTCTCCACCTTCTATCTGGCGGACCTGTTCTTTGGGGTGGACGTGCTGCAGGTGCAGGAGGTGATGCGGTATCAGCCGATGACGCCGGTGCCGCAGGCCCCGGGTGTGATCGAAGGGCTGATCAACCTGCGGGGGCAGATTGTGGCGGCGATCGATATGCGGCGGCGGCTGGGACTGGAGCCGCGTCCGGAAGGCCAGGCGCCGATTGTGGTTGTGGTGCGCACGGCCGATGGGGCGGTGAGTCTGCTGGTGGACGAGATCGGAGACGTGATGGAGATGGATGAGTCGCTGTACGAGCCGCCTCCGGTGAGTCTGGCTCCTGCGGCCAGGGAAGTGATTCGGGGCGTGTACAAGCTCAAAGATCAACTGCTCCTGATTCTCGATGAGGAGCGAACCGTGGATCTGACGGCGCCGGCGTAGTCCGGCCCGATCAGAAAAGCGAAGCGGGGCGGGTTCAGAGAAACGACATCAGAAAGGGAAAGCATCATGGCGAGGCAGGGAAATACGGTTTCAGGGAACGGCAATGGCAAACACCGTGGCGGAGCGGCCGTCATGGATCACCCGCACTACGAAGCCCCGCACGCGGCGCATGAGGCGCGGGCGATGGACTGGAAGATCAACGGGAAATCTCTGGCCGAGCATTTCGGAATGGACGACCGCAACATCGCGACGCGCCGGGAATTTCTTCGCATTGGCGAACAGGACCGAGCGCTTCTGGCGGAGATGACGCCGTGGGCGCAGGCGGTGGCGCCTCAGATCGCGAAGGAGTTTTACGACTGGCAGTTTGAGTTCGGGCCGACGTGCGAATTCTTCAATGGGTTTGCGGTCTCGAACAACATGTCGGTCAACGATGTGCGGCGGCATCTGGAGAAGACGAACGCGAACTATCTGGTGGAGGTCTTCGCGGGATCGGAGATTAACTGGGATATTCGCTACTTCGAGAAGCGGCTGCGGGTACAGACGGTGCACGATCGGATCGAGCTGCCGTTCAAGTGGTTCACCGGATCGTACGCGGAGCTGAACATGCTGGTGTCGCGCCATCTGCGCCGCGACTTCGACGACCTGGAGAAGATCCATCAGGTGGAGACGTCCCTGATGAAGATCTTCAATCTGGACATGCAGGCGATGGCGGACGCGTCGGTGCTGAACACGCTGGAGAGCATGCTGAAGGCTACGGGGCTGGAGCTAGCCGATGCTGCGCCGGTGGGGGACAAGGCGGAGCAGATTGAAGCGATCAAACGTGCGATCGGCGTGCAGATTGGCGAATATACGGGGGCGCTCCAGCACATGGCCGAAGAGCGGCGCAAGGGTGACATCCACATCCTGATGCCGACGGAGCGGCTGAAGGGGACGTTCAAAACGATGGCCGAAAGCATGAACGAGATGATGGCCGGCCAGCGGGAAGTGAAGAGAGTGGAGGCGCTGCAGAAGGAGTTGTCTCGCCTGGCCGATGCGGCGCGCGAAGGCCGGCTGTCGGAACGGGGTCAAGTGGATCAGTTCGAGGGTGCGTACGCCGATATCGTCCGCGGGGTCAATGGGGTGCTCGATGAGGTGATCGCGCCGCTGAAGGTCTCCGCCGATTATGTGGATCAAATATCGAAGGGCGTCATACCGGAGAAGATCACGGCCACGTACAAGGGAGACTTCAACCTGATCAAGAACAACCTCAACGCATGCATCGACGGGCTGGGCGGCCTGGTGGAGGCGAACAGCGTTCTGCAGCGGATGGCCGTCAACGATTACACGCATGTGGTGGAAGGGAAGTACGAAGGGGTCTTTGCCAGCGTGGCCGCGGCGACCAACGATGTACATCAGCGCATCACGCACATCGTGGCCACGCTGAAGAGCGTCGGGCAGGGCGATCTGAGCGAGCTGGGCAGCTACAGGAAGGTCGGGCGGCGGAGCGAAGGCGATGAAATTATCCCCGCGCTGATCGGCATGATGGAGAGCATCCTGGCGCTGACGGGCGATGTGACTGCGCTCGGGGATGCGGCGGTGGATGGCAGGCTTTCCGCACGTGCCGACGCCTCCCGGCATCACGGCGAATACCAGCATGTGATCGAGGCGCTGAACAAGACTCTGGATGCGATCCTGCTGCCCATCGGTGAAGGCAACCGCGTGCTGCGCATGATTCGCGGCGGCAATCTGCGGGAGAAGGTGGAGATCGAGTGCAGGGGCGATCACGAGAAGATGAAGAACGCGATCAATGGCGTTCATCAGTGGCTGACCGACCTGATCGCCTACGTGACGAAGATTGCCAACGGAGATCTGTCGGCGGCGATGGAGAAGGCCTCCGGGGAAGATCAGATTCATGACTGGCTGATCCTTTTGAAGAAGAACATCGAAGCGCTGGTGACCGATGCCAGTGCTCTGGCCAGCGCAGCCGCGGCGGGCAGGTTCGATGGGCGCGCCGATGCTTCGAAGCATCAGGGCGGGTATCGGACGATCATCGAGGGCGTGAATCAGACGCTGGATTCGATTGTTGCGCCTCTGAAACTGACGGCAGAGAATGCGAACACGCTGGCCTCTGCGTCTGAGGAACTGACGGCGGTGAGCCAGTCGATGGCGACCAGCGCCGGCGAGACGGCCGCGCAGGCGAACGTAGTTTCGGCCGCCAGCGACCAGGTTTCGAGAAACGTCTCGTCGGTGGCGGCGGCGGCAGAGGAGATGCAGGCTTCGATCCGCGAGATCTCGAAGAATGCCAACGACTCGGCCCGTGTGGCGAAGAATGCGGTGACGGTGGCGCAGTCGACCAACGAGACGATGAAGAAGCTCGGCACGTCGAGTCATGAAATCGGGAACGTGATCAAGGTGATCAATTCGATTGCTCAGCAGACGAACCTTCTCGCGCTGAACGCGACCATTGAAGCGGCCCGCGCCGGGGAAGCCGGCAAGGGATTCGCGGTGGTGGCCAACGAGGTGAAGGAGCTGGCCAAGCAGACGGCGAAGGCGACCGAGGAGATCGGCCAGAAGATCGAAGCCATCCAGGGCGATACCAAGGGAGCCGTGTCGGCGATTGAAGAGATCAGCACGATCATCGATCAGATCAACGACATCTCCAACAGCATCGCGTCGGCTGTGGAAGAGCAGACGGTGACGACCAACGAGATCGGCCGCAGTGTGACCGAGGCGGCGCAGGGCGTTAACGAGATTGCCAAAAACATCGGCGGAGTGGCGCACTCAGCCAAGACCACAACCGATGGGGCGGTGGACACGAAGACCGCATCGCTGGAGCTTAGCCAGATGGCGGTGCGGCTGCAGACCTCCGTCTCGCGCTTCACCTTCTGACGGCGTTTCGAAACCAGGAGCCGGCCCGGCGCTGCGGATGACAACGCCGGGTGCGGCTCACCCAACCGGAGTGTGCAATGAGCAAGGCATTGATCGTGGACGATTCGAGGACGATTCGGTCCATTCTGCGCAGGATCATGACCGAAGTCGGTTATGAGACCTGCGAGGCCGGGGACGGCCGGCAGGCGCTGCAGGTGCTGGAGGCCGAGCAGGGGGCAGTCTCCGTGATGCTGGCGGACTGGAATATGCCGGAGGTGAATGGCTTTGAGCTTCTGCTGCAGGTGCGGCAGCGCGCGGAGTTCTCCCGAATGAAAGTGATCATGGTGACGACCGAGGCGGAGCTGGGGCATATGACATCGGCGCTGGAGGCGGGGGCCAACGAGTACGTGATGAAACCCTTCACCAAGGATGTGATCCAGGAAAAGCTGGATCTGATCGGCGCGCTTCCGCAGTGAACGAGTAAGCCATGCTACGACGCGAATTACAGTCTGGTGAACGCATCCGCGTTCTGGTGGTCGATGACTCGGTGGTCATCCGCCGCCTGGTGACGCAGACTCTGGAGCAGGATCCGGAGCTGCAGGTGGTGGCAACGGCCTCCAACGGTGCGCTGGGACTGCAGCGGATCGCGCAGCTCGATCCTCATGTGGTGACGCTCGATATCGAGATGCCGGAGATGAATGGGCTGGAGATGCTGCGCTGCATCCGGCGAGATTATCCATCGCTGCGCGTGGTGATGTTCAGCACGCTGACCGAACGGGGTGCGGCTGTCACCCTGGAGGCGCTCACTCTGGGAGCCGATGACTACGTGACCAAGGCCTCCAATGAGGGGTCGTTGGGGCAGTCGATGTCGCGGCTGAAGGATGAGCTGATCCCGAAGATCAAGCAGTTCTTCCGGGTTGGGTCGGCAACGGGCAGTCCACAGACGAAGGCGCTCGCGGCCGCGCCATCGCAGGAAAAAGCCGCTGCCGGACCGCAGAGCCGTTTGCGTCCGCAGGCGGTGGTGATCGGTGTTTCGACAGGAGGACCGGCCGCGCTGGGAGCGATTCTGCCGCAGTTTCCGCAGGGATTTCCGTTGCCGGTGCTGATCGTCCAGCATATGCCGCCCTTGTTCACGAGGCTGCTGGCCGAGAGGCTGAACAGCGCATGCGCACTGGAGGTGGAGGAGGCGGCGGAGGGAATGCCGGTGGGAGCGGGGAAAATCCTGATTGCGCCCGGTGATTTTCATATGCGGGTGGCGAGCGGTAACGGGCGTCCGCAGATCGCGCTCGATCAGTCTGCGCAGCAGAACTTCTGCCGCCCGGCTGCGGATGTGCTGTTTCGCTCGGCAGGGGAGATTTACGGAGGAGCGGTGCTGGCGGTAGTGCTGACGGGGATGGGGCAGGATGGCCTGCGCGGCGTTGAGGCTTTGAAGGCGCAGGGGGCCTCGGTGCTGGTCCAGGACGAGGCCTCGAGTGTGGTTTGGGGCATGCCGGGGGCGGTTGCGAATGCCGGATTCGCGGACCGGGTTCTTCCGCTGAACGAGATGGTTCCGGCCATTCTTCGCATGACGGCAAGCCGAGGGGAGAACGCACATGGGTGAAACGGCCGGCTTCCTCGAAATTCTCCCGGAGAACTACCGTCTGCTGCAGCAGAGCGTGTACGCAAACGTCGGCATTGTGGTGCAGGACGACAAGGAGTATCTGTTCAAGGGCCGGCTGGCGCCGGTGGTGAAGCAGCTGGGGCTGAACTCGATCAACGAGCTGTGCTCGGTTCTGCAGAAGCCCGGGCAGAGTGACGTGGCGCAGATGGTCGGCGAGGCGATGACGACCAACGAGACGTACTTCTTCCGCGAGCCGCTGCACTACGAGGCGATCAAGAAGCATCTGCTGCCGCGCCTGATTGCGGAGCGGCCGGTACACCGGAGGATGAGCTTCTGGTCGGCGGCGTCCTCGACCGGCCAGGAGGCGTATAGCCTGGCGATGCTGCTGCTGGAACAGGAGCTGCAGGACTGGACGGTTCACATTCTGGGCACCGATATCTCGAACAAGGTGATCGAGCGGGCGCGCAAAGGGCTGTATCAGCAGATCGAAGTCAACCGGGGACTTCCGGCGCCGATGCTGGTACGGCATTTCCACCGCACGGGGATGGACTGGCAGCTGAGCGAAGCGGTGCGCCGGATGGTGCATTTCCGGAATCTGGATCTGCGCCAGGAGATGCGGACGATTGGGCCGTTCGATCTGGTTTTCTGCCGGAACGTGATGATCTACTTCGACGCCGAGACCAAACGGAAGATGCTGCAGGATCTGCACAGCACGCTGTTCCGGGGGGGATGGCTGCTGCTGGGGGGCGCTGAGACGCCTGTGGAGTATGACCCATGGTTCGAACGCTGCTCCATCGGCGGAGCAACGGTCTATGTCGCACGATGAAAGAAAGGATCGTGATGGAAAACAGTGTTAGTCCGGAGATCGTAGGGCAAATCGTCGGATCGATTTTTTCTACCATGCTGAACCTTGAGGTTCAGGCGGACGACTCGCCGGCTGCGCCGGTGGAGGATCGGATCACGTCTTCGGTTTTTCTCGAAGGAGACTGGAACGGGGCGGTATCGGTGGAGTGCAATCGCCGGCAGGCGTGCCAGTTTGCCGCCCAGTTCCTTGGCTCGGATCCGCCGGAGGCGGTCGATGACGATGTGCGCGATGTTCTGGGCGAGCTGGCGAACATGATCGGGGGGAACATCAAGTCCCTGATCCCGGGACAGATTCGGTTGTCGATGCCGTCGGTGATCGACGGGCACGATTATTCGGTGCGCGTGTGCGGCTCGTCGGTCGAGGACAAGATCGGATTTCGCTTCGACGGCGGGGTGTTCTGGATCACGGTACGCACCGGATCGTCGGCGAACGGGGCAGCGTCGGCCGTCCGCAAGGGCGACGAACAGCCGCAGTGATCCTGGTCTTCCGGATGCAGGAATAAGAGCCGATGCTGGCGGCCGATGGAAGGTCAAATTCAAAAGGGAGCGAGGAGATGGACATACTCGTAGTGGATGACAGCAAAACCATGAGGCTGATCGTGCAGCGCGCGATTCGGATGGCGGGGTATCGCACGCTGCAGGTGGCCGAAGCGGAGAACGTGCCGCAGGCGATGGAGAAGCTGCGTGAGGCCCAGCCGCGGCTGATCCTGTCGGACTGGAACATGCCGGAGATGTCGGGCCTGGATTTTCTGAAACAGATCCGGGAGAACGACAAGAAGACGGCCTTCGGCTTTATCACTTCGGAACGGGCCTCGGAGACGCGAGTGCTGGCGATGACCGAAGGAGCTACTTTCATGCTGTCCAAACCGTTTACGCCCGAGGACATTCGCGAGGCGCTGGAACCAATTCTGGGGTAGAGCGATGCCGGAACAGATGACGCAACGACTTTCGCGCCACTTTGGCACTTTGATCGGCCGCAGGGTGGCATTTGCCGCGGTTCGCCCGACGCCGGAGTCCAAAGCGCAACAGATGTGGGGCGTGTATACCGTCTCGCCGGACAATGCGCCGATGGTGGTGCAGGCGGATCTGCCGCTGCTGGGTTCGTTTGCCGGTGCGCTGGTGGGATTGCCGGCACAGGAAGTGACGGGCCGGCTGCGGGGGAGACCACTGGACGAGCTGCTGCGCGACGCGATCTACGAGGTGCTGAATATCGCGGGCGCGGTGATCATGAACGAGCACCATATCGCGCTGAGCGCGATGACGGAGGAAAAGAAGGAACTCCAGGAGGGCGCGGCGGGTCTGCTGGCAGCGGCGGCGATTCGATCGGACTTCGATGTGACGATCGACGGGTATCCGGGAGGCCGGCTGACGGTGTTTTCCTGAGAGGCGGTCAGGATCGCGGCTCTTACACTGAACGTTATGTCCAGATTCCGTGAGGCCGTCTACGGCAAAGGCCATCTCCATCTCGTCACCTGCACGTGCTTCCAAAAGCAACCGAAACTCGGGGAGGAGAGGCATCGGGATGTGTTCCTGCGCCTGGTGGAAGAGGTGCGGGTCAAATTTCGGTTTGGCGTTGTCGGGTATGTGGTGATGCCGGACCATTTCAGGCTGTTGATGCGAGAGCCGGAGATCGACACGGCCGCGAACGCGGTCGAAATGATCGAGTCTCGTTACCGCCGCCGGTATAACAGCTCGGCGCGATCGGACGAGCAGGTTTGGGAGGGTCGATTCTCGGATGTGCACGTTACCGGCCGGGAGTCTGTGGCGAGCACGCTGGCCCAGATGCACGGGGAGCCGGTGAAGGCCGGGCTGGTGGAGAGTCCCGAGGATTGGAAATGGAGCAGCGCGCAGGCGTACGCGGGACTTCCTGAAGGGGTGGTGACGGTGGAGCGGGTTGCTGCCGGATCGGACTGAGGTTCCGGGCTGACGCTTCAGCGCCTCAGCTGCTCGCAGGCGATGGCGGCCTGGCCGAGGGAGATGCCGCCGTCGTTGGCAGGGACTTCGCGGTGGGTGAAGACTTCGAATCCGTCACGGCGGAGGGCCAGAAGGCAGCCTTCGAGGAGCAGCGCGTTCTGGAAGCATCCGCCGCTGAGGCAGACGCGGTTGAGCTGGAGGTCTATGCGCATGCGGCGGCAGACTTCGGCGATAACGGCGACCAGGGTGGTGTGAAATCGGGCGGCAAGGCGGGACTGCGGCTCTCCGGCGTCGACTCCGGCGAGGATCTGGCGGATCATGGGGCGCAGGTCGATGTCTCGTGGATTGTTCTCTTCGATCAGAAAATCGTAAGGATCGGTTGAAGGATGCTCGGTGGCGATCGCTTCGAGCATCATTGCGGCCTGGCCTTCGAAGGAGACAGTTTGGCGGAGGCCGATGAGCGAGGCGACAGCGTCGAAGAGGCGTCCGGCAGAGGAGGTTGGGATGGTGTTGATCTTCTTCGCCAGCATCCGATCGACGACGCGGAGGCGGTGGGGGGGGATCTCCGCTTCCCACTTTTGCCAAAAACGGGCAGAAGTGGGGCACCCGGCGGATGTGGGACACCCATTTATCGAGGCTGATCCGAACGTATCTATTAAATAGCTGCGGGCGACGCGCCAGGGTTCGCGGACGCCGGAATCGCCGCCGGGGAGGAGCACGGGGCGGAGGCGGGCGTAGCGTTCGAATCCGAGATAGCCGGCGGCCAGGAACTCGCCGCCCCAGATGGTGCCGTCGGTGCCGAAGCCGGTGCCGTCCCAGGCGACGCCGATGACCTGGCCCTGGAGCTGGTGCTCGGCCATGCAGCTGGCGATGTGGGCGTGGTGGTGCTGGACGCCGATCTTCTGCAGGTCGGGCAGGCCGAGGGCGAACTGCGTGCTCAGGTAGCCGGGGTGCAGGTCATAAGCGACAGCGGTGGGCATGACGTGGAAGAGGCGCACCATGCGCTCGAGCGTCTCCTCGAAGAAGCGAAGGGTTTCGAAGTTTTCCAGATCGCCCAGGTGCTGGCTGGGGATGGCGAATCCGGCGCGGGTGAGGCAGAGGGTGTTCTTCTGCTGGGCGCCGCAGGCGAGGACCTCGGCTTCGCCTCGGCCGAGGAAGACGGGCGAGGGGGCGTAGCCGCGAGCGCGGCGCAGGATGATCGGCTGACCGGAGACGATGCGGACGACGGAGTCGTCGACGCGGGTGTGGATGCGGCGGTTGTGGTGGGCGAAGGCGTCGGCGATGCCGGCGAGGCGCTCTTCGGCTTCGGCGTTGTCGATGACGATGGGCTCCTCACTGAGGTTGCCGCTGGTCATGATGAGGGCGGGCTCGGAGCCCCAGCGCTCGCGCAGGATGCGGAAGAGGAGGTCGTGCATCGGGGTGCAGGGGACCATGACGCCGGTGGCGGGGTTGCCGGGGGAGACGGCAGCGGCGAGGTCCGCCCCGGATTCGGGTTTTGGACGGCGGCGGAGGAGAACGATGGGGCGTTCGCGGGAGGTGAGGGCGGCGGATTCTTCCGGCGACAGGAAGCAAAGCGATGCCGCAGCTTTCTCGTCGGCCACCATGATGGCAAAGGGTTTTTCGCTGCGGTGTTTGCGGCGGCGGAGTTCCTCGACGGCGGCGGGCCGGCGGGCATCGCAGGCCAGCTGGTAGCCGCCTAGTCCTTTCCAGGCAACGATGGCGCCGGAGCGGAGCAGGTCGGCGACGCGGGTGAGGATGTCGCGGAAGCCCGTG
>JBKICP010000362.1:0-22721 GCA_046567085.1 Acidobacteriota bacterium
CCATCGACATCGATTCGGTGCCGCCTGCGACAATCGCCTCCGCGCCGCCCCCGCGAATCCGCTCCGATGCCAGCGCAATCGCCTGCAGCCCCGACGCGCAATACCGATTCACCGTCATCGCCGCCGACTCCACCGGCAACCCCGCCCGCAGCGCGATCACCCGCGCCACATTCATCCCCTGTTCGGCCTCCGGCATCGCGCAGCCGATGATCACATCCTCGATCTCTTTCGCATCCAGCTGCGGCACCCGCTCCAGCGCCCCCCGCACCGCTGCCGCGCCCAGATCATCCGGCCGCGTCGTCCGCAGCGCTCCCCGCGGAGCCTTGCCCACCGCCGTCCGCACCGCACTCACCAAAACCGCATCCCGCATCCGTCGCACTCCAATCCGCGCTATCCGCTTTCCCTAACCGCTATCCGCTAACCGCTATCCGCTAACCGCTCTCCGCTAACGACTAGTTCCTCAAAGGCTTTCCCGTCTTCAGCGTGAACCCGATCCGTTCCTGCGTCTTCTTCTCTCCGCATAGCGAGAGAAAATGCTCCCGCTCCAGATCCAGCAGGTACGTCTCGCTCACCGGCGTCCCCGCCGTCACCGCGCCGCCGCACAGCACCTCGGCCAAATGCGTCGCCACCGTGACATCGTGCTCGCTCGCGTACTCGCCCTCGCGCAACAAATAGATGCCCAGCTTCAGCGCGGCCAGCACGCTCTCGCCCGGCGCCGCCAGATCCGTCACCTGCAGCGGCGCCTTGTATCCGGATTCCGCCAGCGCCAGCACGCGCTCCTTCGCATCGTGCAGCACCCGCTCCCGATTCATCGTGATCCCGTCCGACGGTCGCAGCATCCGCAGTTCCCGCGCCTCGTACGCCGACGTCGAAACCTTCGCCAGCGCAATGTTTTCGAAAATCGTCCGCATCGCATGATGCAGTTCCACCGAATCGCGCGCCCCCGCCGGAGCCGCGCCCGCCGCAAACTCCAGCGCCCGCAGCGTCATCTCCTTGCACCCGCCGCCGGCGGGAATCAGCCCCACGCCTGTCTCCACCAGGCCCATGTACAGCTCCAGATGCGGCTGCCGCGCCGCTGCATGCAGCGTCACCTCCGCCCCTCCGCCCAGCGTCAGTCCAAACGGAGCCACCACCACCGGGCTCGGGCAAAATTTGATCGCCTGCGTCATCTGCTGGAACGCCGCGATATAGGCATCGATCTCCTCCCACTCCTCATCCTGCGCGGCCAGCAGCAACTGCACCAGATTCGCCCCTGCGGAAAAATTCGCCGCGTCATTGGTCACAACGAACCCGCGGAATTGCCGCACCGACTCCGAATCCGCGCCCAGCGTCTCGCGCACGAAGTTCACGATATCCGCGCCCAGCGCGTTCATCTTCGTGTGGAACTCGATGCACCCGATCCCGTCCCCAACATCGATCAGCGACGCCCCGGGATTTCCCCGCACCACGCTCGCCCCGTTTTTCGAGGCGGCCCGCTTCGCCCGCGTCAGCGTCACCACCGCGCCCGGCCGCTCCACCGCAACATACGTAGCAGTCGCTGGATCAAATACCTCCGCCCCGCCCTTCCGATACCAGCCCTCGCCCCCCGCCGCCAGCAGCTTTGCCAGCGCATCCGGCAACGCTGCTCCGCGCGCCGTCATCGCTTCCGCTGTTTCCCGCACGCCTGCCGCGTCCCACATCTCAAACGGCCCCAGCTCCCAGTTGAATCCCGTCCGCATCGCGCGATCGATATCCGCCACGCTGTCGCTGATCTCCCCCACGCGATGCGCCGCATACAGCCACAACTCCGGCAGAATCGCCCGGTAGAACGCCGCCGCCTTGTCCTTCTCCGGATTCCCCCCCAGCAGCGCGCGAATCCGCTCCGGCAGCGCCTCAATCGGCTTCGCCGCATCGAGCGCCGGCAGCTTCGCCTTCTGCGCCGGCCGATACTCCATCGTCGCGAAATCCAGCACCAGCCGTTCCTCGCCCGCACCGCCAGAGCCCTCCTGGCTCCCCGCTCCCCGCTGCTTCTTGTAGAAACCCTGCCCCGTCTTATCCCCGAACCACTTCCGCTCCAGCATCTGCTCCAGGAACGCCGGCATCCCCACGTCCGCGCGTTCGTCCTTCGCATTCACCGCGAAATTCCGCACCACGCTTCCCAGCACATCGAGGCCCACCATATCTGCCAGCCGGAACGTCCCCGTCTTCGGCCACCCCAGCGGCTTGCTGGTCAGCAGATCCACCTCCTCCACCGTGAGCCCCTGCGCCTGCATCACGCGCAGCGTGTTCAGCATCGTGAACGCGCCAATCCGATTCGCAATAAAATTCGGACGATCCTTCGCCGCCACCACGCTCTTGCCCAGCATCACCTCGGCAAACCGCGCCACTGCTTCCACGGCGCCACGATCGCTCTCCGGCGTCGCAATCATCTCCACCAGCTGCATGTAGCGCGGCGGATTGAAGAAGTGCGTCCCGAAAAACCGCGTCCGCACGCTCTCCGGCAGCGCCTTCGCAATCTCCCCCACCGGCAGCCCGCTGGTATTCGTCGTCAGAATCGCATCCGCCCGCAGATGCTCCACCACCCGCGCCAGCAGCGCGCGCTTGATCTCCAGGTTCTCCGCCACCGCTTCGATCACCCAGTCGCACGCGCCCAGCTTCCCCAGATCATCCTCGAAATTCCCAATCGCGATCCGCGCCGCAAATTCACCGCTCGCCAGCGCCGCCGGCTTCGCCTTCTTCAACCCCTCCAGCGCCCGCAGAGCCAGCCCGTTCCGCTCGCCCTCCTGAGCCATATCCAGCAGCAGGGCAGGGAATCCCGCGTTCGCCACCTGCGCCGCGATCCGCGACCCCATCGTTCCCGCGCCCAGCACTGCCACCCGCCGTATCGGATACGCCGCCGCCCGTCCCGCTTCCGTCGAAGCCCTTTCCTCACGCATCGTCATGCTCACCGTCCCGGTTATCTCAAGCGAAAAATCGCGAACCCATTACCCTACCCGATCCGGCACGCCCCCCGCACCCCACCGCCGATGAAATTCCTCCCAGCTCCCAGCCCCCCACTCCCAGCTCCCTGCTCCTCTCCAATGCCACAATGAGGCATGGAGCAAGTCGACTCCATCGTCATCCTCCTCATCGGGCTCCTCTGCGCCGTCGCCGCCGTCGCCGGTCTCGCGCGCCGCCTCGCCATCTCCTACCCCATCGTCCTGGTCCTCTTTGGACTGCTCTGCTCTCTCCTCCCCCAGGTGCCGCGCGTTCCCCTCCCGCCGTCGGTCGTCTTCCTTGTCATCCTCCCGCCGCTCCTCTACGTCGCCGCCTGGCAAACCTCCTGGCAGGAGTTCAGGTACAACCTCGTCTCCATCTCCTCGCTCGCCGTCCTCCTCGTCTTCTTCACTGCCTTCGGCGTCGCCTTCGTCGCCAAACTCTGGCTTCCCGGATTCAACTGGCGTCTCGGTTTCCTGCTCGGAGCCGTCGTCTCGCCCACTGACGCTGTCGCCGCCACCTCCATCGCCCGCAAAGTCGGCATGCCCCAGCGCATCGTCGACCTCCTCGAAGGCGAAAGCCTCCTCAACGACGCCACCGGCCTCCTCGCCCTCGAACTCGGCATCGAGATGGTCGTCGACCACACCACCCCCACCATCGGCCGCGGACTCTTCCAGTTCTTCTGGCTCACCACCGGCGGCGTCCTCGTCGGACTCCTCATCGGTGTCCTCGTTGCCTGGCTCGAACGCCTCGTCGACGACGGCCCCGTCGAAATCGCCCTCTCCCTCGTCGTTCCCTACGCCGCCTACCTCCTCGCCGAAGCCATCCACAGCTCCGGCGTCATCGCCGTCGTCGTCTGCGGCCTCTACGTCAGCCGCCGCAGCTCCGACTTCTTCTCCCCCGGCGTCCGTCTCCAGGCCGTCGCCGTCTGGGACGCGCTCGAGTTTCTCCTCAACGGCCTCGTCTTCATCCTCATCGGCCTGCAGCTTCCCTGGGTCCTCGACGGCATCCGCGGAATGGGCTCCTTCCACCTCCTCGGCTATGGCCTCGCCTTCTCCGCCATGCTCATCGTCCTCCGCATGCTCTGGATGTTCCCCGCCAGCCGCATGGCCTGGTGGGTCCGCACCCGCCTCATCCGCCAGATGTACGAAAAGCCCCGCGCCAATCAGGTCTTCGTCGTCGGCTGGACCGGCATGCGCGGCGTCGTCGCTCTCGCCGCCGCCAACTCCCTCCCCCTCACCCTCAGCGACGGCACGCCCTTTCCCGAGCGCAACTTCATCATCTTCCTCACCTTCGCCGTCATCCTCGTCACCCTCGTCTTTCAGGGACTCTCCCTGCCCGCCCTGGTCCGCCTCCTCGGTCTCGCCGCCCCCGACACCCAGTGGTGCGAAGAAGGAGAAGCCCGCCACCTCCTCCTCCAGGCCGCCATCGGCTTTCTCGAAGAACGCAAAAATGCCTCCCAGGACGAAACCGAGCTCCACCTCTACGACGATCTCCTCCACGCCTACGAGCACCGCCTCGCCGAAATCGACAACTGCGGACCCACTGGCCTCCGCCCCACCCGCGAGCCGCGCGGCCTCACCACCAGCCAGCTCCTCCTCGACACCATCCGCCGCGAACGCGAAGAGCTCAACCTCCTCCGCGCCAACGGCCGCATCGCCGACAGCGTCCACCGCATCCTCGAACGCGAACTCGACCTCAGCGAAAGCCGCCTGAGTTAGTGGCCGATTGCGGCTTGAGCCCCCCCTGAATCGTAGAAAAGCGTCGAGCCCGCAGAGTGTCGAAAATGGACGATTCCCGACTGAAAATCTTGCAGATCACGCATCCAAATGGCCCTCCGCCGTGTCTGAATAGAGCGTAAGGCCGGTCTCCCCGGCGGCCAACGCCGGAAACCCGGAATAAGATCATCACGGAGACCGCCCCCGGAGAATAGCGATGAAGAAAGCACTTCTTTGGTTCGTTGCCGCGGTTCTGGCTGTACCCGCGGCGTTTGCCCAGAACGATTCCGCAGCCCAGGCAGCCGCGCAGAAGGCCCTCGGCGGCTCCCGTTTCAAAGACGTCCACGTCTCCGTGCAGAACGGAATGGCCACCCTCACCGGCTCGGTCGACGTCTACGCAGCGAAGATGAACGCTGATCAGAAAATCCGGCACGTGAAGGGCGTCAGTGCCGTGCGCGACCAGATCCAGGTTGCAGGCACAGAGATCCCGGATCAGACCCTGCAGGAAAAGCTCCAGAACACCATCGCCTACAGTCTGGAAGGCTACGTCCCCGTGGCATTCCAGGCGATCTCCGTGCAGGTGCACAACGGCGTCGTCCTGCTCGGTGGCCACGCGGCCGGGCCCATTGCGGCGTCGGATGCGGTGGCCGCTGTGGCGAACACCAAAGGCGTGAAGGACATGATCGACGATATTCAAATCGATCCGGTGTCGCCCATGGATGAGCAGATCCGATTCGCCGTGTATCGCAAGGTCTATGGCTTCCCGACCCTCAACAAGTACGCCATCAATCCGGTGCAGCCGATCCGCATCCAGGTTGCCAACGGGCATGTCACCCTCTACGGCGTGGTCGACAGCGAAGCCGACAAGAACGTGGCCGGTATCCAGGCCAACTCTGTCGCCAATGTCTTCAGCGTGACCAATGACATCCAGGTGGCAGGCTCGTCGTCGGAGAAGCCCAGCAAGTAGGATCCCCGGAACGAAGCAAAGATCCGCGCCGACGCACAGATCCGCACAACACAGCCGGCACCCTTGATCGTTGACAAGTCAGGGTGCCGCTTTTGCATTGCCCAAAGCCCAAAGCCCTGAACCCGCTATCCGCTATCCGCTATCCGCCATCCGCTATCCGCTATCCCCCATCCGCTATCCCCCATCCGCTATCCCCCATCCGCTATCCGCTATCCGCCATCCGCTATACGCTGTATCTATGCTGCGCAGCATCCGCGTCACCCTCGAAATGATCAAGTGGGAGCACTCGATCTTCGCTCTCCCTTTCGCGCTTACCGGAGCCGCGCTGGCGGCGCATGGATTTCCACCTGCCGCACACGTCAGCTGGTTGGCGGCAAAGCTGGGCTGGATCGTCCTCTGCATGATCTCCGCGCGCTCCGCCGCCATGGCCTTCAATCGCTGGGCCGACGCCGATCTGGACGCCGCCAACCCGCGCACAAAGATGCGCGCCATCCCCGCCGGTCTGCTTACGCGCGGTTTCACCGCGGCCTTTACCCTCGCCATGTCGGCGCTCTTTGTCTTCGGCGCGTGGCGGCTCAATCGCCTCACTCTGATCCTCTCGCCGATCATCCTCGTCGTACTGTTCTTCTATTCGTATACGAAGCGCTTCACCCGCTGGTCGCATCTCTTTCTCGGTCTCGCCCTCGGCCTCGCACCCACCGGTGCGTGGATCGCCATCCGCGGCTCGCTCGACCCCCGCATCCTCGTCCTCACCGCCGCTGTGCTTTTCTGGGTTGCCGGGTTTGACGTCCTCTACGCCTGCCAGGATGAAGCCCACGACCGCTCTGCCGGCCTGTTCAGTATTCCCGCCACGCTCGGCCTCGCGCCGGCCTTCTGGATTGCGCGCGCCATGCACCTGCTCATGCTTGGCCCCCTGATCTGGCTCGCCCTCCTCTTCCACCTCGGACCCATCGCCGCTGTCGGGATTCTCGCCGTCGCCGCGCTGCTGCTCTGGGAACACACCCTGGTTTCACCGCGCGATCTGACGCGCCTCAACGCCGCTTTCTTTACGATGAACGGCGTCATCGCCGTCATCTTCTTCGTCTTCGTAGCCGCGGATCTGCTCTTCCGTCACCACGCCTGAGCCGCTCGCCCCATCACGCGCGAATCCCGCGCCCAGCATCGATCACGCGTACGCCAGCTGCGCCCGCCGCCTCGTCCAGCACACAGCCAGCAGCGCAGCCGTCAGGACCAGATACACCAGCGGCGTGCTGCTCGCGTCCACGGTCCCCATGAAGTCGAGCCCGCGGATGTGATGCGCCGCGCCCATGTACCACCACGCCACATAGATCGCCTCAAACAGCTTGCTGCCGCCCGTCAGAATGCCACACGCCATCGCGAGACTCGGAATGAAGACCACCGCGGCGATGAATCCTGCCACGCTGCGTACGTCGCCCGCCATCAGCAGCCGGATCAGCACGCCGCCTCCCGTCGCCAGTGTCACCAGCACCCCCGCCACCCACGCCGCGGGTAATTGCCGATCCAGCGCGTGCGGAGCGGAGAAGATGAGCGAGCCGGTAGCGTAGCGGGATTCCCGGCCGCCCATCTGCGACCAGATCAGCAGCGGCCAGATCCACGCCGCCAGGATCACGCCTCCGCGTGAAGCGGAGAGAGGCGAAGCCGCGCACGCCACGAACAGCGCTGCAGCAACCGCATACCACCACCATCGCTGCCCCTGCAGCATCAGGCGTAGTTCCGCCGCGACCAGCGCCACGAACCGGTTCTTTGCCTCCCGCGATTCCAGCGGTGACAGTCGATGCGTCCATGGATCGGCCTGCACAAGGTTTTTTGCCGCCGTGAACTCGACGACCGGCGCGCGCTCCACAGAGGTTTTGCGCGCCCTCAAGGCTCGCTCCCGCGCCGGGTCGAATCGATGGAAGAACACGGCTGCCAGCAGTGCCGCCGCAATCGCATACGCAAACCACAGCAGCCGCGCCGTCACCAGCGCCAAACTCCACTGCCCTCCCGTCCACAAAAACCGCTCGTGGGGCTTGTTCGTGCCGATGCTCAGCGAGAAATCGTTGTGGAAGTGCGGATCCACCTGCAGGAGCACGGTCCGCATCTGTTGCATCATCGTCGGCAGCCCGCTGAAGTCCCGGTAATAACCCGCCGTCGTCGGCGTGCCGCTGTGCTCTGCCGCCGATCCAACTCCGACAATCAGCAACCCCGTCCACAGGAAGAACCACACCACGTTGCCCACGCCCCCGCGCAGCACCGGCAAGGTTTCAAACAGCACCGCCAGCGCTGCCACAAACGCCATCGCCGGCAACGCATAAAGCACGAGCGGCGAGAGCAGAGTCCACAGGTGCAGCGTGCGATCCTCGCCCCGCAGCACCTGCATGGCCACCGCCGCCACGCCCATCACCGCCACCATCGCCGACAGCACCGCGAAGTTCCCCAGAAACTTCGCCACGGTGTAGAAGCCCTTGCTCATCGGCGTGGCCGCGAGAATCTGTCCGACGCGCGTCGTCTCATCGCGCAGGATCGACCCTTTCACGATGTAGAAACCCGCCAGCGTCAGAAACGTGCTCGTCACAACCGCCATCAGAGCACCCACCCACGCCGAGTTGTAGATGCCCCGGTAGCCGTCCAGCTGCATCACGATGTTTCCGGCGAAGACCTGATAGCCGAGGAACACCGCAAACCCCAGCGTCACCAGAAAACTCGTCCGCCGCACGCGCGTCAGAAAATCCGCCTTCATCAGGTGCCCGAGCACGCGTCCCCTCGTCACGCGGCCACTCCCGCGCGATAGACCGAGAGCGAGTCCAGATAGGCATCCTCGAGCGTAGGCGGCACCGGCTGCGCGTCCTTCGGCGGTTCGTCGGTCAGGATGCGCACGTGCATGCCATCGCTGCGCCGCGCGGTATGGCTCACCCGATAGGCCTGCTTCACCGCGTTCAGATCCGCGCTCGGAATCACCCACTCCCACACGCGGCCGTCCACACGCCGCAGCAGATCTTCCGGTGCCGCATGCGCCACCAGCGCCCCATTCGAGATGAGCGCAATCTCGGTCGCCGTGGCCTCCACATCCGAGACGATGTGCGTCGACAGGATCACGATCCGCTCGCCGGAAAGCTCCGACAACAGATTGCGAAAACGCACGCGCTCCTCGGGATCGAGACCGGCCGTCGGTTCGTCCACAATCAGCAATCGCGGATCGTTCAGCAGCGCCTGCGCGATGCCCACCCGCTGCTTCATGCCGCCGGAAAATCCTCCCAGCCGCCGTCCGCGAACATCCGCCAGATTCACCACGTTCAGCAACTGATCGATGCGCCGGCGGGCTGCCGTTGCGTCGAGGCCCTTCACCGCCGCGAGATATTCGAGAAACTCCTGCGCGCTCAGATTGGGATACACGCCGAAATCCTGCGGGAGATAGCCCAGCACGGCGCGCAGCGCGTTGGGCTCGCTCGCCACATCCACGCCGTTCCACGTCACGCGGCCTTCCGTCGCGCGTGTGATGGTCGCGAGGATGTTCATCAGCGTTGTCTTGCCCGCGCCGTTGGGACCCAGCAGACCCACCACTCCTGGTTTCAGTTCCAGACTGAAGCGCCGCAGCGCCCATACGTTGTCGCTGTACCGTTTCCCGGCGTTCTCAATCGAGAGCTTCACCGTGCACCTCGCTCATTGGGGGTGAAGCTCGATACGTCCCTGCGGCGATTCCGGTTCCACCAGTGTGACGATCCGTAACTCTGGCGCTTTTTAAATCCGCAAATCGTCACCCCTGAGCCACCCTCTGGGGCACTCCGGCTATCCCATAAACAGAGAAACGCGCTTTCCCATGGGCACCGAAAAGGAGGAACGTTGATGGCTGACCCTGCAAAGCACAGAGAAGAATCCGGCGATCCGAGGCAGCACAATCCCGCCCCCGCGGTGCGCGGCAAGAACGCGACCGTCGGGCCGGAGCCATCGCAATCCCATGCATCCATCAGCTCCGGCCGGTCCTCCGAGGCGTCCGATCGCCGTCCCTGCGAGGCGCGTCCGGACCAGACCGGCAAGCCACTCACCATGGGCAGCAACGGTGGCGGCGATGCCAAAATCGAAAAAGACGGCATGGAGCAAAGCATCAACCGAGGGGGGATGCAGGAGCGCAAAGCCTCCTGAATCTGCACGCCACCCTGGGGCGTCACCGGCGGGGATCCGGACTGGCGGGTCCCCGCTGGTGTCATGACCCAATTGAAGCGCGTGCAACCGGATCGGCGTATCGTCGATGAACACCTTCCGGAGGTCGCCTCATGTCCGCCACCGCCAACGGGTTCCTCAGCCAGCGCAGCCGGCACTCAGTCGATGCGACCGTCGCCCGCTTACAGAAGATTCTCGAAGAAAAGGGCGTGATGCTTTTCGCCCTCGTCGACCACAGTGGAGAAGCCAGAAAGGCAGGCATGGAGATGCGGCCGACGAAACTGCTCATCTTTGGCAATCCCGCCGCCGGTACGCCGCTGATGCTCGCCTCTCCCACCATCGCCATCGATCTGCCGCTGAAGATCCTGGTCTGGGAAGATGGCGACGGCGCCGTCTGGCTCTCCTGGAATACTCCGGAATACCTGCAGCAGCGCCACAACGTCCCGCAGGATCAGGTGAAGAACATCGGCGTCGCCGCAACCCTCGCCGCCAAAGCCGCGGAAGAATAGGTCTGCAAAGGGAAGGGAGAAGCGGGAGGCCGGAAGCTTCCTGCTCAGGCTCCAGGCTCCCCGCTCCCATCTCCCATCTCCCATCAAAAATCCCGCGCTACCAGAATCACCAGCACCAGGCCGCCCAGCATCACTGCCTCTTCCACGTCGGTTGAGACGTTATGCAGCCGGTCGAAATCGACGTGCCGCGGATCGGTCTTCGGGACGCTGTCGATCGCGCCGCCGGCTGCGATCCGGTCCTTCTCCATGCGCGGCATGATCCCGAACTGCGACCATGCCGTGCATCCCAGCATCAGCAGCGTCACCACAACGCCGATCGACACCGTGCTCATGCGGAAGGTCCGCGTCAGATACCCGACCGCCAGCAGCACGACGATCAGGCCCCCGGCAAACAGCCCCTCGTGATGCAGCACGACCAGGCACTTCCTCACGATCGTGCCCGCCACATGCGTGTCCGCCACAGTGCTGAAGGAAGCCCATGCGGTGATGGGGAAGAACAGCAGCGCGCCAAACCAGACAATCAGCGCCAGCCAGAGAAGAGTGCGGATCAGGGTCTTCATCGCACACACAGGGTACAGCCTCCAGCAAGCCGCAAGGAAGAAGCCGGCAGCAGGGAACTGCAACAGCTGCCCTCCCCGCGGCCTCCGGCAACCTCCGATGCCACAAGGGCTTTTTACTTCTCCTGCCGCTGCGATAGACTGGCCGCCTATGATCCGGCGCCTCCGTCCATTTGTGATGATTGCTGTTACATTTGCCTGTGTCGCGGCCCTCGGCCAGACCCTCCTCGTCGCCAACCAGAAAGACCGCACCGTCAGCGTGATCGACCCCGCGCAGGGCAGGGAAGTGGCCACCATCGCGGAGACGGTTCCCGGCCAGTGGGGCCATGAGATTACGGCGACTCCCGACGGTCGCACCGCCTTCCTGCCCATCTACGGCAACTCCGGCGTCGGCAAGCCCGGCATCGACGGCGACAGAATGCTCCTCCTCGATGTCGCTTCCCGCAAAATTACCGGGCAGGTCGACTTCGGCCACCCCGTGCGCCCGCACCTCCCCGTCCTCGACGCCGCGCACCACCTTCTCTATGTCACCACCGAACTCGACCAGGCGATCACCATCATCGATCCACAAAGCCTGAAGATCATCGGCAAGGTGCCCACTGGCCAGGTGCAGTCGCACATGCTCGTCCTCTCCCACGACGGCCGCCGCGGCTACACCGCCAACGTCGGACCCGGCACCGTTTCTGTCCTTGATCTCGCCGGCCGCAGGACCATCGCCGTGATTCCCGTTGCCGGTAAAGTGCAGCGCATCGCCATCTCCCCCGACGACAAGTCGGTCTTCACCTCCGATCAGACCCGGCCGCAACTCGACGTCATCGATACCCGCACCAACGCCGTGAAGACGCGCATCGACCTGCCAGGCCTCGGCTACGGCGGAGCCGCCACGCACGACGGACGCTGGTTTCTCCTCGCCATCCCCACCAGCAACGAAGTCGCCGTCGTCGATCTGCAGTCGATGCGCGTTGCACGTACAATCCCGGTCGCCGCCGATCCGCAGGAAATCCTCATCCGCCCCGATGGCAAGGTGGCGTACGTCTCCTGCATGGCCGCCGGCCAGGTCGCCGCCATCGACCTGACGCAATGGAAGCTTGAAAAAGAGATCGCCGCCGGCAAAGGAGATGACGGCCTCGGCTGGGCACGATAAAACAGCGGCAGAAACAGCGGATAGCCGATAGCACTTAGAGGATAGTGTTCAGCGGACAGTGTTCAACGGATAGCGTGGGGATAGCTGATAGCGGACAGCGGCCTGCACCCAGCAACCGAACAAAATCTGGCTCTGGCTATCCGCTATCCCCTATCCGCTATCCGCTATCCGCTAACCGCTAACCGCTATCCGCTATCCGCTACCTTCACTGTGGCCCATACACGCTCGGCCGCCCGATCAGCCGCTCGATCCGCTTCCGAATCGGCGGATGCGTCGAGAAGAGCCCGGCAAAGTCCTCGCGGCTCAACAGCGGCTGCACGATGAACAGATGCGCCGTCGACGCCGTGCCCGGCATCGGCATCCGCTTCGAGTAGGCATCCAGCTTTTCAAGAGCGCTCGCCAGCGCATACGGATTCCCCGTGATGTGTGCGCCTGTCGCGTCCGCCTCATACTCCCGTGTGCGCGAGACCCACAGCTGGATCATCATCGCCGCAATCGGCGCCAGAATCAGCATGAACAGCGCGCTGATGCCGCCGCTCCGCCGCCGATCCCCTCCGCCGCCGAAGCCGCCGAACATCTCTGCCCACCAGCCCATCCGGGCCAGCAGCGTAATCGCGCCAGCCAGGGTTGCTGCAATCGAGCTGGTGAGAATGTCGCGGTTGCGCACGTGGCCCAGCTCGTGCGCCAGCACGCCTTCCAGTTCATCGTCGTTCAGCAACTGCAGGATGCCGTGCGTCACCGCCACCGAGGCATGCTGCGGATTGCGTCCCGTCGCAAACGCGTTTGGCGAATCGGTCGGGATTACATAAATCTTCGGCATCGGCAGTCCCAGCCGCCCGGTCATCCGCTCCACCACCTCATAGGCCCGCGGCAGCTGCTCCCGCGTCACCGGCTGAGCCCGGTACATCGCCAGCGCCAGCTTGTCCGAATAGAAGTAGCTGAAGAAATTCATCGCGGCAGCGATCACAAACGCGAGGATCGCCCCGTTCTCTCCCCAATGGCTCCCGATCAGAACCAGGAGCAGAGTCATCAGGGTCAGCAGAAATGCAGTTTTCAGTGCGTTCATGGCGTGCCCCTCTCTGAGGCCTCTAACCCCCATTTTTTCACAAGGGCGCGGGCGCGATCCCGCATGGGCCTTCACCCGTTGGGCTACAGCAACACAGAGTCCAAAAGTGGCTGCCTTTCCGTCGAGTAAAACGCAAAAGTAATGGGTCGACTCCGAGATCTCATATCAAAAGATAGCCAAATATGAAATTTCAGATATTTTCGGCGGCTGACAATCCCGAAACCCCGGGGCGGATGCCGGTTCCGCCGTTCTCGGAATGGCATTTAGATGTCGCCATTGACAGAAAATAAGGCGCTTACCCCGTCCCGGAGCGGCCGCTGGCACGGCATCGTTGCCACCGGAAGAAAGACAGTCCCGGAATGGCGGATGAATTGCTCTCTCACGGCCAACCCGTTTCAGAAATTCAGCGCAAATTTTTTTTGCCGTCCCGTTGTTGGAGGAGATCGTTTGAACCGTACCTGCCGGACATTCAGCACCGCAGTTCTCGCTTGCATCCTGGGCCTCGTAGCGACCCTGGGCTTCGTCGTCAATGCACATTCCCAGCTCACCACCGGCGACATTGCCGGAACCGTCACCGATCAGAGCGGGGCCGTCATCGCGAATGCAACCGTGAAGGCCACCAATGACGCAACCGGAGTCACCGTGACCGTCCGGTCGACCACCAGCGGCGACTTCCACTTCACCAGTCTGCCGGCTGGCATATACACGCTGGTCGCTTCCGCACAAGGCTTTTCCAGCTTTACGCTGCATGGCTTCCAGGTTCAGCTCAACAATACGTCCACGGCGAAGATGATTCTGCCGATCGGCCAGGCCTCCACCAGCGTCCAGGTCTCGGCCGATGCCGCCGCTGTGATCGACACCACCACCGTGCAGCTGCAGGCCACCTTCAGTCAGAAAGAGATCCAGGATCTGCCCATGGCCACCACCGGCAACGGTGTGCTGAATCTTGCGCTGCTGACGCCTGGCGTCACCTCCAGCGGCGGCGTGGGCGCCGGAACCGGTCCTTCGGTCGGCGGCCAGCGTCCTCGTGCTGACAACTACACCATCGAAGGCATCGACAACAACGACAAGTCCACCACCGGTCCCCTCCTCTACATTCCCAACGACGCGGTCGGTGAATTCACCGCCATCACCAATCAGTTCTCGCCTGAGTTCGGTCACTCGGCCGGCGGCCAGTTCAACACCATCGTGCGCAGCGGCAGCAACCAGCTGCACGGCACGGTCTATGAGTATTTCGACAACCGGAATCTCAACGCGGAAAACGCCATTCAGGGCGGCAAGATCCCCAATCCGCGGTATGACTTCAATCGTTACGGCGCACAGCTCGGCGGCCCCATTAAGAGGGACAAGCTCTTCTACTTCGGCAATTTCGAGCGCCAGACAACCGGCCAGAGCGCTCAGGAATACCTCTGCACCCCGACCGCTGCCGGCATGGCCACCCTGGGCAGCATTCCAAACCTCAGCCCCACCAACCTCGGCATCTTCAAGAAGTACACCCCGGTGTCCCCGACCCAGGTTACAGATGTCACCGACAATGCCTGTTTCGAAGGAAATGCCGGTCCGCAGTCGACCACGGTCTACGACGGCACCAATTACAACTCCAGCACCGGCGAATTTGCTTCGGGAACCGGTTACGACATCCCCCTCGGCAATGTCCTGATCACGCCGCCCAGCTACACCAATTTCTACGCGCTGACCACGGCCGGCGACTGGACCATCTCGCCCCGGGATACCTTCCGCCTCCGCTACCTCTACAATCGCTCAGCTTCGATCGATACCGCGGCTAACCTGCCGGC
Source organism: Acidobacteriota bacterium (assembly GCA_046567085.1). Taxonomy (GTDB): domain Bacteria; phylum Acidobacteriota; class Terriglobia; order Terriglobales; family Acidobacteriaceae; genus Palsa-343. Next base: position 14,871 of record JBKICP010000362.1, read on the forward strand.
CTTCTACGAGCCGCTGCCCAACCGCTTCCACCTCATCGCAGCCAGCGAATATCACAACTTCACCCCCAACCTCGTCAACGAAGCGCGCCTCGGCTACAACCGCTGGTCCAACGTCACGACGGCGGGGAACTTCAGCTTCCCGGGTCTCGATACCTTCCCGAACCTGAATCCCGGCTACTACGACCTCGACGCCTACCAGATCGGCCCCGATGGCAATGCTCCCCAATCGACGCTCCAGAATCTCTACCAGTTCACCGACAACGTGAGCTGGGTCAAGGGCAAGCACACCTTCAAGTTCGGTTTCGACGGACGCAAATTCATCTCTCCGCAGAGCTTCACCCAGCGCAGCCGCGGCGATTACGAATATGACTTCCTGACCGAATACCTCCACGATCTGGCGCCCACCGCGTTCGGCCAGCGCTCCACCGGCAACTTCTTCTATTACGGCGACCAGACCGCCTTCTACGGGTATGCCAACGACATCTATCGCGTCACCGATAAGCTGAGCCTCAACTACGGCCTGCGGTACGAGTTCACCTCCGTCCCCGAAGGCGAAAAGGTGCAGCAGCTCAACATGGCAGCCAGCGTTCCCGGCCTGGTCACCTTCTCCAAGCCCAAGCCGCAGATGACCAACTTCCTGCCCCGTATCGGCATCGACTTCGCGCCCACGCCCAACACCGCGATTCGCGCCGGCTTCGGCATGGCCGTCGACGTCCTCTACGACAACCTGGGTATCCTCTCCTTCCCGCCGCAGTACTCCTCCACGCTCAACGTCGATGTAACGGATCCGTATCCGGGCACCGGTCCGCTGATCAACCCGGCAAATAACGAGTGGTACATGGGCGGCCCCAACTTCCTGGCCAACGGCGGCATGCCCCCGGGCAACGGCAGCCTCCAGACCTTTGCCACCGTCCAGGATCAGCGTGCGGCGACCTCGGCGTACGTGCCGAACCAGAAGCTGCCATATGCGGAAACCTGGTCGCTGGGTGTCCAGCAGGTCTTCAAAAAGGACTACACGGCCGAAGTTCGCTACCTCGGTACCCGTGGCATCCACCTGCCCACGCAGACCTGGCTCGATATTCAGGACAAGGTCGACGCCACCCACTTCCTGCCCACCTACATCAACAGCACGCCTTCCGATAACGAACTGGCGGGCCTGACCAATACCCTGGCGACGATTTCAGCCCGGCCCAACCTCATTCCGGCTTACGCCCAGGCTGGGTTTGCCGGTCCCATCACCACCTTCGCGCCGTACTCCCAGTCCAATTACAACGGCCTCGCGGTCAGCCTCGACCGGCGCTTCCAGCACGGTCTCCTGCTGAATGCATCGTGGACCTACAGCAAAACCATGGACGACGCCACGGCGGATGTTTACTCCACCGTGCTCACACCCCGGCGGCCCCAGAACAAGCAGAACATCGCTGCGGACTACAGCCGCTCGGCTCTCGACCATACCCATCGCATTAACCTCTTCGCGGTGTACGATCTGCCCTTCTTCCGCGGCTCCAACTGGGCCATGAAGAACCTGGTCGGCAACTGGGAAATCGCTCCCGTCTACATCTACGAGTCGCCCGAATACGCTACCGCGTTGTCCGGCGTCAACTCGGTGCTCGACGGCGATGGCAGCATCATCGACCGGCCCATCTTCAATCCCTCCGGCAATCGTTCTGTCGGATCAGGGGTGAAGGCCATCTATGACCCCAACCGCGCCAGCCTCTGCGTGGCGCCCGCGACCACCTGCAGCGCCAACCTGGTGGCCTATCAGGCGGTGAACCCCAATGCCGGCTACATTCAGGCAGCCAAAGGCGCCCTGCCCAACGCTGCCCGCAATACCATGCCGATCAACCCCATCAACGATCTGGATGCCACCGCCGTGAAGCGCTTCACCTTCGTCGAGCGGTACAACGTGGAGTTCTCGGCGCAGGCGTTCAACGTCCTGAACCACGCGCAGTACATTCCCGGCACCCTCGACAACATCAACTCGCCTGGATTCACCTCCTCGGTCGGATTCCAGACCGTCACCAGCGGCGGTTTCGGCCATGCGGGACAGTTCTTCGCAGCCAACGCCCGGTCGATGCAGCTCGCGCTGAAGTTCTCCTTCTAGGAAAGCTCGGCGAAGCTCTTCAACCGCTTGAACCCAAAACGAGGCGCCTTCGGGCGCCTCGTTTTCTTTTCGCCTTCTTTCTTTTGGCCAGGGAAAGGCATTCCGATACCGCGACGACCCCGGTCCAGCCCCTCCAGGAAAGCAAATCCCTCTGCATTTCGAGATGCCCTCATGGAAGAAATATGAATTTTGGGATCTCGCTCGTCGGCGTTTTCCGACACTCTGTCACTAACCCTTTGAATTCAATAGCAGCCGCTGTCGCCCCTCGATTCGAGAATGGGCACCGAATTGCTACACCCCTCCCCATCATCCTCCCCGGTTCGATACCGCTGTTTTCTCCCCAGTCGTAGAAACCAGTACCGCCGTTGGACCCTGTAAGACGCACAATCTGGAGCCGCCTCAGAGTCGAGCGGCCCACTCCGGCCAGCCAGTTCCCCACTGCCGGGGCACGACCTTTTTGGCAACAAAACGTACGAACTTCCCATGGAGGAGCTGTGATGAAGCAACTGAAGTTGCACTGGGCCCTCATGATCGCGATTGCAGCGCTGGGTGTGTTGGCCTTCTCCCGGCCGGCGATGGGCCAGGCAACCAATACAGGAACGCTCGTTGGAACCGTGACCGACCCAAGCGGAGCGGTTATTGCAGGTGCCAAACTTACGATCACAAACGCCGCGGCAGGCGTCGCGCTGACGGTCACGAGCAACGCGAACGGCGGCTTCATTCTGACGACAGTCCCGCCCGGGACCTATACCGTAGCCGCAGAGAAGAGCGGCTTCTCGGTGTCCAAAGCCGAGGGCGTGGTCGTGCAGGTCGGCCAGCAGACCACCCTGAATCTGAAGCTCACCGTCGGTAGCGCGCAGCAGACCGTGGAAGTCGAAGCAACGGCTCAGTCGCTCCAGACGCTCAACTCCACCATCGGACAAAACATCGGCCAGGAAGCCATCGCAGCCCTGCCCAGCATCAACCACGACGTCAACAGCTTCTCCACCCTGCAGCCCGGCGTCAGCCCCAACGGCAGCGTCGCAGGCGCGGTGAACGATCAGAGCACCTTCCTCCTCGACGGCGGCAATGCCACCAACGATATGGATGGCGGCAACAACGTCTACATGGGCTCCTTCGGCGGCGATCCGACGGGTGGCGTCGAAACGCAGGGAACCGGGGTCGGCACGCCCACCGGCGCTATGCCGACGCCGCAGGACAGCGTCCAGGAAATGACGGTCAATACCGCCAACCAGACCGCCGACTTCGACAACTCGGCCGGCGCGCAGGTGGAATTTGTCACGCCCCGCGGCACCAACCGCTGGCATGGCGGCGTCTATGAGTATTACCTCTCCAGCGGCATGGGATCCAACACCTGGGATAACAACCAGACCGGCACGCCCATTGCGAATTACCATTACAACCGCTACGGCGCCAAGGCCGGTGGCTGGATATTGCCCGCGTTCTGGGGCGGCCGCACTTATATGTTCGCCTGGTACGAAGGGTACAGTTTTCCGAACGCTGCGACTCTGGAAAGGGTCGTTCCCTCCGCCGACATGCGCAACGGTTTCCTGACGGAAGGCGGCACCCGCTACGACATGAAGGCGGTCGATCCACTCGGCATCGGCATCAGCCCCGTCATGCAAACCCTGTGGAATAAGTATGAGCCGACGGGCAATGACCCCAGCTGCAATCTGGTCGGTTCCGGCGCGGGCTGCGACGGCGTGAACACGATCGGATACAAAGGCAGTGTGCTTGAGCCCACCAGCAGCAAAGACGGCGCCATCCGCATCGACCACGACTTCAACTCGAAGTGGCACTGGTTCATCAGCTATCGCTATTACCATCTGAAGAACGTCAGCACCTCCCAGGTTGACCTGGGCGGATTCTTCTCCGGCGACACCAAGGGACAAATTGCGGCCGTCGGTACCCGCCCGCAGATTCCCTCCTACTACGTGACCGGCCTGACCACCAACCTTACCTCCAACACCACCAACGATTTCCACTACAGCATCCTGCGGGATTACTGGCGCTGGGATACCAACAACGCGCCGCCCCAGCTCCCCGGACTGAGTGCGGCCCTTGAGCCAGGCGGCGAAACCTCAACGACCGTTCTCGCTCCCTTCAACGTGAACACGCAGAGCATCCGCACCCGCTTCTGGGACGGACTGGACAACTTCCTCAGCGACAACGTTTCCATGCTGAAGGGCAACCACCTGCTCCAGTTCGGCGGCCAGTACCAGCACAACTTCGATTACCACCAGCGCAGCGACAACGGCGGCGGCATCAACTACACGCCGACCTATCAGATCGGCGACTCGGCCGGCTCGGGCGAAATCAGCCTTGCCGACCTTCAGGGAGGCTATCCTGGCGGCACCCATGCGGCACGCAATGCCGCTGAAGTGTACGGCATGGTGACCGATGCTCAGCAGGCTTACACCCGCGTCGGGCCCACGCTCGCGCTCCAGCCCCCGCTGACGCATGCCTTCGATAAGAGCACCATCGTCTACGCCAACGCGTACTTCAGCGACACCTGGCACATGAAGCCCAGCTTCACTCTGACCTACGGCATGGGGTGGACGCTGGAAATGCCCCCAACCGAGCAGCAGGGCAAGCAGACCGTCCTGGTGGACGCGGCGGGTGAACCCCTCAAAGCCGCCGACTTTATGGCCCAAAAGAAGGCAGCGGCTCTGCAGGGCAATTCCTACAACCCAACCGTGGCGTGGGATCTGGTCGGCAACGTCGGCAACGGCAGGAAATATCCCTATAACCCGTTCTACGGATCCTTCAGCCCGCGCGTCTCCTTTGCCTGGAATCCCAGCTTCTCGCAGAAGACCGTGCTCAACGGCGGCTATGCCCGCATCTATGGCCGACTCAACGGCGTCGACCTCGTGCTCGTCCCGCTGCTCGGCGACGGCCTGATGCAGGCGGTCCAGTGCCGTACCAATACCCTGGATGGAAGCTGCGCATCGGGTCCGCAGAACGCTCATACAGCCTTCCGTATCGGCCCGAACGGCAATACCGCTCAGATTCCGGCCGCCGCGCCGACGGCGCCGCAACCCATCATCCCTGGCTACAACCAGCTCGCCTCCAGCGCAGCCGAAGCCATGGATCCTTCCTTCCGGCCGAACGATATCGATTCGTTCGACTTCACCATCCAGCGGCAGATCGGAAAGAGCTCCATCCTGCAAATCGGATACATCGGCCGTCTCATTCATCACGAGTTCCTGCCGATGAACCTCAACAACGTGCCCTACATGATGTCGCAGGGCGGACAGCAGTTCCAGACCGCCTATGCCAACCTGGAAAAGTACGTCCAGTGCAGCCAGTCGGCGGCGGCCTGCGCGGCCAACGTTCCGGCTGCCGGCACCCCGGCCTACAACGCCTTCATCTCCTCCGTTCCCACGCAGGGCTTTTTCGAAGCCTCTCTGAAGGGGACCGGTTACTGCAACGGCTATGCCAACTGCACGGCCGCTGTGCTGGATCAGGAGCTGAGCAATATTGAAACCCAGCAGGTCTGGGGCCTCTGGTCGGATCTCGATGCCGGCAATGGAGGGGCGAACCCTGGCTTCAACTTCGCCCGCACCATGGAGCAGACTCCGATCATCGGTCAGCCCCTCGGCGGAAACGGACAGAACACCAGCGGTATCGCTCTGAACGGCAGCTTCGGCTACGGCAACTACAACGGCATGTTCGTGAGCTTCAAAACCAGCAACTGGCACGGGCTCACCATGCAGAACAACTTCACCTGGAGCAAAGCGCTCGGTACCGGCGCCTTTGTCCAGGCCTCCAGCGAATACACCCCCAACGATTCCTTCAACATCGGGAATATGTACGGCGAGCAGGCCTTCGATCGCCGCCTCGTCTACAACACCTACCTCGTTGCCTCCGAGCCGTGGTTCAAGAACCAGCACGGCCTCCTCGGGCGCGTCGCCGGTGGCTGGCAGTTCGCCCCGGTCTTCACCGCCGGATCCGGAGCGCCGGTCGGCTGTCTGCCTACATCGGGCACCCAGGCTCAGGCCTGGGGCTCGGGCGACGGCAACAACTACTTCGACAACGAGCAGTGCGTCTTCAACACGAAGTACAACGCCGGTCACTCCTCGCACTACGGGGTGACAGGGAACGCGACCACCGGTGTCGGAACGGCCGTTTCCAAGACCGCGGTCAATATGTTCAAGAACCCCCAGGCGGTGTACGACCAGGTGCGCACGCCCATCCTCGGTATCGACACCAAGAACCCTGGCGTCGGTCCCATCATGGGTCTGCCCTACTGGAACCTCGACGCGCAGCTGGCCAAGAACTTCCGCATTACAGAAGCCACCAGCTTCGAAGTCTCGTTCATCGCCCAGAACGTCCTCAACCACATGGTCTTCAACAACCCGTCGCTCGATCTGTCCAACCCCGCAAGCTGGGGCGTGCTGAACAGCCAGGCGAACGAAACCCGCGAACTCGAGTTCGGCGGCCGCTTCACTTTCTGATCGCCAATCGCCTCGGCGGTCCAACAGCCGCCGGGGCGCTCCACCTTCTTACCAACGGTTCTGAAAAAGACTCAATCACTTGTGGGCGGAGGCGTGCATCCTCCGCCCCTTTTCCTTCCCCCCCCGACGCACCCCATTTCTCCCCTGAATTCCACAACATCGAACGAAAGTGGGATGTATCCTGACCTGGCTCGGTCTTGCCTGAGTGGGTACTCCCCAGCTAAAACGTTTCTCTCAGGCAATCGACAGGGAACCCGTTCGGTTACTATTGGGCTCTTCGGTCAGGCAACCCAAATTTCTATCGGGGAATCTCCCATCACAATGCTTGCTGACATTTTGCTGGTGGACGACAACTGCATCCAGGCGACCACCAGAAAGGCCATCCTCTCCCGCTCCGGCAGAAATGTCGCCGTCGCCTCCGACGGACCTCAGGCCCTCGCCATGCTCGAACACGTCGGCGGTCTGCGTCCGGTCGGCCTCGTCGTCACCGACCACCTCATGCCCGGCATGAACGGCCCCCAGTTCGTCACCGCACTACGCGAGCGTTTCCCCGACCTGCCCGTCCTGGTGCTCAGCGGTCTGGCGGAAGCCGAGGATCAGTACTCCCACCTCGATGTGCTCTTCCGGGTCAAGCCCTTTCCCCCCGACGAACTGCTCAGCCTGGTGCGGTCGCTTCTGATCCAGCCCATCGGAAGAACAGCCTAAGAACCCGGAAGCTGGAAGGAAGAAGTCCGAGCCCGAGCCGATCGCCAACCCACAGCTTTCGCAACTCGCCTTCCTGCTCGTCTCTTTTGCCCCCCGGCCGTTGCCCGCGCCTTCGCTGACCGTTTGCAAAGAACCCGGTCGTGAAGACCAGAAGTTGCCGGCTCGGCTCAGGCTCCCATCTCCCGGCTCCCCCTGTGAGATTCGTCACATCCCCTCTTCCCGGCTCCGGCGAAGATCATCTCGTCCCCTGGTTGCCGCATCCGTCACCCTCCGTCCAAAAGTGCGACAATCAGAAAGTCGATCCTTATGCCTGCATTTGGCAGTTTTGCGCTCCTCGTCGCGCTCGCGCTCAGCGGATACAATCTGCTGGCCGGCGCCGTGGCCCTCCGCCAACTCGCCACCGGTCGCCGCGGAGCCATCGCCCCCGAACGCCTCGCCGAAACCGCTCGCCGGGCCGGCATCGCCAGCTTTTTCGCCGTCGCGTGCGCCGCCTTTGCTCTGGTGTGGGCCGCCTTCACCAACGACTTCTCCGTCGCCTACATCGCCGAGCATTCCAACCGCGCCCTGCCCGCTGCTTATAAGTTC
>JBKICP010000363.1:0-5529 GCA_046567085.1 Acidobacteriota bacterium
GGACGTTCGGATTCTTGATGAATCGAACGGCCAGATGCGGGTGAAGGTCAATGGCGTGGATGTCTTCCATCCCAGCACCGGCGAAGTCCGCAGCAACGGCCCGGACGAGATTGCCTGCTGGTTTCTCGACACGGATTACAACGAGGAGAGCTTCTTCGTCCGGCACGCCTACTTTCTGGGCGCCAACGATCCCTACAAGGCGCTCAAGACCACATTGAAGGCCGAGATCGACGAAGAAGCATGGGAGTCCCTGCACAGCGACACCTCGCGGCCGTTCGACAAACCCGAATCCGGGCGCATTGCCATCAAGGTCATCAACCATCTCGGCGATGAAGTGATGAAGGTGTTTCGGGTGAACTGAGGACGGCCTCCGATGGAATTCCGAATTGCCGATACATTTACGGACAGCCTGGCCCGGCTGACTGCCGACGATCAGAAGGCAGCGAAAACGGCTGCGTTCGATCTGCAACTGAATCCGGCGCACCCCAGCCTTCAATTCCACAAACTCGACAAAGCCAAAGACCCCAACTTCTGGTCCATCCGCGTTAGCCGCGATCTTCGCATCATCGTTCACCGCACCGGAACCAGCCTGCTGCTGTGCTATGTGAACCACCACGACGAAGCGTACCAATGGGCCGAGCGTAGGCGCCTTGAAACCCATCCTAAGACCGGCGCCGCGCAGCTCGTGGAGATTCGCGAGCGCGTTCAGGAAATAACGGTTCCGAAGTATGTGGAGACGGAGCAGCCTGCGCCAAGACCCCGCGTGTTCCACAACATCTCCGAAGGCACGTTGCTCAATTATGGCGTGCCGCCGGAATGGGTGCCGGAACTCCTGAATGCGACTGAAGACGGTCTGCTGGAGATCGCAGGACACCTGCCCGCCGAGGCCGCCGAAGCACTCCTGAATCTGGCAACCGGAATCCGTCCGCCCATTCCCGAGCACGTCCCTCCAGGCGGCGATCCTTTCGAGCACCCGGATGCGCTGCGTCGTTTCCGGATCATGAAAAACATCGAGGAGCTTGCCCTGGCCCTCGATTATCCGTGGGAACGCTGGGCGGTTTTCCTCCATCCTGAGCAGCGGAAGCTGGTCGAAAGGAACTTCAATGGTCCGGCGCGCGTTTCCGGGAGCGCCGGGACCGGGAAGACCATCGTGGCCTTGCATCGCGCGGCACACCTGGCGCGGACGAATCCGCAGTCGCGCGTTTTACTGACCACATTCTCGGAACCGCTGGCGAACGCGCTCCGCGCGAAGCTGCGCATGCTTCTTGCTGGGGAGCCGCGATTGGGCGAGCGCATCGAGGTTTACTCGATGGATGCCATAGGTCGGCGCCTGTACGAGCTAAATATCGGAAAGCTGCGGATCGCAACGGACGGCCAAATCTGCGCGCTTCTGCAAAATGCCTCCGAGAAGGTGGGCGGGCACAAATTCTCGTTCCGCTTCCTGATTACGGAATGGGAACAAGTGGTCGATGGGTGGCAGCTCGATACCTGGGAAGAGTACCGGGACGTAAATCGTCTCGGGCGCAAGACCCGGCTAATAGAAGAACAGCGAAAACTCCTCTGGTCAATCTTCGAGATTGTGCGCTCCGGCCTGGGAGATCAGGGCCTGATCACCACAGCCGGGATGTTTAACGTGCTGGCGCGGCACTACGCTGGCGGAGCTGCTCTGCTGCCGTTCGATTTCGCCGTCGTGGACGAAGCACAGGACATCGATATCGCGCAGATTCGCTTCCTGGCTGCCATCGGTCGGGCGCGGCCCAACAGCCTGTTTTTCGCCGGCGATCTGGGCCAGCGCATTTTCCAGCAGCCGTTCTCATGGAAAGTTGCGGGAATTGACGTTCGCGGGCGCTCGACGACGCTGAAGATCAACTACCGCACCTCGCACCAGATCCGGGCACAGGCGGACCGCCTGCTCGATCCGCAAATCGCCGACGTAGACGGAAACATCGAGGACCGCAAGGGGACGATTTCACTCTTCGATGGGCCGAAACCGGAGATCAGGAGCTTTGATTCGGCAGAAGAAGAGACTAAGGCGGTATCCGACTGGCTCGGCCGTCTCTCGAAATCAGGGTTACACCCGCACGAAATCGCGCTCTTTGTCCGCTCGGCGGCACAGATCGACCGGCCGCAATCCGCCGTTCAGCAAGCAGGGCTGAAGTCCCGAATTCTGGATGAGCACGTTGAGATTGCCCCAGGCTCAATATCGATCGGCACCATGCACCTCGCCAAAGGTTTGGAGTTCCGGGCTGTTGCGGTGATGGCCTGCGATGACGAAGTAATTCCGCTCCAGGAACGGATCGAAGCAGTCACCGATGAAGCCGATCTCGAAGACGTCTACAACACGGAACGCCAGCTTCTCTATGTGGCCTGTACGCGGGCCAGAGACCATCTGCTGATCACGAGCACCAACCCGGCCTCCGAATTTCTGGAAGATATGCTTTCCTGACGAAAGTGCAGATAACGGGGGCTCCCCCATCAGGACGATCTCCCGCTTGCCTGTATCCTGGTTTGAGCGGATCACGGGCTGCATCGTTGCCGGCGCCACGTTGTAGTCCCGGTCGGGCAGCACAAGCCCATCCGGCAGTTTTTGAAGCCGGAAGGCATGGTCTGTCGTATGGGGCTACTGTGCGGAGTCGCAAAGAACCGAGGAAGTGGCTTCCCGAACCAGCTCTGGACGCTCCTGTTGCCAGGAGCAGTCATTGTGGGGAGCGGGATTATTCTCTGCCTGTTGGTATCGCAGCCGCATTCCCATCTTTTAGAGCAGACTGGGGGGCCGAGGAGCGGCGGCTACCAAACTGCGCAAAGAACCGGAGGCGCAGCCGAGGATTCCTACGCGGCTGTGATTCTGTGGCCGAAGCAGCCTCAGCAAGTCAGGGTGGTTGCTCCTCCCCCTTCCGTCCCGTCGATTGCCGTTGCGCGGCTCGCGAAGCCAATGGTAATTCCGTTTGACGGCGTCTACTGGTATCTCCGATCACCGGCGAAGGAACCCGGCCGCAAACCACATATCGCGCACGGCAGCCCAACCAAAGTTCAAATCCATTCCGCAGACTGGCATCCGCTCGTAATGGAAGCCCATCAGCTTCTCGGCGCTCCTGTCGATCTCCGATGCTGCCGCGAGATAGATCTTTCGATTGTGAATGCTGACACGGCCTGGGGCGATCGGAATAGCGGTCGAATTGATCGACACAACTTCGCGTCCTGCGCAATCGGAGGATCTTGGCAGTCAGCCAGTTCGTTCGAGCATGCCTCCTGAATTCGGTCTCAATCGTCCACCGGCGAATGAGGTTCTGAAATACCCGATACCTTCGAACCCGGCCATTCGCCAGTTCGATGAAATCGAGGTGGTTTTTCTGCCGTCGCGGGAGAGATCGCTCGGAGGTTCTCAAATTGAGATACGCAGCTTCCGGCTACTGCCTTCCTGGTAGCTTTTCCGTCGGCAGATCTATTGACGAAACGTTTGAGGATGACACTCAGCGATGTACTTGCTTCAGCCGGTTAACTACAACAAAGCCACGCAGATTATTCCCCATCTCATTCCCGAGTCGTAACTTGCCTTAGTGCGCAGGCACGCGGCTAATTCAATCCCACGCCACGTTGTAGTTCCAGTCGGGCCGCACAAAGTCGTCCGGCAGCTTCCGGAGCCCGACGCATCGGCAATTCTCCGCTTTTCCGAGCGGCGATAATAGCGCCCACACCTGATGCGAAACTACGGCTCTCCCTTCAGCTTGCGATATTGCTCCTCGGTCAGTTCGAGCCACACGCCGCCCCTGCCCATCTCGATGGCGCGCTGCAGCGCCTGCCGTCCTTCGAGGTTCAGCCGGTAACCACCACGCTCCGCGATCTCGAACAACCTCTCCTGACGAAGAAGATTCAGCTTCTTCGGAATTGGCGTCTTCAGATCCTCCTCCAGGAACTGGCAATGCCAGCCGCTCTGGGTTTGGAATGACATGTACACCCGACGCGGCGGTTTCTTCTGCCCGGCACAGCGAGAGCACAGCTGGTCGCCCGGCAGGTGCGGCGCGAGCAAGGGCCCGCGGCACAACGCACAGGTCTTGGCCGCCAGCCTCGCCCGAACTGAGGAGGACCGCTCCCCGCCCATAGGCGTAGTCTAAAATCATAGATTCGCCTTTTGTTCTCCAAGTCTCCACCGAAGCTGCGGCTGATTTTCGATCATTACCCGTTTTCTGAAGCGAGAGCGGTCTCGGTGGGTGGTTTGACCTGTTTGCGTTAACCGGGGTTCGCCCGGGGAAAGTGTCAGGTGAGCAGCAGCTCTCTTCGGCGGACCAGCACGCAGGCTGCAACCAGCGCGGCGGTGAAGCACGCTCCGGCACCCAGTACGAGCGACCAGCGCGGGCCGAAGCGGTTGGCGATCCAGCCAAGCAGCGGAGCGCCCAGGGTCATGCCGCCGAGAGCCACGCCGACGCGGAGCGCCATGACCCGGCCGCGCATGGCTGGGTCGGTGGAAAGCTGCATGATGCTGTTGGTTCCGTTGGTGAGGGTGAGAGAGGCCGCGCCGGCCAGCGCGAGAGCGCCCGCAAACCACCAGTAGCCGGGCGCGAAAGCCCCTGCGGTCCAGCCGAGGCCGAAGACGGCGGAGCCGAGCGCCAGAGACAGAAGACCTGGTTTCTTTCGGCTGGCGGCGAGCAATCCCCCTGAAACCGAGCCGACCGCCGCGATGGAGGACAGCAGGCCGAAAGCCTGCGCGCCGGAGTGAAAGACCTTCACGGCCATGGTGGCGATGAAGATGGGGAAGTTGAGCGCAAAGGTGCCAATGAGGAACAGCATGACCAGGATGGCCCTGAGGTCCGGCCGGCCCCGGACATAGCGGAGGCTTTCGCCGAATCCGGATCGGGCGCGATGGGCGCGGGCGCTGTTCCGCAGCTCTGAAAGGCGGAAGAAAGACAACGACAGCAGCACGGCGGCGAACGACAGGCCGTTACACACAAAGGCCCAACCCATGCCGGCTCCGGCGATGAGCACGCCGGCGACGGCGGGCCCGATCATCTGGGCCGCGTTGAATGAAGTGGAGTTCAGCGCAACGGCATTGGGCAGGTCGCCCTCGCCGACCATCTCTGCCACGAACGTCTGCCGTACCGGAGCGTCGAGGGCGGCGGCCGAACCGAAGAGGAAAGCGAAGAGGTAGACGTGCCACAGCCGGACAACTCCGGTGAGCGTGAGAACGCCCAACAGCAGGGCCAGCACCCCCATGGCCGCCTGGGTGAACAGCAGGAGAGCGCGCTGATTCAGCCGGTCCGCCGCCGAGCCGGTCCATGGAAGAAACAGGAGTTGCGGCGCGAACTGCAGTCCCGTAACGATGCCCAGCGCCGAGGCGTCGTGGTGGGTTAGCTGCGTGAGCACCAGCCAGTCCTGGGCGACACGCTGCATCCAGGTGCCGATATTGGAAACCAGTGATCCCGCCATCCACAGGCGGAAGTTGTAGCTGCGGAGAGAGCGGAAGGTGGCGAAGAGCTGATCCTTCATTTGCGCGACGGCCCGCTGCCTCGGTGGAACCGGCCGAAGTGACGTGCA
>JBKICP010000364.1:0-12445 GCA_046567085.1 Acidobacteriota bacterium
GCTCGTATCTACCGACACCAGCGTCGCGTGATACCCCGACGCCCGCACCACCTTGCCAAACAGCATTCCCGGCCGCACCACATCCGACGGATAGGCGTGCTTCCCGGTCACAAATTCCCGCCCGTCGACCTTGGGCACCGGCGTGCCGGCAATCTTCCACTCCGCCGCCGGAGTCAGCGTCGGATCGCCCGCCAGCGTGCGCGTCAGCTTCTCCCCCCGCGTGATCTCCCCATACCCCAGGGATGTTTTCGTCTCCGGGTTCATCACCCGTCCCTCGGACGCGATCAGCCTCCCCGGGTCGGCCTTCCACCGCGCAGCGGCGGCCTCCACCAGCATCTCCCGCGCGTTCATGGCCATCGTCCGTAGCTGCGGACCCATGGTCGGCGTCGACCGACTCCCAAACGTCCCCGCATCCCACGGCACCAGATCCGTATCGCCCATCACCATCGTGATCGACCCAAATGGCGCTCGCAGCTCCTCCGCGACCGACTGCGCCAGCGAGGTGCGAATGTTCTGCCCGATCTCCACCTTGCCGGTATAGACCGTCACCTTGCCATCGGCGTCGATGTGGATCCAGGCGCTCACCTCCTGCGGCAGCTGGTGCCCGCCAAAACTCCGCCCCGACTCCTGCCCCTCCAGTGCCGGGCTCGCACTGGTCACCAGCAGTCCCCCCGCACATAGCCGCAGAAACGCCCGCCGGTCCAGTTCGAACATCCGGATCCGGTCCCGTATCTCATGCAGCGCCGCTTCCGTCTTCAGCTCATCCACGGGCATACGCAGTCTCCTTCTTCTCTTCGCTCCGCGACGCACGCTGCACAGCCGCCACAATCCGCGGATACGTCCCGCAACGGCACATATTCCCGTTCATCGCCTCAACAATCTCGCTCTCCGACGGATGCGGCTTTTCCCGGAGCAGCGCCGTCGCCGCCAGCATCATCCCCGACGTGCAGTAACCGCACTGAAACGCTTCCTCCTCCAGAAACGCCGCCTGCACCGGCGACAACGCCCCATCCTGCTCCAGCCCTTCAATCGTCGTGATCTTCGCCCCCGCTACCGCACTCGCCGGAGTCAGACAGGACCGCGTCGGATGCCCATCCAGCAGCACCGTGCACGCGCCGCACTGCCCCTCGCCGCAGCCGTAGTGCGTACCGGTCAGGCCCAGCTTGTTACGCAGCACCCAGAGCAGCGGCTCATCCTCTGCCGCCTGCACCTGCCGCTCTGTCCCATTCACGTTCAGCTTCAACTCAGCCATGAACACACCTCAACGCCAGCAGAATACTCCCGCCCCTTCATGACTTGTCACCCGCCCTCCTGCCCATCCCGTCACAGTTCTTCAGATAACCTAAGAGGTCGGCCCTCGGAATTTCGCTTTCATGATTGATTCCCACGCCCATCTCGACAGCCCCCGCTACGACGAGGACCGTCCCGCGCTCCTGGAACGCGCCTGGGACGCCGGCGTCCGCGCCATCCTCTCCATCGGCATCGGCGACGGCCCCGCCGACATGCACCGCGCCCTCGAAATCAGCCGCGAATACGCATCCCGCCCCCGAACCCCGAAAATCTGGGCGACTGCCGGGATTCACCCCCACGAAGCACGCCTTGCCGACGACGATGCCTGCACCAAACTCGACAGCCTGCTCCAGCAGCCCGAGATCCTGGCCTGCGGCGAGATCGGCCTGGACTACTTCTACGACCACTCCCCGCGCGACATCCAGAAAGCTGTCTTCACCCGCCAGATGGAGATCGCCGCCGTACGCCGCAAGCCCATCGTCATCCACTGCCGCCCCTCCACCAACTCCACCGATGCATGGGACGACTCCCTCGCCATGCTGCAGACCGACTGGGGCCGCACCGGCCTCGGCGGCATCCTCCATTGCTTCACCGGCGAACTCCACCACGCCCACGAGGCCATCGATCTCGGATTTCTGATCTCCTTCGCCGGTAACGTTACTTTCCCCAAAGCCCAGCCGATTCGCGATGCCGCCGCCGCATTGCCGCTCGATCGCATCCTCATCGAAACCGACGCACCCTTCCTGGCGCCCATCCCCAACCGCGGCAAGCGCAATGAGCCGGCCTGGGTGAAAGAAGTGGCGACAAAAATCGCTGAAATCCGCAACCTCCACCCCGACGACATCGTCAACCACACCACAAGTAACTTTGGCGCGCTATTTCGTACCGAAATTCCCGCCCCGGATCGCATCCAGGCCGGTGGCAGGATAATCTGAAAGAGAAGAGGCGCCAGGATGGCAGCTGAGAACTCCTTTGACATTGTGAGCAAGGTCGACCTGCAGGAAGTGCGCAACGCAATCGATCAGGCCGTAAAAGAGGTGCGCACACGTTTCGACCTGAAGGACTCGAAATCGGAAATCCATCTGGAAGGCGAAGAAGCCATTCAGCTGGCCTCCGTCGACGAATACAAGCTGGAGGCCGTCACCGAAATCCTCCGCCAGAAACTCGTCAAGCGCGGTGTCTCGCTCAAAGCGCTGACTTTCGCCAAAGTAGAGCAGGCCGCAGGCTCGACCGTGCGCCAGAAGATCACCCTCCAGCAGGGGATCGCTGGAGAGAAAGCCAAAGAGATCGTTAAAATCATCAAAGACTCCAAAAAGAAGGTCCAGGCCTCGATCCAGGGCGATACCGTCCGGGTTTCGAGCAAAGACCGCGATGCCCTGCAGGAAATCATTGCGCTCCTTCGCGGACGCGATATCGGCATCGACATGCAGTTCACGAATTACCGCTCCAACTGAGCGGCAGGCCCCGGCAGTTCGGAGAACTTTTTCAGTGAGCACAGTGGCGACAGCGACGGCAAAGGGGGTCTTCGACCTGCTCCATGACGACCTCACGGCCATTGAACGCGAATTCGGCTCCGACGCCGTCTCTTCCGTTGCCGCCATCACCGAGATTTCCGACTACCTGCGCGAAGGCGGCGGCAAGCGTATCCGCCCCTCCCTGCTCCTGCTCGCCGCCCGCAGCCTTGGCTATTCCGGCCGTGGCATGATCCGGCTCGGAGCCGTGGTCGAAATGGTCCATACCGCCACCCTGGTCCACGACGACATCATCGACGCTGCCGACATGCGCCGCGGACGCCCCTCCACCAACAGCACCTGGGGCAATGGCAAGTGCGTGCTGGTCGGCGACTGGCTCTACATGCAGGCCTTCCGCGTCGCCCTGGAGGAGCGCAACTTCCGCGTCCTCGAACTCCTAATCGGCCTCACCCAGCAGATGGTCGAAGGCGAGCTGCTGCAGATGGAGTGCCTTGGCAAGCCCATCTCGGAGGGCGAGTACAACGACCTCATCTACCGCAAAACGGCCTGCCTCTTCGAGGTCTCCATGCGCCTCGGCGCAGTCCTGGCCGGCGCCGATCAGGCAGTCGAAGATGCGCTCGGCGACTACGGCCGTAACCTCGGCCTCGCCTTCCAGATCGTCGACGACGTTCTCGACCTGACCGCCACTGAGGAAGTCCTGGGCAAACCCGTAGCCAGCGACCTCCGCGAGGGCAAAGCCACGCTCGCCGTCATCCACACCCTCGAAAACGGCAGTACTCCGGCCGAGCGTGAGTCGATCCACACCGTTCTCCACGACCAGAACTTCGAGCGCGTCTCCCACGAGGAGATCCTGCATATCCTGAATCGCAATCAGTCCGTGAACTACGCGATGAAGGCCGCCTTCGCCTACGCCGCCGCCGCGCAAACGGCCCTCAATGTCGTCCCCGACTCGGACTACAAGCGCGCCCTGCAATGGATGCCCGAGTTCGTCGTCGCGAGAGAAAAGTAATCGGCCAGAGTCACCACCATCATCGGGGACTTTGAAAGGGCACGGCTTCAGCCATGCCGCGTTGGCGCTTTCCCCCAAAAAACCGGTGGCGTTTCCTCACGAGCGAGGAGACGCCAGGGCGTGAGGGCGGGCAGCCGGGGTCCTGGCGAAACAACGTTTCGCCGGGGTGGCGGTGCAAGCGCTAAGAAGAATAACCCCAGCCCTGACCTCCAGCCCAGCGTCAAACTGCCTGGGTGCCGGCAATTAGGTCAACCCATAGCAGGCGGATTTCGCCCAATCGATCCAATGTCAAACACGACGCTCCGAAATCCGTAAATCCCCGAGAAAGGGCGGAGTCGGGAAACACACCCTTCCAGGAGTGTTTTTCAGTACTCTAATTCCCAATGAAGCTTTCTGAGATCGCGGCGGCCCTCGGCGCCGACCTGCGCGGCCCCGACGCCGACATAAACACCGTCGCGAGTACCGCAACCGCAACCGCATCGTCCCTGCTCTTCGCCGAAGACCCAGCCAGCCTCGCCGACGCCCTCGCCTCAACCGCGGCCGCCATCATCGTCTCCCCAAAACTCGCGCCCGCATCCTCCACCAAGCCCCTGCTTCTCGCCCTACAGCCCCGTCTCGCCTTCGCCCAGGCCGCCCGCCTGCTCCGGCCTGCCGCGGCCGCCACCGGAATTCATCCCACCGCCGTCGTCGATCCCTCCGCGAAGCTCGGCGCGGCCATCTCCATCGGCCCGCACGCTGTCATCGAGGCGGGCGCCCAAATCGGAAACAACACCCGCATCGGAGCAGGCTCCGTCATCGGCGACGGCGTTAAAATCGGCGACCACTGCCGCATCTACCCGCGTGTCGTGCTTTACCCCGGCACCGAACTCGGCAACCACGTCGTCCTCCACTCCGGCGTCGTTCTCGGCGCTGACGGCTTCGGCTATGTTCGCGACGCACAGACCGGCGAATATCTGCAGTTCCCCCAGCAGGGCCGCCTCATCCTTGAGGACAACGTCGAAATCGGCGCCAACACCACCATCGACCGCGGCGCCCTCGAAGAAACCCGCATCGAGCGCGGCGTCAAAATCGACAACCTGGTCCACCTCGGCCACAACGTCCGCGTCGGACACGACGTCGTCATCGCCGCCCAGACCGGCGTCTCCGGCTCCTCCACCATCGGGGCCAACGCCATCGTCGGAGGCCAGGTCGGCATCGGCGACCACGCCCACGTCGGCGACCGCGTCATCCTCGGCTCCGGCTCCGGCGTCCTCACCCACAAGAAAGTCAAAGGCCCCGGCGTCGTCTTCTGGGGACGTCCCGCGCGGCCCCTGCGCCAGTATCTGAAGGAACTCGCTGCACTCGCCCGCCTCGCTCGCTCATCCAACGAGGAGGAGGACGACTGATGACCGTCATCGTGGTCGGGGGACAGTCCCGCAATATCGGCAAGACCTCGGTCGTCGCCGGCCTCATCGCCCGTCTGCCCGAGTTTCGCTGGACCGCCTTCAAAGTCACGCAGTTTGGCCATGGTTTCTGTACCGCCGACGGCACGCCCTGCCAGTGCCAGACTGCCGACTCCTGCGTCTCCCTCACCGCCGAGCACGACGCAGCCAGCGGCACCGATACAGCCCGATTCCTCGCCGCCGGCGCTGCGCGATCCCTCTGGGTTCGCACGCGAATCGGCATGCTCGCCGAGGCTATGCCGCGCATCGAAAAGGAACTCGCCGCCAGCGAGAATGCCATGATCGAGTCCAACAGCATCCTCGATTTCCTGAAACCGGATCTCTACCTGCCCGTCCTCGACCCGACAATCGCCGATTTCAAGGAGTCAGCGCGCCGCTTTCTGGATCGGGCCGATGCGGTGCTCGTCTCTTCCGTCAGCCAGCCGGAAAACCTCACGCAGATCGGCCTCACAGACAAGCGCATCTTTCCGATTGCGCAGCCCGCTTACATCACCGACGATCTGGTCCAGTTTGTCCGCTCGCGCCTCGCCTCGAAGGTCCCGGCGCTCAGCTGATGGAATTGAACGGCTCCCGTTTCATCGAGCCGTCGCGCTGCTTCACCAGCATCTCCACCTTGCCCTCGGCCTCTTCGAGTTGCTTGCGGCACTCGGCGGATAGCCGCGTACCCTCCTCGAACAGCTTCACCGAGTCCTCCAGCGTCAGATCGCCGCGCTCCAGCTTCGCGACAATCTCCTCCAGCTTGTTCAGCGACTCCTCAAAGCTGGCCAAGACGGCTCTCCTCGGGGTGGACCCTTCCGTTTCCGGCGCTCTTCGCGCGTCCCGGCAGGACCGCAGCCAGAACATCGGCAGCGGCGCTGTAACGCCCAAACGGCGCGCTCACCTGTACTCCCTGAACCATGGTGCGCGCCGATTCCAGCATCTCCTGCGCGATCAGAATGCCTTCCGCCCGGGCTGCCTCCGGACTCGACGCTCGTCCCATTCGGGTCAGGATCTCGTCCGGAACGCTCACCCTCAGATCGTTCTTCATGAACTCCGCATTGCGCAGGCTCGTCAGCGGCCAGATCCCCGCCACAATCGGAATTCTGAACCCTTCAATCCGCTTCAGAAACGTCTCCAGAACCCGCAAATCGAAGACCGGCTGCGTAATCCCATACTCGGCGCCGGCTTCCACCTTCCACGCAAACCGCCGCACCTCATTGTCCAGATCGGGCACGCCGGGATTGGCTGCCACCGCAATCGTGAATCCCGTCGAAGCCCCAATCGGATTTCCACCGATATCGAGCCCGTGATTCAGCCGGTGCACGATATTCACCAGTCCGATCGCATCCACGTCATAGACTGCGGTCGCGTCCGGATAATTCCCCAGCTTCGGCGGATCGCCCGTCAGGCACAAGACATTCTTCAGCCCAATCGAGGACGCCCCCAGCAAATCGCTCTGGATGCTCAGCACATTGCGGTCCCGGCACGTATAGTGCAGCAGCGTTTCAATGCCGGTCTTCTGCTGGATCTGAATACAAAGGCTCTGCGCGCTCATCCGCGCTGAGGCGCGCGGTGAATCGGGCACGTTGATGGCGTGGATTCCCAGATCGGCCATCTCCTGCGCGCCTTTCAGCTCCTTGCTGCAGTCGATCCCCTTCGGCGGCACGATCTCCACCATCGTGATGAAAGCGCCTTCGTGCACCAGCCGCCCCAGACGCGACCGCTCGTGGATCGCCGCTGGCGGCGTCTCGGTCACGATGGTTTCTTTTTTCGTCGTCCTCTGCGCCGCAGCCTGCGCATCGGTGGCCCGCAGCGCCGACTTCATCGCCCGAATATGCTGCGGTGTCGTTCCACAGCAGCCGCCGATGAACTGCACTCCGGCCTTCGTGAACTTCCGCGCAAAGCTCGCCATGTACTCCGGCGAGCACAAGTAGATGTTTCGCCCTTCCACCGACCGGGGCATGCCCGCATTCGGCATCGCCATCAACGGCAGGCTCGTCACCGCAGCCATCCTCTCGATGGCGGTCAGGACCGTCGCCGGTCCTACGCTGCAGTTGCATCCAATCGCGTCCACACCCCAGGACTCAATCCGCGCCGCAGCCGTCTCCGGCGATGCTCCGTCCAGGCAGTTGGCTTCTTCGTCCACCGTCACCATCACCACGATCGGCACTTTGGGCGCCGTCGCCTTCGCAGCCAGAACGGCCTGTTCGGCCTCGTTCAGCGCGGGCATGGTTTCCACAATCAGCAGATCGACGCCGACTCCCGGCCCCCCGCTGGTCAGCGCCTGAATCTGTTCCGTAAAGGCAGCCTGTGCCTCGTCGAGGCTCGTCTTGCCCACCGGCTCCAGATGCACGCCCAGCGGCCCTACCGAACCCGCCACGTACGCCGTCCCTGCCTGCTTGTCCGCGAGCTGGCGTACGGCCTGGCGGGCAATAGCGACTCCGGCGCGATTGATCTCGGCCACCTTGTCGCGCAGCCCGTGCCTCTCCAGCCGCAGGGCGTTCGCCCCGAACGTATTCGTCTCGATGATCTCCGCGCCCGCCTGCAGGTAGTCCTCGTGCACCGCGCGCACCAGCTCCGGTTGCGACAGGTTCAGCTCGTCGTAACAGCGATTGATGAAGATGCCGCGCCCATACAGAGACGTGCCCATGGCCCCGTCGCAAAGCACAGTTCGGCCATTGAATCGTTCTTCGAGACGGCTCGTCATCCGGCAGATACCTGCTTCATCCTATCAGGCACAGAATCACGGCCCTCCACCTCACCAGGCAGGGCATTCAGCCGTCCAAGGAACAACCACCTGCCCTGATATACTTGGGGTTTCCCGCGAGATTGTCGCAACCCATGCGCCTGGAGAGGTCTTAGGTTTTGAAGAAGAGAAGTCCCCTGTACGCTGCCGCCGTCCTCGGTTCCGTCTTCGCAATCTGCACCGTCATCAGTTCCTGCGGGCAAAATTTC
This sequence comes from Acidobacteriota bacterium, assembly GCA_046567085.1. Lineage (GTDB taxonomy): Bacteria > Acidobacteriota > Terriglobia > Terriglobales > Acidobacteriaceae > Palsa-343. The sequence continues at coordinate 8,148 of JBKICP010000364.1, forward strand.
TTCTTCGCTGGCCGCAGCCTGCCCCCCAGTGGCGTGTTGAACCGCGTGATGGTCGCCGAAGAGAATCCCAGTGCATTCGCCAGCGGCGCTCTGGTCTTCATGGATGCCTATTACGACATCCGCCATGCCTACAACACATCCGGCGGCCAGCTCCAGATCAACGGCTACTCCGGCAAGCTGCCGCTGACCATTCAAAACATGCCCGAACAGCAGACCGGCGCCGTCTACGGCGAAGGTGACGGCAGCCTCTCTCTCATCAGCTATGCCCAGGAGAAGGTCAGTGCCACGGTGGCCATTCCCGGCGGCATCTCCAGCAGCACCGAAGGGGTTCCCTACAACGGAATCTTCATCAGCCGTGACATGGGCTACGTCTATGCCGCGAATCCCGCAAGACATGTGATCAGCGTGGTCAATCGTGGCGGTGGAGTCTCGCTCACTCTCAACCTGCCCAACGCCTATGGAATCTCCGTCAACCCGGGTGGAACCATCGCCCTGGTCTTTGTCGAGAACGCGACACAGCCCGCAGGCCAGATGATCAACCCGGGCGGAACCGCCAGTTACGCCGCCAGCTTCGCCGTCTACAGCATTGTGCAGTTGAACCAGGCGCAGCAGCTCGCCGCCGTCAATAATCCCAACTACCTGGGAGCCCAGGACTGCGAGCCCCAGAGACAGCCTCTCTGGTGCGTCTTCCCCGTCAGCACCGGCGCCAACGCCAGCTTCGATCATCCCGTCAAGGCCGTCTTCTCCCCCGATGGCACGACCGCCTATGTCGTCAACTGCGGCCCGGAATGCGGCGGAACCACCGCCAGCCTCACCACCATTCCCATCACCGCGTCGTCCATCAACTCGGGCAGCAATGGCGCCAGCGGCATCGCCCTGGTGGCTCAGTCCAACATCGCCATGCCCAATGGCTCGAACAACGCCATCTTTAATGGCAATACCCTCTACGTCGCGGGACAACAGCGACAACCTTCCAGTGGTCTCTTTGAGGGTTTCCTGACCGTCGTCAATACTCCCGCCAATACCGTCGCCGGAACCTACCCGATCAGCGACGGCATGCATAACCGCATGATCTTTGCCGACGACAACACTCTCTGGATCGGGTCCTCGCAGTGTAATCAGGGGGTCCGCTATCAGCAGGCCCAGGCCGGGGCCAATATCCAGTTCGGATGTATCACCATGTTCAACACCTCCACCAACGCCGCCACCATTGACTCCTACAAGGGCGACGGCACCGGCATCGCCGACGTTGAGGGACTGCACAAGGTCTACACCACCGAGGGAGGCCAGGTTTACATCTACGGCACCAAGAGCATGGCCACGCTCGACAATTACAACGTCACCCTCGCCGGTACCGCCATCGACTGCTCCTACATGGACGGCACCACCGACAACAACAACACCATCTACTGACAACGCACCCAGCCCATGGCGGAAGAAGCTCTCGCTGACGTTCTCGCCATTGCCGCGCATCGCGACGACGTGGAACAAACCTGCGGCGGCACCCTGCTCCGGCTGCGCTCCCTTGGCGTCTCCACCGCCATCCTCGATCTCACCCGTGGCGAAGCCGGTACCCGCGGCTCCGCCGAAGATCGTGCCGCCGAGGCCGCAGCAGCCGCCCGCATCCTCGGCGTAGCCTGGCGCCAGGCCCTCGATATCCCCGATGGACGCGTCGAGAATACCTGGGAGAACCGGCTCAAGATCGTCGAAGTCCTGCGCCGCGTCCGTCCCCGCGTCGTCATCCTCCCCTACTGGACCGGCCGCCATCCGGATCACTACACCAGCGCCACGCTCGGTTACGAGGCCTGCTTCCTCTCCGGATTAGCCAACCTCAACCTGGGCAATTCCGAACCTGCCCCAGCCGGCGCTGGCTCAAGGCACCCGCATCGCCCCTTCAAAATCGTCTACGCCAGCCTCTACGCCGATGTGCGGCCCTCCTTCGTCGTCGACATCACGCCCTTCATCGAAGATCGCCACCGCGCCCTGATGGCCTATCAGTCGCAGTACGCCAACCAGTCCGCAGGCAGCGGCCTCTTCGTACCCGAGGAAGAAATCCGCGAGCGCACCTTCGCCGAAGCCCGCCACTACGGCATGCTGGCCGGCGTCCGCTATGCCGAGCCCTTCGTCCAGAAGGAAGTCGGCCTCGTCGACGACCTGACCCTGCTCCCGGTCCAGTCTCTCTAAATCGATTCACCGCAAGCCCGACCCGCTCCCCCGCAACCTGGACTTGCCCAATGCAACCGTGTACAGTGACCGGGATATCGCCACCATTCCTGCCGGAGGAGAACGGCCAAGCGTGAACCTCACCACCATCGACTGGCTCATCATGCTGCTGTATTTCGCTTTTGTGCTCGGCATCGGCTTCGCACTCAAGCGCTTCATGAAGACCAGCAAGGACTATCTGCAGGCCGGCCGATCCCTCCCCGCCTGGATCTGCGGCCTCGCCTTCATCTCCGCCAACCTCGGCGCCCAGGAAGTCATCGGCATGGGCGCCTCCGGCGCCAAGTACGGCATCGTCACCAGCCACTTCTACTGGATCGGCGCCATCCCCGCCATGATCTTCGTCGGCGTCTTCATGATGCCCTTCTACTACGGCTCCAAAGCGCGCTCCGTGCCGGAGTTCCTCCGCCTCCGCTTCGACGAAAAAACCCGCGCGTGGAACGCCTGCAGCTTTGCCGTGATGACCGTCTTCTCTTCCGGCATCTCCATGTACGCGATGGCCCGCCTCATCCAGACCCTCCACGTCTTCGACAAGCTCTTCCTCCACCTCGGCCTGCCCCTCGACTGGATCTTCCACTTCGCCATCCTCCTTTCCGCCGTCATCGTCCTCTGCTACATCTTCCTCGGCGGCCTCACCAGCGCCATCTATAACGAGGTCCTCCAGTTCTTCCTCATCGTCGGCGGCTTTCTGCCCCTGGTCTGGGTGGGACTGAAAAACGTCGGCGGCTGGAGCGGACTGAAAGCCACTCTTCCCGCCGCCTACATGCACTCCTGGAAGGGCATGGAAAACGCCCACACCAACCCCCTCGGGGTGGACTGGTTCCCGCTCGTCGCCGGCCTCGGCTTCGTCCTCTCCTTCGGCTACTGGTGTACGGATTTCCTCGTCATCCAGACCGCCATGGCCGCCAATTCCGAAGAGTCTGCCCGCCGCGTTCCCCTCATCGCCGCGATCCCGAAGATGTTCTTCCCCTTCCTGGTCATTCTGCCCGGACTCATCGCCATCGGCACCCCGATGGTGACCCAGCATGTCATGGGCCAGGCAGCCCCCGTTGGCATGACCGCCTCAGCCGCTGCCGGCTCAGAAGCGATGAGCGCCGGTCGAGGATTGATTCCCGCGAAAGTCGATCCCGTCACCGGCAAAGTCATGCTCGATACCCACGGTCAGCCGGTCCTCGACTACGATCTCGCCATCCCCAACATGCTGCTGCACTACTTCCCCACCGGCATTCTCGGCCTCGGCCTTACCGCGCTGCTCGCCAGCTTCATGTCCGGCATGGCCGGTAATGTCACGGCCTTCAATACCGTCTGGACCTTCGACATCTATCAGTCCTACATCCATAAAGGTGCCAGCGACGCCCACTACCTCAGGATGGGCCGATGGACTACGGTCGTCGGCATCCTGATCTCGATGGCGACGGCCTACGTCGTGCTCGGCTTCAACAACATCATGGACACGCTGCAGCTGGTCTTCTCCATCGTCAACGCGCCGCTGTTTGCGACCTTCCTGCTGGGCATGTTCTGGAAGCGCTCGACGGGGCACGCGGCGTTCATCGGCCTCGCCAGCGGCACCCTCGGCGCGCTGCTCCACCACGGACTGACGATCGGCGCCGGCGATCATCCCGGCATCCACGGCGGCTGGCTGCACGTGATCCATACCTATCCCAGCGACATGGCGCTCAATTTCTGGCAGGCCATCTTCGCCTTCACCATCAACTTCACGCTCACCATCCTCATCAGCCTCGTCACCAAACCCCGCCCCGAAAAAGAACTCGTCGGCCTGGTCTACTCCCTCACCCCCAAGCCCGTCGAACATCACATGGCCTGGTACGCTCGTCCCAGCTACATCGCCGTCGGACTCATCGTTCTTCTGGTGGGTTTGAATTTCATCTTCAGATAGCGCTGACCGTCGCTTCGCAAGCTGCTTTCGCTGAGCGCCGTTCGCTAACCGTTTTTCGCTAACCGCTTTTCAGCTGCCCCGGAGCACCCATGTCCCTCGACCTCCGCATTCCCCTCGGCCTCCTGTTTACCATCGTCGGCGCCCTGCTCTCCCTCTACGGACTGGTCACGCGCGGCAGCGA
>JBKICP010000365.1:0-4607 GCA_046567085.1 Acidobacteriota bacterium
CGCTCACGCACTGCGCGATCAGGCCGCCAGGAGGCGGAGCGGGAGGGACAAATCGGTCAGGAAAAGATGCTTCGTCCACGGTCGGGACGGCCTCGCCGAAACCGGCGAAGAAGCGGGGGAAACGAGACTAATTGGTTCATCGTCACCGCTCCATATTTTATCGCTACCGGGGACCTCGGCGCGGAGCCCCGTCCCCGGCCGCGATAACCGGCGGCCCGCGAAGCCCTGCCGCACTGGCGGCCAATGAGTTAACCATAGTTAATTTCCGTTAACCATGGTTTACTTCCACAGGCCCCCGACCGTAGACTCAGCTCAGCGGAAGTGATCCGGCTGGACGAGCAGGCCTCGGCCCGCATTTCGTTCAATCATGCAATCGGGAGCAGCAGAGAAGTGCGTGCGGAAGCACAATCCAGGGGTAAGAACCGCGCCGTGACCACGGCCGTCGAACCGGTCGTCACTCACGAGGACTACGACCGCGCCCGCGACCGCGCCCGCGTCCGTGCCGCCCGCATGCGCAAAGGCCCGCTCGCGAAACTCTGGCTGCTGTGGCTGCTCATCGGTCCCGGCATCCTGGTCATGCTGGGCGAAAACGACGGCCCCAGCATGCTGAGCTATGCGGCCACCGGCGCGAAGTACGGCATCGGCTTCTTCATCCCCTTTGTCGTTCTCACCTTTGCCATGGCCATCGTGGTCCAGGAGATGACCGTCCGCCTGGGCGCAGCCACCCACCGCGGCCACGCCGAGCTGATCTTCGAGCGCTTCGGGCCCTTCTGGGGCTGGTTCTCCATGATCGACCTCGGCATCGGCAATTTCCTCACCCTCATCACCGAATTCATCGCCGTTCGCGCCGGCCTGGGATTCTTCGGCGTCCCGCCCTGGGCCGCGGTTCTGGTCACTCTGGCCATCCTCTACTCCGCCCTGCTCAGCCACCGCTACTGGACCTGGGAACGCGTGACGCTGCTGGCCGCGGCCTTCAACCTCGTCTTTATCCCCGTCGCTCTGCTGGCCCATCCCCACTGGGGCGAAGTGGGACACTCGTTCCTCACGTGGAAGCCGCTGCCGCCCTTCAACGGCGACATGGTGCTCATCGTCCTCTCCGACATCGGCGCCACCGTCACTCCGTGGATGCTCTTCTTCCAGCAGAGCGCCACCGTCGACAAAGGCATGACCGCCCGCGACATCCGCTACGGCCGGATGGACACCGTTCTGGGCGCGGCTCTTGCGGCCGCCACCGCGCTGGCCACCATCGTCGCCACCGCTCCGCTCTTCGGCAAAATCTCCGCCGGAAATTTCGAGGCGGCGCAGTTTGCCCAGGCGCTTCAACCCATCATCGGCCATCTGGGCGCCGCGCTCTTCGCCCTCGGCATGGTGGAAGCCGGCATCGTCGCCGCCATTACCATCTCCACCTCCTCCGCCTACGCCTTCGGCGAGGTGGCCGGCAAGCCGCACAGCCTCAACCTCCCCGTCAACGAAGGCAAGGCCTTCTACGCCGTCCTGGGCCTCTGCGCGGCGGCGGCCGGAGCCATCGTCCTGATCCCGGGACTGCCCCTGGTCTTCGTCGTCCTCGTGGTCAACGTCGTGGCCGTGCTGGCCATGCCGCCGGCCCTGGTCTTTCTCTATCTGCTGGTCAACGACAAGGAAATCATGGGCGGCGTCAGGAGCCCGCGCTGGACCAATGCGCTCGCGCTGCTCGTCGTCCTGATCCTCACCGCGGCGGGCATTCTTTACGGCGTCAGCATCGTGTCGCCCCACGCGCTCGCCTGGCTCGGCGCACACTAAAGCATCCACAGGAGGCGAAATGACGAAGCATGAATTCGTAAGCGACGCCGAGACCGGCTTTGTCCTCTCCGAGCTCGAAAGCGATCAGCTGGTGCGCGCCAAGAAGGCCCCCGTCCCCCGTCGTAAACTCCGCGGCGGCGAGCTGGCCATCCTGTGGGCGCTGCGCATTTACCTCGTCTTCATGCTGGCTGTCGTCTGCTGGCAGGCATGGAACGCAACCCGTTAGCTGGCGCTGAACCGGCGCCTGCGATACGCTCGGATTGAGGACACCAAGTTCGATGAAAGTTCTGGTGATTGGCGGAGGTGGGCGAGAACACGCCCTCTGTGTGGCAATTCGGCGTTCGCCGCGCGTAACGGAGCTGGTCTGCGCGCCCGGCAACGGCGGCATTCAGCAGGTGGCGCGCTGCGTGCCCGTCAGCCAGAAGGATCTGGCCGACATGCTGCGCGTCGTCGAAGCGGAGCGCCCCGACCTGACCGTCGTCGGCCCCGAGCTGCCGCTTGCCCTGGGGCTCGTCGATGAGCTGAAGGAGCGCGGCTTCCGCGTCTTCGGCCCCACCCGCGAGGCCGCCCTGCTCGAAACCAGCAAAGGCTGGGCCAAGCGCTTCATGCAGCGCCACAGCATCCCCACCGCCCGCTATGCCGTCTGCACCACCCGCCAGGAGGCGCAGCAGTCGCTCGATCTCTTCCACCTGCCCGTCGTGGTCAAGGCCGACGGCCTCGCCGCAGGCAAAGGCGTCCTGATCTGCGAAAGCAAACAGGAAGCCGAGCGCGCCATTGCCGGCCTCTTCGACGGCGACCTGCTGGGCTCTGCTGAAACCAGCGTCATCGTCGAGGAGTTCCTTACCGGCGAGGAGCTGTCGTTCCTGGCCCTCTGCGACGGCAAAACCGCCACGCCTCTCGTCCCCGCCCAGGATCACAAGCGCCTTGGCGAAGGCGACACCGGTCCCAACACCGGCGGCATGGGCGTCTATTCCACCGATTCCATGCTCGATCCCAAGATGCGCGAGTGGATTCTGCATCACATCGCTCAGAAGACGGTCGACAGCATGGCGGCCGAAGACACACCCTTCGTCGGCGTCCTCTACTGCGGCCTTATGATGACCGCCAAAGGACCCATGGTGCTCGAGTTCAACGCCCGCTTCGGCGATCCCGAAACGCAGGCCATCCTCCCCCGTCTCGAAAGCGACCTGGTCGAGGCTCTGGAGGCCTGCGTCGACGGCCGCCTGAGCCAGAGCGAGTTCCGCTGGAAACCCGGCGCCTCCGCCTGCGTCGTCGCCGCCTCAAAAGGCTACCCCGGTAGCTACACCGCCGGATATCCCATTACCGGCCTCGAAGATGCCGCCCGCACTCCCGGAGTTGAGATCTTCCACGCCGGAACCACCTTCGACCAGGGGCAGTTCCGCACCGCCGGCGGCCGCGTCCTCGCCGTCACCGCCACCGGAGACACCCTGCGTCAGGCCCTCGACTCGGCGTACGACGCCATCGATCAAATCTCCTTCGACGGCATGGTTTACCGTCGAGATATCGGGCACCGGGCTCTCAGGTCGTAGCCTCGCACCGCGACCACAAACCGGGAATCGGCCGCTTTTCCGTGAACTTCCTGAATCCTGGCAATGCTATGATTTTTCATATTTATTCATGGGATTCCACGCGAATTGGTATGTCTCGAGTTTCAGGCCTCCTCCGAAGGCAAATGCCTGCTCACTGTTTCGTCTTAAAATGAATAGGATACGCATCTCAAAAGAGATACCGCTTTTGGAATTCGCGATGGCAGGGAACTTGCATTCCACCGCTTCCGAGGAGAACTCTGGCTGCCAGACGCAGCCAGGCATTTCCGTGCTCCCCAGTTTCCAATTCGGTTAACATCGTCGCCTGGCCATGGAAAAGGCATATAAAACTCGCATCATCGCTCTCCTGTTGGCGCTGGCAACCGCCACAGCGGTGATCTTTGCGGTTTTCAATTTCGACCAGGAAAACCACTGGGCCTCAGCCTGGCCCACCGACGGCGTAACCTGGTTCGAAGCCCATGGCGGCCTCCGCGCCGAGCGAGTCCCTGCCAACAGCCCCGCCGAACTCGGCGGCGTCAAGCAGGGCGATCTGCTCCTCCAGATTCGCACCGTCCAGAACGGCACTCCGGTGCCAGTCACCCGCGTCTTCCAATTGATGCAGGAGATGCATCACGTAGGCGTCTGGAACACCATCCACTACACCCTCGAACGCCATGGCGTCGTCCTGCCCGACGTCCCCGTCGACCTCGTTCCGCAGAACGACAGCAACAACCAGATGTTCCGGCTGATCGCCCTGGTCTACCTCGGCATCGGCCTGTATGTTCTGCTGCGACGCTGGACGGCTCCGCACTCCACCCACTTCTATATCTATTGCCTGGCGTCCTTCGTCCTCTACTCCTTCTGGTACACCGGCAAGTTCAATACCTTCGACTGGATCGTCTACTGGTGCGGCATAGGAGCGGCTGCGCTCCAGCCTGCCCTCTTCCTGCACTTCGCCATCGCCTTCGCCCGCGAGAGGAAGAAGTGGCGCGGCTGGATCGTCGCCCTCACTTACCTGCCGGGCGCCGCCGTGGTCGGCCTGCAGATCTTCGCGCAGACTGAGTTTCAGGCCACCGAGGTTCTCCGCCACCGCCTCGACCAGATTTCAACCGGCTATGAGGCGCTCTTCTACGTGCTGGCGTCTCTGGTCTTTTACGTCCATTACCGCAAGGCGCAGGCCCCGCTGCAGCGTCAGCAGCTCCGCTGGCTCACTCAGGGCACCGTCCTCGCCGTTGCGCCGTTCACCTTGCTGGCCGCCATTCCTTATATGGCCAATGTGGC
>JBKICP010000366.1:0-13468 GCA_046567085.1 Acidobacteriota bacterium
GTTCACCGCGCACAATCTCGCCGCATCGGAGAGCACGCCGCAGACGCTGATCCTTTTGATCGACAACGTGAATGCGGATTTCAGCGTGGTGAGCGTTGTTCGCGCGCAGATCGAGCACTTCCTCAGCAAGAATGGAGGCAGGCTACCGGTGCCGGTAGGCATTCTTGTGCTGACCGATACGGGGATGCAGATGATCGCGCAGCCCACGACCGACGGCAATATGCTGGCCAGCGTGCTGCACCAGCGGGACGGGGAACTGCGCGAGATCCGGCGCTCGGCGGGGTTCTACGGTGCCGAAGAACGGACAGAGGATTCGCTGCGCGGGATGAGCCAGCTGGGAAGGTCTCTGGCCCCGGTGCCGGGGCGTAAGCTGCTGGTGTGGATTGGGCCGGGATGGCCCATTTTCGACAATCCCGACGTGATCATCACATCGCAGCAGCAGCGGCAGATCTTCGGTGGAATCGTGAATTTTTCCGGGATGCTGCGGGAAGCGGGTGTGACGGTGGACTCGATCGATCCGCTGGGTCCGTCGGATGCAGGATCGCCGCGGAGTTTTCTGTGGGAGAGCTTCACGAAGCCGGTGCTGAAGCCGGATCAGTCGAATCCGGGCAACCTTGCTCTGCAGGTGTTCGCGGTGCACACCGGCGGGACGGTGGAGGTGGGCAGCAACGACATCACCGGCGCGATTGCGAAATGCGCCGAGGACGCGGAGAACTGGTATTCGATCACGATCGATGGACAGAAGGCCGATTCGCCGAATACCTGGCACGATCTGACGGTGAAGGTGGACAGGCCCAAGGTGAAGGTCCGCGCTCTGAATGGCTACTACGCTCAGCCCTGAAGCGGGCAGCACGCGCAACGGATGATCGACGGGCGCCGCAGCGGAACCGCGGAGCGCGTCGCCAGCCGCCGTGCGGCGCATCAGCTCTGCGATCGGCCCCGGGTGTTCGACGACCCGCTGGCGATGAAGATCCTGAGCGAGGAAGCGGCTGCGCGCGCGAAGGAAGAGGCTGCCGAGGAGAATCAGCATCCCTGGTCGCGGGGGCTGCGCCTGTTCGTTGCGGTGCGCAGCCGCTTCGCCGAAGAGGAGCTGGCTTCTGCCGTACAGCAGGGAGTACGGCAGTATGTGGTGCTGGGCGCGGGGCTCGACACCTTCGCGTATCGGAATCCATGGCGGGACGTGCGCGTCTTCGAAGTGGACCATCCGGGTACGCAGGCGTGGAAGCGGGAGCGGCTGCAGCACGGAGGGATTGCGATTCCCGACTCGATGCGCTTTGCGCCTGTCGATTTCGAGCGGGACACGCTGGCGCACGGACTGGAGGCAGCAGGCTTTCGCTGCGATGAGCCGGCATTCTTTTCGTGGCTGGGCGTGGTGCCCTATCTGACACGCGATGCGGCCTTCGCCACACTGCGCTTCATCGCGGGAAGGCCGCGGGGCAGCGGCGTCGTGTTCGACTACCCGATTCCGCGGGAGCTGATGGGCGAAGCAGAGCGGCGCGCCTTCGATTCCCTGGCAGAACGGGTGGCGCGGGCGGGCGAACCTTTCCGGTTGTTCTTTGCTCCGGAGCAGCTGCACGGGGCTTTGCGGGAGCTGGGATTCACAGATATCGAGGACCTGGACAGCCGGGCGATCCGCAGCCGCTGGTATGGCGAGCAGCCGGGCGGCGAAGAACGCCCGCACGGGGGGTCCGGGCATCTGCTGTGCGCGCGGGTGTGAGGCGCATCGGAATGGGAGGCAAACGGCACCGGTGCGCCGGGTTTCGATTCGTGCCCGGTTCGTGGGAAAATGGGTTCCCATGATTTTCCTGTGCGATTGACCTGATCTCCGGCTTCATAAGGAGTTTCCCATGCACAGCAGCACACCCCAGGTAAACGAGAATGGCAGCAGACAGTGTTGGCGCGGGGCGCTGCGCAGCGTTGCGGTGGCGCTTGGGCTGATGACCGTCGCAACGGCTCTGGCATTTGCGCAGCAGGATATTCCTCCTGGCGCGAATCTTCGGCCATGGGAGCCGCCGGACGCGATCCGGATCCCGGACAAGAACGATCAGATGAAGATGCAGGAAGACCAGCAGCAGCGGAAGGAAACCAACTTCGCGGCGGCCAATGAGGAACGCAAGCGGGAGATCGCGGCCGATACGGCGAAGCTGGTGGAGCTGTCGAACGAGCTGAAGGCGGAGGTCGACAAGACCGATAAGGACACGTTGTCTCTGGATGTGATCCGCAAAGCCGAGGCGATTGAGAAGCTGGCGAAGTCGGTGCGGCAGAAGATGAAGATGACAGCGGGGTCGAGCTGAGCGGGATTTGCCAGGCAGGGTCGGAGCCGGCCCTGCGATGGCGGGCGCGGCTCCGAGGGGATCGTTCTTTCGGCCTCGGCGTGTTGACCCGGCGTGCGCTTACATATTGGTGTGGCCGGCGCGCATCTCTTCGTTGAAGGTGGGACGCGTGGCGGCGAGCGCTGCCTGGAGTTTGGCCTGATATTCCTCTCCATGGGCCATGAGAGAGGGCGTAGCGGAGGCATTTTCGCCTTCCACTTTCAGCAGTCCCTGGCCGGCGAGATCGGAGGCCATGCGCTGCAGTTCGGCGGCTGAAGTGTTGAGATACTGCGCGTCGCGCGGATCGGCGATCCAGACCGGCTGGTTAGCGCCGAGGACGCCGGAGAGCCAGTAGGTTTTCAGGGCGAGGAAATCCATGCGGCTGCGATCGTCGGTATCGGTGAAGAAGAACTTCTTCTGCCAGCGACTGTAGTAGCGCGTGGTGACGGGGACGGGCTGGCGGTTGCCGCTCTTGAGCATCTCGAGCTGGCCACGGTCGAGCGTCTTGCGCACGGCGTTATAGATGAAGGTCTCCGCGTAGGGCTGTTCGGGAGCGGGCACGATCTCGGCGAAGGTAACGGTCATGCTGGCTGAGACCAGCGCGTGCAGAGGCGAGGGCGTCCCGTCCTCGAGGTGCACGGTGCCGTGGACGATGAAGGTGTCCGCGCCCGAGGTGGAGCGGTGGAAGGGCCAGGCGAAAGTTCTGAAGCTGACGGGCAGCCCGGCCAGGGTGACGTAGGCATCGGGGCGCGGATTGCGCAGGCGGCTGGCGGCCTCGCGCAGATGGCTGGTCATCTCCGGGAGGAGTTCCGGCTTATGGAAGTCGAAGGCCTCGCTCAGCTCGAGCAGGAGGGTGCGCTCGGCGGGGGCATCGGCGGAGGCGCCGAGGCGGAAGCGCGTGGTGGGATGGCCGTTGAAGTCGTTGCCGGCATCGACGGAGAGGATGGCGAGACCGGCCTGCTGAGCGGCGGTCTGAAGATTGGCGGTAAGAGTGGAGGCCACGGGCGCAGTCATAGGATCAGGAAAGGTTCAGTTCATTGTATCGGCTGGCGAACGGGGGAAGAAAGCGGTCAGCGGGAGCGGCGCAGGAAGTACGCGCGCACGCCGGGGCTCAGCAACAGGTAAATGAACAGGGCGTCGATGGCGATGCCGGCCAGGCCGCGGGCCCAATCGTGGGTGACGAGGAGGCTGACGGCGTCGCCGAGCGCGTTGATGCCGAAGATGGCGAGGGACAGTAGCCAGGCCCAGAGCCGGCGCGTGAGCAGTCCGATACCGGCGGCGGCGGCGAGCGCACCGATGAAGAGCAACAGCACGGCGATCTGGCGGCCGCTGGAGGCGAAGGCGGCCTGTGCGGCGGGATTGAGGTCCCACATGCGATCCAGGCGCGTGCCGGGCATGAGGAGCGAGATGCTGACGACGATGGCCATCGCCGCTGCCGCACACTCCAGGACTGCGAGAAACACTACCGGCCAGGGTCTCTTCATCGTGCTCATCCTTTATGGATGCAGAATCGCCGGCGGTGCTCCGGCCGGGCGCTTCCAGTGGGCGGAGGGACGCGCGACGGCGTACATCTGCTCGGCGATCTCATCCATCATCGCCATGCGGTCGCCGTTCTCTTCGTAGAGGTCGAAGTGGGTGCGGTTCTCACGATAGGTGAAATGCGGATCGGCGCCGAGGCGGTTGAGCACGGCTTCGAACTTGTGTGCAGCACCGTCGAGGTAGAACGTGTCTGCGGTGCCGACGATGAGGTGGATGCGTCCCTTGAGCTGGCGGCCGCGCGTGGCCCAGTGGGTTTCGACGATATGGGCGAGATCGTAGTGGTCGTGCCAATATGCGACGACGCCGGGATGGACGTCGCCGGTTTTGCGATCGAACATTTCGAGGGGCCGGCCGTCGGCGCCGCGCGGCGAGAAGACCCACTCGAAGGAGGCCATCTGGCCGCCGTACTGGCCCAGCACGGCTTCCTGATGCGCGAACTCCTCGAAGCTGGCGATGACCTGGCTGTGATCCCGCACCAGCGGATAGAGCGAGCCGTCGGGGCGGCGATAGACGTTCGCATGCGGCGCGTAGAGGTCCACGCCGGTGAAGTCGTGGAAGTCGCTGGGATCGGGTGAGGTGGACCAGGTGCCGCCGAAGATCTGCGGGTAATTCACTTCCAGCTGCAGGGTCGCCCATCCGCCGGAGGAATGCCCCTGGAGAAAGCGTCCGGAGGGGCGCGCATCCATGCGGTATTTTGCTTCGAGCCACGGAATGAACTCGGCGGTGAGCGCGTGTCCCCAGGGCCCGTTGTTCACGGAGTCGGCGAATTCATGCGTGCCGGTGGGCAGCGATTCGTCGAGAAAGACCCAGATCATGGGGGGCATTTTGCCGGCGCTCATACGGCTGGAGATCATGAGCGCTGTTGGGCGAATGGTCGCCAGCTTCGCGCCAAAGCCGTGGGTCCAATACACCGTGGGATAGTGATGCTTCGGGTGCTCGGCGTAGCCGGGGGGCAGAGCGACCCAGCCGCGGATGTGGGTTTCGCGCCCGGAGAAGGCGGTGAGGGCGGGGCTGACGAAGTCCAGCTCGGAGGTGGCCTTTTCGGCGGCGGCTAACTCCTCAGGCGTGAGAGGCAGGGGACGTGGCGGGCGGGCCTCCATCGTGTGATTGAGGACGAAGGCGGGCTCGGTGCCGGTGCCCGGCGTCCAGTCCGAGAGAGGCACCACATCGCTTTGCAGGTCGCCGGCTTCAGGGCCGTCGTAGGCGTAGGTGTGGTCGACATCGAGGATCGCCTGCGCCTGATAGGTGCCGGGCTTGAGCGAAGAGAAGGGCGCGGGGAAGGCTGTGTTGTCGACGTCGATGTCGATGGAGGCGCCTGGCTTCAGGCCGGTAATTTCCTTTGCGGCGATGGAGGTGGCGGAGGGGTGGAATTCGTTCGCCTCGACCTCCTTCGCTCCGCTGCCGGGCTCGAGAAAGATGAGCAGGCGGCCCGACTCAGCGTGCGGCACGGAGGAGTCGAGGGTGACGCGAAAGAAGAGATGCGGGGTGGCGGTCTGCGCGCAGGCAGCAGAAACCAGCAGTGGCAGGGCCAGCAGGTGAACAGCTTTCCTGAGGATCATTTCCGCGAGTCTACCAGCGCGATGAAAGCTGTGGGAATCCGAAAGAGACACGGCCACCGTGCGCTCGATCGCCGATTCCCTGCTACCTGTTCCCGGGCCGCTGTTTCTACGGGTGCAGGATGCGCGCCGGTCCGCCGTCGGCGCCCTGGACTTTGATCCGTTTCGCGAGACCGAGGAAGCCGAGGAGGCGAATGCCCCAGTAGTTGAAGTCGACTTCGTACCAGGCCATCCCGTGGCTGGCGGAGACGGGGTGGGCGTGGTGGTTGTTGTGCCAGCCTTCGCCGCCGGTGAGCAGAGCCACCCACAGGTTGTTGCGGGAGTCATCGCGCGTATCGAAGCGCCGGCCGCCCCACAGGTGAGTGGCGGAGTTCACCAGCCAGGTTGCGTGGAGGCCGAGGGTGATGCGGAAGAAATTGGCCCACAGGAACCACGACCATCCACCGATGAAGAAGAGGGAGACGCCGATGACGGTGACGGGGACCCAGTGCCAGCGGCTGAGCCAGATGTAGAAGGGGTCGTCGGCCAGATCGGGGACGTAGCGGGCGAGGCGCGGGTTGCGATTGCGGAGCGATCCATGCAGGATCCAGCCCATGTGCGACCACCACTTGCCATCGCGGGGTGAGTGGGGGTCGCCGGGGCGGTCGGTGAGCTGATGGTGCATGCGGTGAACGGCAACCCAGTAGATGGGTCCTCCCTGCAGCGCGAGCGTGGCACAGAACGCCATCGCGTACTCCACCCATTTCGGCGTGACGAAGCCGCGATGCGTGAGCAGGCGGTGGTAGCTCATGCCGATGCCGACGTTCTGCGCGAGCACCCACAACACGAGCGAGACGGCGAGAGCGCTCCAGCTGAAGAAGAAGAGGGCGGCGATAGCGCCAAGATGGAAGACCGTCAGCGTGACGGCGAAGATCACGTTGAGCTTGGCGTTGCGGGTCTGCTCCAGCGCCTCAGCATCGGCGCGCACGGTTGCAGCGGGGATTTCAACGAGGCTCGACATCCGGGGAAAGGGGCTTCGGTTTTACCTTACAGGGAAACGGGGGCCGAAAAACGTAACAGTTGCGTAATGTCCGGCGGCTGGGGCCGGGCCGGCAAGGATCAATGCAGCACCCAACTCCCGTTCTCTTTAATGGCCTGCTACATCGCGTCGGGGGCAAGATCCAGTTCGCCAGGCCATGAAACGGCACCATGCTCAACAAAGACCCGAGCAAAAAGAGAAGGGTCCGCAAGAGGGGCAAAGACGCCAGCGCGCGGAGAGTGCAGGAGGCTGCTCATCTCAACCGTACCTTCCACTCCATCGAGAAAGCGGACACGAAGCCGGAAACCATCCAGCGCCTCGACAGCCGCCACCCGCCACCGCGTGCGGGGGCAGATCTCAGGGACTATGGGAGCGGCCGAATCTTGTTTGGCTGTCGATTCTGTGAACACAGTTCCCAGTCCTCCATCAATTCCGCCCTGTGCTCCTGAGCCCATTCGAGCACAAGCGCCAGAGCACGCCGTGGAAACTCGCCTTCCAAAACTTCCAGAGTGCCTATATCGATCAGGATCTCGAATTCCGCATAAAGCGCATGGAAGTGCGGAGGCGGATGGTCTTTCCAGAATATCTGAATCAGGATGCCGTAGAAGCTGCTAATGGTGGGCATGCGGTCACCACGAACCTCGGCTCATCCGTTGGAGGCTTCCGCCGTGGCGCGCACGGCTTCGGGACGCGATCCGTCGTCGAGACGTCCGAAGATCATTTTCCCTGAGGCGGTTTGCAGGACTGAGGTGACGCTGATCTCGACCGAGCGGCCGATGAGCCGGCGTGCGTGATCGACGACGACCATGGTGCCGTCGTCGAGATAGCCGACGCCCTGATCGAACTCTTTGCCTTCTTTCATGACGACGACGCGCATCTTTTCGCCGGGGAGGACCACGGGCCGCAGCGAGTTGGCGAGGTCGTTGATGTTGAGGACGGCGACGCCGCGGACCTGGGCGACCTTGTTGAGGTTGAAGTCGTTGGTGACGATCTTGGCTTCGAGCTGCTTCGCCAGTTCGATGAGCTTGAGGTCGACTTCGCGGATGTGCTGGAAATCTTCTTCCGCGATCTGGATGGTGATCTGCTGGTTCGAGCGCATGCGCTGGAGCACGTCGAGGCCGCGTCGGCCGCGCTGGCGTTTGGAAGAGTCGGAGGAGTCGGCCACCATCTGGAGTTCGCGGAGCACGAACTCGGGGATGATGAGGGTGCCTTCCAGAAAGCCGGTCTCGGCGATGTCGGCGATGCGGCCGTCGATGATGGCGCTGGTATCGAGGACCTTGGTATTGCGCTTGCCGCCGCGTTCGGAGCTGAAGAGGCCGCCGAGGGCTGCGAGGTTGAGCAGGTCGCCTTTGCTGGCGCCGACGACCAGTCCGATGTAGGTCATCAGGAGGAGGACGGCAATCTGAAAGAGGCTGCGGGGATGCCCCTCGGGCAGGCTGTTGCGCAGGACCAGCGAAAAGAGGAAGGCTCCGGTGATGCCGAGGAGGCTGCCGATGACGGCGCCGAAAAGCCGCCGGAGGCTGAGGGCGCGGACGCGCAGTTCAAAGAAGATGATGAGTGCGGAAACGAAGGCGCCGCCGCCCGCCGCCGCCCACGGATTGATGCCGAAGGGGCGGAAGAACCAGCAGGCCACCGTAAAAACCAGAATGAAGAGCAGACGAAGAGCGAATAAGTCCATCAGGGGCCCCCGACGTACTCCGGCCACGCGGACAGCAGAGAAAGGGGGATCAGACGATCAGCATTGCCGGGCAAACGGAGTATACGCAGGGTCGCGCGGTGAGTCCAAGGCCACGATTTTCACAGCGAGCAGGCCCCGGAAGAGGGATTGACAGATGGCGCGAAACTGCGCGTGGCAGGAGTAAAACCCCAGGGCGGAACTTCCAATCTCACAGAGCAGGGGGATTCTCCGCGATGAAGTTATTCCGGATTTCTGCAGCCGTTGTTTGTGTTGCCCTGTTGTGCGTGGGATTGCCTGCGGCGCACGCCGATGCCAAAACCGATTACAACCACAGCGTTAACTTTTCGCAATATCACACGTATAGCTGGGGCAAGGTACAGACGGACAATCCGCTGGTGGCGCAGCGCATCCACAAAGCGGTGAATATCCTGCTGAAGCAGAAGGGGTGGCAGCTGGTTCCGAGCGGCGGACAGGTGACGGTCTTCGCCTTAGCCAACGTGCACAACCAGAAAGAGGCCGAGACGCTGTACGACGGCATGGGGGGATGGGGCATGGGGTGGGGCTGGGGCGGATGGGGATGGGGCCCGGGAGGCGGGTTTGGAGAATCCACCACGAACACCTACAACCAGCCGGTGGGACATCTGACGATCGATCTGTTCGACACCCAGTCCAAGAAGCTGCTGTGGCGCGGAATCTCTTCGGCGAACCTCAGCAACGATCCGGGGAAGAACCGGAAGACGCTCTACAAGGACATCCACGACATGTTTGACCACTTCCCGCCGAAGAAGTAGAGGGATTGGGCCGCACGGGACGGCGGACGTGCCGCGCTAATAGCGCGGCACGTCGGGATCGATTTCGCTGGCCCAGGCGAGGATGCCGCCGGAGAGGTTGTGCAGCCGGTTGAAACCGTTCTGGGCGAGGAATTCCGCAGCGCGCTGGCTGCGTCCGCCGGACTTGCACTGGACGACGATTTCCTTCGCTGTGTCGAGTTCGCCGACCCGCTCGGGCAGCTGGCCCAGCGGGATGAGGTGGCCACCAATGTGGGCGATCTGGTATTCGTACGGCTCGCGCACGTCGAGAATGAAGAGATCGTCGCCGGCATCGAGGCGCTGCTTGAGCTGGGTGACGCTCATTTGCGGGATGCCGTTCTTCTCTGCTGCCATCTTTGCCTCCGGAACGATGCCACAGAACTGCTGGTAGTCGATCAATTCTTTCACGGTGGGATTTTTTCCGCAGACCGGGCACTCCGGATTTTTCCTCAGCTTCAACTCGCGGAACTTCATGTCGAGGGCATTGACGAGCAGGAGACGGCCGATGAGGGGTTCGCCCTTGCCGAGGATCAGCTTGATGACTTCGGTGGCCTGGATCACGCCCACGAGTCCGGGCAGGATGCCGAGGACGCCGCCTTCGGCGCAGGAGGGCACGAGTCCGGGCGGGGGCGGCTCGGGATAGAGGCAGCGGTAGCAGGGGCCGTCTTCGGTGGCAAAGACGCTGGCCTGGCCTTCGAAGCGAAAGATCGATCCGTAGGCGTTCGGCTTGCCGGTAAGGACGCAGGCGTCGTTGACCAGGTAGCGCGTGGGGAAGTTGTCGGTGCCGTCGGCGATGACGTCGTACTGCGAGATAATCTCGAGCGCGTTCTGGCTGGTGAGCATGGTCTCGTGCTGCACGACGTTGAGGAACGGGTTGAGGGCGGTCAACTTCTCGGTAGCGGATTGGATCTTGGGTCGGCCGACGTCTTTGGTGCTGTGGATGATCTGGCGCTGCAGGTTGCTGGCATCGACGACGTCGAAGTCCACGAGGCCGAGGGTGCCGATGCCGGCCGCGGCGAGATAGAAGGCGAGCGGGGAGCCGAGTCCGCCGGTACCGACGCAGAGGACCTTCGCGGCTTTGAGCTTCTGCTGTCCCTCCATGCCGACTTCGGGCAGGATCAGGTGGCGCGAGTAGCGCGCCATTTCATCGGTGGAGAGCTCGGGGAGGGTAACGGGTTCGGTCGTAGTGGCCATGATGTTCCTTTAAGGATGCGGCTTCCGGTGTGCGCGGTGCAAGGACTGTCCGGGGACTGGGCGCAGGGGCGGGCGCCCTGACGGCGAGTCCCGATCAGCAGCCGCCGGCGATGGAGGGGATGATGGTCAGCGTATCGGAGGTACCGACGGGGCTGTCTTCGCGGGCGGGCAGATAGCGGATGTCCTCGTCATTGAGGTAGAGATTGACGAAGGAGCGCAGCTTGCCGTCGGGGGTATAGAGGTGCTTCCGGAAATCGGGGAACTCGTCGAGCAGGGTGGTGATGGCCTGGGAGACGGTATCGGCGTGGACGGTGACAGCGGACTGATTGCCGGTATAGACCCGCAAAGGGGTAGGAATTTCGATCGTCATAGATTGTCCTTGGGTTGGGGACTGCGATTGAGAGAAGAAGAGGAGACCGGGAAGCGCGTTGTTCAGCGACAACAACAACACAGCGCCGCAGAGGGTGCGGGCCGCGAGCCGGTCTGGGAGAGATCCATCATCTTCACTATCTATTGTGCAACAAAACCTTAAGCGATGTCTTGCCGGGCGGCGGGTTCGAGGCCCGGATCGAGCTGCCCGGTGACCTCGATGGTCTCGTTTGCGAAGGCCTTGTCATCCTCGGTTGTGCCGGTGAGCAGGAAGGAATTCGTCTGCCGGGCTGCGCCATTTTCTACGGCGGTGATGACGTAGCTGCAGCCCAGCCAGTGCGCCTCGGCGAAATCGGTGGGCGACCACTGCGCCGGATGATCGGGGTGGGAGTGGTAGAAGCCGACGATTTCGAGGCTGCGCTCGCGGCCGATCCGCTGAATCTTCACCAGCTCCTGCGGGGCGATGTTGTAGCGGTTGTGGGCGGAGTCGGTGCGGGTGTTGCCGGCGCGGATGGCGTCCTCGACTTCGTTGACGGAGCCGGCGTCTTCGGCAAGGAAGCGGCCGAGCAGCACACCGCAGCACTCGTGCGGGTAGGTCTGTTCGCCGTGGACGCGGATGGCGTCGTAAATCTGCTGACTCAGGCGCAGCACTTATTCCTCCCAGAAACGCTCGCTCAGGTATTTGTCGGCCGCGTCGGGCAAAATCGTAACAATGACGGCTTCTTTTCCCTGGGCAGCCTGTTCTTCGCCGATGCGCTGCGCAGCGACGACGGCGGCAGCGGCGGAGATTCCCACCAGCACGCCCTCGGTGCGCGCGAGGCGTTTGGCCATGGCATAGGCCGCTTCGGTTTCGACCTCCACCTGGCGATCGGCGAGATGGGGATCGTAAATCTTCGGGACAATTGCCGTGGCCATGTGCTTCAGGCCTTCGAGGCCGTGGAAGGGCGAGTCTGGCTGCATGGCGATGCAGGCGATGCCGGGATTTACCTCCTTGAGGCGCCGCGTGACGCCCATGAAGGTGCCGCTGGTGCCGAGGCCAGCGACGAAGTGGGTAATGCGGCCGTCGGTCTGGCGCAGAATCTCATTCGCCGTACTGCGGTAGTGAGCGCGCCAGTTGGCATCGTTGCTGTACTGGTCGGCGTAGTAATACTGCGGGTCCTTTGCGAGTTCACGGGCCTTGCGGATGGCACCGTCGCTGCTCTCGGCGGGATCGGTCCAGACGACCTCGGCTCCGTAGGCGCGGAGAATCCGCTTGCGTTCGGGGGAGACGTTGGAGGGCATGCAGAGGGTAACGGGAAAGGCCATGGCCGCACCGAGCATGGCGTAGGCGATGCCGGTATTGCCGCTGGTGGCGTCGAGCAGGCGCATGCCGGGGCAGAGCTTCTCCTGACGCATGGCTTCGAGGACGATGGAGGCCGCGGCGCGGTCTTTGATCGAGCCACCGGGGTTGGCCCACTCGGCTTTGCCGAGGATCTGGATGCCGGCGAGGCCGGAGGCGATGCGCTCGAGGCGCACCAGGGGGGTGTTCCCGATGCGGTCGAGCAGGGTCGAGCCGGGGGTCGATCCCGGCAGATTCGTCGTGGTTGCGGCCAGCGTCGCCATCGAAGATTCCCGACTCCGTTACCAATGGATGCAGCGGCGAATTGCAGCGGCCGCGCCTCTGTGCGACCCTGAAAACAGCCTGCTGCTCAGGTTCAGTGTAGCGGCTGGCGAAATTTCGGGGAAACCACAGTCATGCTCAAGAAGCCGCGCCAGCGCACGTGGGACGAAGTTCTCAGCGAACTCCGCCGTCTTCAATTCGATGTTCAATCGGTCAGCGGAGTCGCAAATCAGCAGCGCATTGCGAAGCACGGCTGCGCGCTGGTTCTGGAGAAGGCGGACAATGCCGCGGGGCTGCGGATGGCGGTGCGTCCGGGGCCGGTGCTCGGCGGCGAGATTGCGCAGCTGGTGGATCATGGCTTCCAGAAATTTTTCCGCACCGGCAAGGGTGAATTTCCGGCAACGGCGGATCGGCTGAAGACGCTCCACACCTTCGTCGAGGAGGTGAAGGAAGTCACGGGCTCGGTGACGCTGTACAACGAGGCGCTGGGCACCGTGAGCGACGCATACCTCTACGACCGGGTGAAGGGGCGGAATCTGCCGGAGAACGAGCGTCCGATACCGGCGTGGGAAGAGCCGGCGAAGGCCTGACCAGCAATTCTTGAGCCGCCAAAACCAGTACGACGACCCGGAATTCTTCGTTCGCTATAGCCAGATGCCACGTTCTGCCGCAGGCCTTGATGCGGCCGGAGAGTGGCCCGCACTGCGCGCGATGTTGCCCGATCTTCGCGACCGGCGGATTCTCGATCTGGGTTGCGGATTCGGCTGGCACTGTCGCTACGCACGCGAACAGGGAGCAGGTCGTGTTGTCGGCGTCGATCTATCGGAGAAGATGCTGGCCCGTGCACGCGCGGAAACCCACGATCCCGCGATCGAATATCGTCGGCAGGCCATCGAGGACATTAACTTTCCGGCTGGCTCCTTCGATGTGGTGATCAGCTCCCTGGCGCTGCATTACATCGAACGCGTTGATCGGGTGTGCCAGCGCGTCCACGATTGTCTGGTATCAGGGGGCGCGTTCGTGCTCTCGGTTGAGCACCCTGTCTTCACCGCTCTGGAGTTCCAGGACTGGCACTATGGCGCAGACGGCAAGCCGCAACACTGGCCGGTCGACCGGTATGCCGACCAGGGCCCGCGCCGCACCCGCTGGCTGACGGAGGGGGTCATCAAGTACCACCGCACGGTCTCTGCGTGGATCAATACTCTTCTCGAGTGCGGGTTCACCCTCAGGCGGGTCGAGGAGCCGGCGCCAACAGCGGATGCGCTCACCGAAAGGCCGGAATGGATCGACGAGCGGCGGCGCCCGATGTTCCTGCTCATGGCTGCCGAGAGACTTTGACCTGGGCGGCCGCAGGTCACTGTCGCCCGGTGCCCCCCCACAAACACCAGCGACC
>JBKICP010000367.1:0-3809 GCA_046567085.1 Acidobacteriota bacterium
ATGTAATCGAGTTTACGTCCGTTGGATACTACCGATCAAGCTGCGGCAGATGCAGGAGAGGCTGGCAGCTGTCGAGGCGGAGATCCCGAAGGTGGAGACCTCGCTGGCAGAAACCGAACAGGCGCTTGCCGTCTACGTGAGCGCAGAGGAGACGCAGCGCCTGTCAGACGCGCTGGCCGCCCTGCGCGAGCAGCAGTCCTCGCTCAACAGCGAGTGGGAAGAGCTGTCGATGCAGCTGGAAGAAAGCCTGTGAGTGACTACCGGTAGGCGGTCGCGAAACGCCCACACCGCTACTTTGTCGTCTTCTTCAGGGCTGCAATCACTGCTGGGGCGGTTTCCGGATTGACGCGGAAAGCGATCTGGATGCGATTCCAGGAATTGATGGTCGTGATCGCCAGCGTCAGGTCCACGAGTTCGCGATCCGTGAACACGCTGCGCGCCTGTTCGTAAACCTCGTCGGGCGCGTGGGTGTTCGCGATGTCCGTGAGCGCTTCGGTCCACGCAAGGGCCGCGCGCTCGCGTTCGGAGTACCAGGGACTCTCCCGCCACGCGGGCAGGCCATGCAGGTGGTCGTCGCTGAGGCCGGCTTCTTTGGCCTCGCGCCAGTGCATCGCGATGCAGAAAGCACAGGCATTCATCTGCGACGCACGCAGATCGACGAGGTGGAGCAGCGCGGGCTCCAGCGTGGTAGCAGTGCGGAGATAATGGCCGGCGATCTGCAGCGGCCGAAGCGCCTCAGGAGCGGCTTGGCCGGGCACAATGCGTTCGGAGACGGCGTTTTCGGGAGCGAGCGTAGCAGGCATGGAGAAACCCTCCTCGAAGATGAGCTTTCTTTTCGATGACCGACGGATTTCCCGGGATTCGCAGTTGAGCTATTCGCTCTTCGCAGCGCTCGAGGACGAAGAGGAAGACGAACTGGCGGAGTCCGAAGTCGTAGCTGCTTTCTCCGTGGATTTCGTCTCCGTGGACTTGCTCTCCCCGGATTTGCTCTCGCCATCGGCGGAGGCCTTCATCGACGAGCCAGGCTTGGATTTCGAGGCGTAATCGGTGACGTACCAGCCGGAGCCCTTGAACTGCACAGCGGGAGCGGAGATCAGGCGCTCCACCGGTCCCTGGCAGATGGGGCATTCCTTCTCTTCCGGAGCGCTGAAGCTCTGAATCTTCTCAAACTGATGACCACAATTCTTGCAGCGGTATTCGTAAAGCGGCACGGGTTGGGGGTTCCTCTGGGGATTGGATGCTGCCTCTATTTTAACGGGTTCGCAGAAGCGAGGGGGCTCTGAATCCCGCCTGCCCCGGCTCTTTGTATAATCGGCGCAATTTCCATAGGGAGCAGGGCCATTGGCGAAGAAAGAGACCGCGCCGGCAAACGGAGCTCGGCGCAATGGGCACGGCTTGGGGTTGTCGCCCGAGCATATGCGGGAGTTGCGCCGCCTGAAGTCGCCGCTCGCGATCCAGAAGTTCGTCGATGGCCTTACCTACCAGTACGCAAATACCGCCTGGTCGCCGGCGCGTGTGCTCCGGGAGCGTAAGGGGCACTGCCTCGAAGGCGCGCTGGTGGCCGCTGCGGCCCTGCGCGCGAATGGCCATCCTCCGCTGGTGATGGACCTGGAGGCGGTGCACGATGACGACCACGTCGTCGCGGTTTACCGCGAGCGCGGCCTCTGGGGCAGCATCGCCAAGTCAAACTTCGCCGGCCTGCGGTTTCGCGCCCCGATCTACCGCACCCTGCGCGAACTAGCGCTCAGCTACTTCGAGCACTACTACAATCTGCGCGGCGAGCGCACGCTGCGGGCCTACTCGCGGACGGTCAATCTTGCCCGACTGGACGGCGACGGGTGGATGACCTCCGACGATGACGTCTGGTGTGTGCCGGAGCTGCTGATTGAGACGAAACATTATCCGTTGTTCCCGCACCAGGTGGCGCGACACCTGCCACGGCTCGATCGGCGCAGCTTTGAGGCGGGATTGCACGGATGGGTCAGGCACTAAATTGCGGGTCCCGCGTGCAGATTCCCGAAAATGGGGACTGGCTAGAAAGCGTGAGCCGCTCTCGCCATGGCGGTAGCCGCTTCCGCAGGCTCGGAAGGCGTCTCCACCCTCCGTGGGGCTTCCGGCGCGACCGACCCCTGGCGCTGGAGAACCTGCTCAATCCGGCTGGGTAGCGAGGGGTCCTGCGCCTGGACGACAGGAACGAAGACGTGTGCCTTGGGAAAGGTGAACCAGAGGAAGGTCTGGCCTTCACGCTGAATCAGGCTCCCCTGAAGGACAGCCTTATGCGTGCTGGGAATGAGCGGTGCCTGCGGGTCTTCCGCGGGCCGGGGAACCAGGGTGGGCCGTGGAGCGACGAGCAGGTCTTCGGAAAGCTGGAGAACAGAGCCGAGGGCCATTCTTTCGTTTGTGGAACGGTATTCTCTGTGCAGGATAGCCTGTTTTAGCCGTATTTCGGGGAAATTTGAGTACTACAGGCACCAAAATCGGCAAGAGGGTTGGGAGGTGCGAAGGTAGCACAGCAGGCCCGGGGTGGCCCGGATCTCAGAGACGAGCTCCAGGCCACACGCTTCAGGAGGCCAGTGTGACCAGCCGGACGCCCGTAACCGCAGGCACGGCACGGAGTTCGCGCATTACGTCGTCGGTAACCGCGCCGTCCACCTGAACGACAGCGAGGGCGGAAGCGGGTTCAGGGCCCGTCACGTTGGCGCGGCCCAGGGCGAAGTTGGCGATGTTTACCTTATGTTCGCCCAGGATGGTGCCGATGCGGCCGATGACCCCGGGGACGTCCTTGTTGCGGATGGTGAGCAGGGTGCCCTGAAGAGGCGCCTCGATGTCGATGCCGTCCAGGTGCAGCAGGCGGGGCGACTCGCCGTGCAGGACGGCGCCGCTGGCCGCCATGCTGGTCTCGCTGGTGTGCAGGCGGAGCTCAAAGACACTGCCCGTGGCGCCGCGAGGCTCCTCGGTCTTCTCCTCGTGGAGGCGGATGCCCCGCTCCTGCGCGACCGAGGCAGCGTTGATGCGGTTCACCTGCTCCAGATGCCCGAGAACGCCGGCGATGGCGGCGTTGCGCACCAGCTCCGTCTTGGTCTCGGCCAGGCGGCCGTGGTAGCTGAGCTGGATCGAGTCGATGCTCCCGCGCGGAATCTGTGCGAGGAACGTGCCCAGCCGCTCCGCCAAAATCATCCAGGGGGCCAGCTCCTGATATTCCTCGTGGCTCAGCGACGGCAGGTTGACGGCGTTCTGCGCAATGCCGGACTTCAGATACTCCCGGACCTGGAGGGCGATCTGGACCCCAACGGCTTCCTGCGCTTCAGCGGTCGATCCGGCGATGTGCGGCGTGAGGATGACGTTGTCGAGGGAGGTGAAGGGCGAATCTTTGGGCGGCTCCTGGTGGAAGACGTCGAGCGCTGCCCCGGCAACCTGCCCGGACTGGAGGGCGGCGGCGAGATCGGCTTCGACAACCAGCTCGCCACGGGCGCAGTTGATGATGCGGACGCCCCTTTTCATCGTTGCCAGCGTCGCGGCGTTGATGATGCCCGTGGTCTGCGGCGTGAGCCCGACGTGCAGCGTGAGGAAGTCCGCCATCGTGAAAAGCTCTTCCACCGAGACAAGGCGGATGGCGTTCTCGCGGGCGATCGAGGCGGAGACGAAGGGGTCGTGACCGACGAGTTCCATGCCGAACTGGCGTGCACGGCGGGCGACTTCAAGGCCGATGCGGCCGAGGCCCACAATGCCCAGCTTCTTTCCGCGCAACTCGGACCCCTGCAGGGATTTCTTCTCCCATTTGCCGCTGTGCATGGTGGAGTTGGCGCGCG
>JBKICP010000368.1:0-7621 GCA_046567085.1 Acidobacteriota bacterium
CCTGTTCGGCCATGGCCAGAAGGGCGAACTGGACCGGATGCAGGACGAGACGCACAAGCTGAGAGATCGCGTTATCAAGATCGAACAGGCGAACGACAGAAGCCTCGGAGCCTCCGAGGAAAAGGACAAGGAGCGGGCGAGTTTCTACACCCGCGCCGCGCTGATCTTCGCCGCGGTCGAAGTCCTGATTCATGGCCTCGGCTGGGCGAAGGACGTGGCCTTCACCCTCATGAGCGGCGGCCGCCACCCGTAATTCCCCCACCAGCCAAAACCGTAAGGAGAAAATTGCCATGTCGAAATTGAACGCAGCGAAAAGGAACGCTCTCAAGTCCTCGCAGTTCGCCGGTCCCGACAGGACGTACCCGGTTCCTGACCCCAGCCATGCCCGGGACGCCAAGGCCCGTGCTTCGCAGGCCGTCAACGCCGGCCGCATGTCCAGTTCGGAAGAAGAGAAGATCGACGCGAAAGCCGACCGGGTTCTCAAGCACTGGTCCGGCAAGAACTGAAAATCCGCAGTACATCCCACAACGAGAGGAAACGATGATGAAGAACACCAGTTACGAACCCGAGGACGGCAAGATGAAGGCAGACCGGGCGCTCTACGGAGAGCACGGCGAAGACGGCGCGCACGATGGCGGCGGCGCGGCTCCCCTGACCATGATGGAGTCGCACGGTACGAAGTCGGGCAAGATGGGGCCGGACGACACGGGCGACGGCTCGGGACATTGGAGCAAGCACTGATTTTTTGCTTGCGGTTCATCCGGTAAACCAGTAAACTGGAAATCATATTGGGCTGAACTGAAGCCATCCAAAACCACCACAGGGAAAACCATCAGGGCGAGTTTCCGAAAGGGGCTCGCCCTTTTCATTTGGTCCTGAAGGAAATCCCACAAAATGCCTATCCGAATCCCCGGCCTTCCGCCCGGAATCGTCGCGCAGCGAATTTGTCACGGGCAGCTTGTCGGGCCCGCAGAGTATGAACTCCACGGCAAGAAGATCACCAAGGGCGGCCGCTTCGCCGTCTCGGCGGTTGTCGTGACTCCTGCGCCCGGTTTCGAGTTCGTTCCCGACGGAGAGCACTTCAAAGTCCAGAAGAAGGAGTCGGCGGCCGAATGATCTACTCGCGGGACTTCGCGCTCGAATTACTGTCGTTGAACGAAGCGGGGTACGCGCTCGCCCTGGCCGGGAGTTGCGATCTCCCCGCCGGATACGCGCCGGCGGAACCGATCCTGATGGAAGTCAGCAAGCGGCCGGCGATTCTGCGCTTCGACGTCATGCAGGTGTGGGGATATCTGACCTTCCGGAAACTGACCGGGCAGGTTATCGTCGATCTCCGCGGTACGCAGGATCTCGCGGAATGGGCCGAAGACGCCATTGCGCTGCCGATGGTGGACCACTTCGGCCACTCTGTACACCGTGGCTTCCACGAGGTCTACAGCGCGATCCAGGCCAATCTGCGGACCATTCTGGAGGGACGCACGGGAAACGTGCTTTTCACCGGGCACTCGCTCGGCGCCGCGCTTGCAACGCTGGCGTGGATGGAGTTCGGCGGCGAGCTTTTCACCTTCGCCGGGCCGCGCGTCACCGACCCGGCTGGAGCGCAGGCGCTTTGGAATGGTCAGACGATCCGCGTCATCAACGCGCCCGACATCGTACCGGACGTTCCGACAGACCCTCCCTTCCGCCACGGCGGCTACGAGGTTCGCGTCGACGGGCCGGGATCTTACTTCGACCGCAAGCTGGCCCACAGCGTTGCCAGTTACAGGATCGGGATCAATGCCCGCGCCTGACCTGTTTCCCCCTTCCGTCGAGTTTGTTCTTTCGAACGAGACTTTCGAACGCGACGGCCAGCTCGTCAGCCTGTTCGAAGATCCGAAGACCGGCGAGTGTTCGAACTGGGGAATCTCACTCGCATGGCTGCGCGGCCTGAAGCCGCTGGCGACGCCGGAGGATATCAAGGCCATCAGCCGGGACGGAGCCGTTCATCTCTACCGGACGTTCTTCTGGGAGCCGGTCAACATGGGCGCGATTGCATTCCCGATGATCGCGGCGAAGGTATTCGACGCCGAAGTCAACATGGGGAGCACACAGGGCATCCGTTTGCTCCAGCGCGCGCTGCGGGTTGAACCTGACGGCATCCTCGGGCCGGTCACCGCGGCGGCTTGCAACGCGGACGATGAAGCCGATCTTTATCGCGCCATCGTGCGGCAGGCGGCGGACCGCTATCAGAAGATTCATGACGAGCAGGTGAAGGAATACGGCCAGCGGACGGCAGATCTGAACCTCTCCCGATGGCTTGGCCGCCTCGCCAAAGTCCCGAAGACAAGTTGATATCCCGAAGAGAAAAAGGCGCCTGAAAAATCATGCCAACGCTGCTGGATCTTATTACGGAGTGCCTGACAGACATTGGAGAACTGGGGCAGGGGGAGACGCCTTCTCCGGAAGACAGTTCCTACTGCATGGGGAAGGCGAACGAACTCCTCGACAGTTGGAGCACCGAGCGTCTGAACATTTACGAAATACAGGAGATCCAACTCGCGCTCACCGCGAAGCAGACCTTCACCATCGGGATCGGCGCCACGGACTTCAATCAGACGCGGCCGGTGAAGATCGAAGGCGCGACCATCCTCGTGCCGATCGGCGCGACCGGCGTGAACATCAGTTCTCCGATGGAGATCATCGGCGAAGCCCGGTGGCGGGCGATTGCGGATCTGAGCGCAACCACCAACGCGCCCGAGCTTCTTTATCCTGACCAGGCTTCCCCGATCATGAACCTGAATCTGTACCCGGCGCCGAAGTGCGTTGTGACCACTATCCTCCAGCTTTCCGCATGGTTGCCGCTTCAGCAGTTTGTCGCCCTGACGGACGAGTTCTCCATGCCGACGGGTTTCCAAAAAGCCTTTGTTGACGGACTGAAGGTCGTGATTATGGCTTCCTACGGGCATCCCGTCGACCAGGTGACTGCGGCGATGGAGCAATCGTCCAAATCGCGGATCCAGCAGTTGAACGCACAACTTCCAAACCTGGGGATTTCAGATGGCATACCGCAGGCGACGCCCGCGCAGTAGGAGAAGGATGAGAACCTGCCGCGGGAAAGATGCAGACCAAACGCTCACTCCGCTAGAAGCGGAATTCTTCAAGGGCATGGCGAATCAGGGCGTCGTCTGCTGTTCGACCCATTTCTGGGGAAAGGGAATCTACATCATGGCGCTCAGCCCGTTGCTGGTGAAGGATGGAGACGATCCGCTGAAAGCCGGGTCGTGGATGAGCCTGAACTGATGGCCTTCGCCCCACAGGAGATCGCGTGACAGGCACAACCCTTTTTTACAACGCATTCCGCCGCGCCGGAATCCTCGCGGAAGCCGGGCGCGGAATCTCGTCTTCGGAAACAACGGATGCCCTCGAAGAGGTCAATGCGCTGTTCGGCGAGTGGCGCGCGCAACGGCTGACCGTGTATGCCGAAGACCGGCAGGAGTTCCCGCTGGTGTCAGGCCAGCAGGCTTACAAGATCGGCATCGACTCGGCGGCCGATTGGCAGGCGCAGATGCCGAGCGCGATTACACGCGCCGGCTATGTTTTCAACACCACGAATCCGCCTGTCGAGGAACCGTTCGACATCTACACCACGCAGCAGTGGCAGGCGCTTTCTCCGAAGACCCTCCAGAGCACCAATCCCTACGTTCTCTGGTATGAGCAGAGCACCGTCAACGGGGCCGTCTCCGATATGGGAACGGTATGGCTTTGGCCGGTTCCCATCGACGCGACGATCACAGTGGCCCTCTATCTCTGGCAACAGATGATGGCCATCAGCGATCCGACGGCCAACATCGTTTTCCCTCCCGGATACCAGATCGCGGTTGAATCGAATCTCGCGGTGCGGCTGGCGGCCAGATTCCCGAAGCGGGCGCGGATATCGCCGATCACGGGGGCAATCGCTCAAAGCTCTCTCGCGCGCATCAAGGCCATGAACGACATGCCGCTGCAGATGCGGGTTGAGCAGGGTGACATGCAGGCATCGGCAAGCCAGGGAATCTTCAATTTGTTCAGCAACGCGTACAACAGGCGCGTTAGTTAAGTAAGTGGGAACGAATCTTAACCCCCTCCCGATTGGTCCGGCATGGATCGATCTGAAGACAGGCGCGCCCACGTTGGAGTTCTTCTGGTTCGTGAACCAGTTGCTCCAGCAGGCGCTCAACTCCACAAACACACAGGGAGCGCTGGCTTTCGTTTCTCCGGCGATTTCGGCCGCTTCCGATCCTGCCGTGCAGGCGATTGAGCGGGCCGCATCGTTTCAGCCGGCGCCAGCCGATCAGTCGGCGATTCAGGCTCTGCAACGGGCCGCGAGCTTCGCATCGGATACCGGGGCGCAGGTCAGTTCGGCGCTTCAGAGAATCTCGGATCTCGAACGGATGCTGGCCTTCCGCAGCCAGCAGACGCAAACCGCGCCGCAGATCATCGTCTGCACCCAAGCTACTTTCCCGCTTCTGAACGCCGCGAACAAGGACAGCTTCATCTTCGTGTCCGATTACGCGCACCTGATTTACTGGGACGGCACGACGCCTGTTTTCGCCGACGAGGGCAGCGATTACTATGCTCTCGGGCAAAGGGCCACGGCTTCGCCCGGCTGGCATCTGGTGGACGGCACGGCCAATGTCCCATATCTCAAGGCCGATGGAACGCTCGGGACGCGGAACATGCTCTCCGTCTCCGCGCAGAAAGCGTATCTCGCCGCGCTCGACGGCGCCGACTCTCTGAACCCTCCGGTCGCTCCGACGATCAGTGGGAATACGGAACTGGCCTCCACTGGAATCTCAGTCTCGGCAGCGGCGGCAGCTACAGCGGGAACGGGTTCGGTCGACGCCGGAACGGGCGCTCCGGTGTCGGTTCTCATTCCGCCCTTCACTGGCGGCGGCGGTGGAGGCGTAGTGACCGATCCGCAGCACAAGCACGCGCTCACTCCTGCGGACGCGCCGATCAGTACGACCGGCGAGCCGGAGAGCTTCACCTCAAAACTCTGGTATCGCCAGTAAGGCTCATCTCACATGCCCAACAAAATCAGATCGATCGACAACTACAATGTGCCGACCGTGGCGGCGGCTATCTATACGGCTCCAAACAACACCGCCACCGTCATTCAGAAGCTGACCATCACGAGCGAAGAGTCCGCGAACACGCAACTTCTGACGATCTACAAAGTGGCGCCCAGTGGGGTAGCGGGAGCCGCGAACACCATCGTCTACAAGAAACCGATCCCGCCGGGACCGATCACCGACATACCGGAGATGGTGAATCAGGTTCTCGAAGCCGGGTATTCCCTGCAGGCCATCATGGACGCCGGCGCGGATTTCTATCTGAACGCCGGACTTCTCGAAAACAGCTAACGCTTTCCAGAGAGCGCTTGTTCGTCGGTCCATCCGCGCGAGAGACGCTGCGCTATAAGTTCGTATTTAATACCGAGTAAATCGGACCATTCGCGCATTGTTTTAGTTTCTCCATTGCGCGTGAGTGTCTTTTTCTTACGAGCCTTTCTGGCGTTTTCTGTAGCCGCTGCCCGCATCTCAGGTGTAGCTTTTGACCATCGAGCCGCCACCATATTTCGAGCGCGCTCTGCACGCCACTCAGCAGTGGTCCTGGCATACCAGGATTTCGCCGAATCACTCCGCTCTTCATGGGTGCGGGAAGCGGCTATGTTAGCCGGATCGGCAGCCATGCGTCCGATGCGTCCGAATTCACGGCGCTCTTCTGTGGAGCGAGATTCCATCACCTTTATGCCGTTAAGGCGCCTTTGTTCCAATGTGAGTGAGGCATTTAACCGCCGCGCCGCTTCTCGGCGATCATCAATGCTTTTCGTGGCCCATGAGCGCTTCATCCTCTGGCTTCTAATTTCTGGCGTGGACTTAGCGTTTTCTTCAGCAAGATACTTGGCGCCAATAATACCGTTCCGGCGCTGCTTCTCTGGGCTCATGGACCTGGCGGCCTTTCGGCTGTTCTCGCGGCGCTGTTCGGGCGTCGTAGCGGCTAACATCGCCAAGGCTCCAGCGCGTCTTTGCTCCGGGGTCCTTGACGCCATTGATCTTTTGGCTGCCGCGCTGCGCTCTTCGTGCGTGCCCCAGCCGCCTAAAACGCCATCGCCACCATTCGTGCCATTCACAAGGTCGCATCCAGCCGCGCGGTGATGTGCGATCCAGAAAATCTCAGCTTCGCGCCATCCATTTCCATGCCCGGTCTGGATTATTTCGTAAATGGGTTCTAGGTTATTGCGCAGCAAGGAAAAGAGCCATTTGGTCCGCCTGTCGCGCTGGTGCCTTTTCGCTTCATGGAGATGTGATTTCAGTCGGTGCTGAACCGATTTAGTCGTATACCCGACGTATCTAATCGCTAAATTAACGGGGTCTTTGAGCGTGTATATCAGCCAATCCACCATGAATAATATTGTACGTACATCTGTGCTCATCTGCATCATAATTCTCGTGACTGCTTGTGGCTTGTTTGCCCAATTGCCTTCGGCGGCGCAGGTTCCTTTGCCTCGCTGGCAACCGCTTGATAAAAATGGGCACACTGTGCCAGGCGGTAAAATCTGCACGTATCTTTCAGGGGGATTTTCGCCCGCTCCCACCTACACCAGTAACTCGGGAGCGGTGCAGAACTCGAACCCGGTCGTTCTCGATTCTGGCGGTAACGCGAATATCTGGTTCGGGGCAAGCACTTATCGCGTCGTCTTTCAGGAGCCTGGAGACAGCAACTGCCCCGGAACGGGATCGACGATCTGGACGCAGGACGGGATAGCCGATTTCGGGCAACTCCTGAAAAATGGGCTGGCCGCTTCCACGGGATCGACTCTGGTTGGCTTCGAGCAGCTCGGATCGAGTACCCTCCGGACGGTCCAGGCGAAGTTGGAGGAAACCATCAGCGTGAAGGATTTTGGCGCGACGGGGAATGGGACAACGGACGATACGGCCGCCATTCAGGCTGCGCTCAACGCCGCGACCGCCGGGCAGCGCATCTACTGCCCACAGGGCGTATACAAAATCAGCGCCGAAATCGTGCTGCCCTCTTATGTGAACTTCTTCGGCGTGCGCACGGATCTCCAGTCCGGCCAGGCGGCAGACGGCGGCTGCACACTCAAATGGGCCGGCTCCGCGCCCGCCACCGCCTACGCGCATGGCTCTGCGATGGTCGAAGCTTATGGCGTCTACGGCACCCGGCTCAGCGGGATCAATCTCGACGGGAACAGCACCACCAATCTGACCGGCTATATGGTGGACGCCGATCCCGGCCTGACGAACGCATCGCAGCGGAACAGCTTCCGCGATGCGCTGGTGCAGAACTTCGGAACGCCCGCGTCCAACCTGGCAGGGGCCGGCGTCGTCTGCGGAAGCGGAACTGGGAGCGACCAGGCGGACGGCAACGAGTTCGTTGGGATCTACATGTACGAGGTCTACGAAGGATTCCGGATTCAGAGCCGGAACTGCGATTATTCCCGCTACACGTCGTTCGCGATCGCCGCCGTCAACAGCGCCATGCACATCACGGCGGGGGGGTATGCGGAATGGACTAATTGGTCGGCCGGAACGATGCTGGGCGCGAATCCTCACGTGATCTGGATCGACGGGCAATACGA
>JBKICP010000369.1:0-2855 GCA_046567085.1 Acidobacteriota bacterium
ATTTTTAGTTCGGGGGCGAATCGTTCGGGTAGGTAAATCCACTGCTCGTTACATTATAGGTTACTTCTTGTGTCGCTTGAAACTCCTGCCGTATCTCGTTGTTTCCCGGAACGATACAGGCGAAACGCCTTCAGCAGTAGTGTCACTGCCAGCCACGCGGCGCATCCCGCGGCCACATAGGCGCTGGTCCTCGGGAAGACCGCCGCCAGGCTCCCAAGGCACAGCAGCAGCAGCGCCGTGAACAGCATAATCGGAGCCTCGGCCGGCCCCAGCAGCCGCGGCCGCGTAATCGCCAGTCCCGCCGTGCTCCCCATTGCGATGGCTCCCGTGGCGATCCGTCCGGCGCTGCTCCGGGCTCGGCCCCGGCTGCCCCGATGCCCCCTCCGCGCCTCCAGCGGACCCACCTTCGTCCCCGCGCTCAGCACAATCTCCGTCGCATTCGCCAGATCGTCCAGATACATCTGCCGCATCGCCCGCGCAAACGCGGCGTCCTCCACCACCACATCCAGTTCGTAATTGCTTACCCAGCTGGCCAGGTTCAGGTTCGTCGATCCCACCCGCGCCCATCGGTCGTCCACCACCGCCGTCTTCGCGTGCAGCATCGATCCGTTCCACTCGAAGATTCGCACCCCTGCCTCCAGCAGCGTTCGATAGCCCACCCGCGAGAGTGCCCGCACCACCGGAATATCGCTCGTCCGCGGCAGCAGCAGCCGCACATCCACTCCATCCAGCGCCGCCGACCGCAGCGCCTGCACAAACGAGGGAGTCGCAAAAAAGTATGCGTCCGTCAGCCAGAACGACCGAATCGCCACAGCCGTCAGCATCAGGTCCAGCCGGTAGAGCCCTCCATGCCCCGGTTCACCCGGAACGATGCGCAGCGGCACCGATCCTGCCACCCGATGCTTTGGCGAAACGGGCGCATGCTCCGCCTCAGCCTCCCACCTTCCACCCACCAGGCCCCACATCCGCCGAAAGGTCCGCTCCAGTTCCCGCACGGCCGGTCCTTCGATCCTCACTCCCGTGTCGCGCCACGGCGGCCTGCCCCGGCGCGCGTCGCCCACCCACACGTCGCTCACGCACAGCCCCGCCACGAATCCAATTTCCCCGTCCACCACGATGATCTTTCGGTGGTCCCGCCCAATCGACCCCGTCGGGTCCACCAACCGCATAGGACGAAAGCACCGCACCTCCACGCCCGCTTTGCGCAACCGTCGCCAGAACAAAAACGATGCCGCGCCCAGTCCGCCGAACCAGTCGTAAATCAGCCGCACCCGCACGCCCTCGCGCGCCTTCGTCTCCAGCAGCCGCGCAAACTCCAGACCCGTCGCGTCCGACCGGAAGGAATACGTCTCGAAGCAGATCTCCTTCTTTGCGCCCCGCATCGCTTCCATCCATGCCGGATAGTTTTCCGCCGCATCGCGCAGCAGCTGCACCGCGTTGCCGGGGATCAGCGGCGCTCCCGCCATCCGCTGCAGCGCGCGATCCGCCACACGCACCGCCATATCGCGCGGCACCGTCACTCCTCGATCTGATACAAGCCCTGCCATCCCCCATCCCCGGGCCTGGCCCATCCCGAGCTAAACCCGTTTTCGACGCGCCTCGAAGTTCCGGCAGCAACCGATCTACCGGACAGCAAACGATACTCCACTGCGGCCTCCCAGGGGCAGTTTCTGCTACTGTTGGCTGCATGAAAACAACCCTCCCCGGCCGGATCGTCTTTGGCGGGGCTGCCGTGCTCTTCGGAGTCATCGCGCTCCTGTGGCACGACGCCAATGCGTGGCAGAACGTGCACCACCTCTGGAGCCTGCCCTTTGGCGTTGCCATCGGCGTCTGCCTCATGACCGCTCAGATCGCTGGCGGTATCGGCATCCAGCATCCCCGGACCCTGCGCGCGGCCTCGGTGGTGCTGGCCCTGGTCTATCTGTGCTTCTCCTTCGCCTGCGTTCCGGACATCGTGGCCGCCGCCGACGTCTACGACAAATACGGCTGCAGCTTTCTGATGTTCCTCTCATTCTTCTGGGGCGCGGCGGCGCTGTACGCTGCAACGGAAACGAATCTCCAGCGAGCGGTGCTGCTGGGCCGCGTCGTGCGGATCGGCCTCGGCATCTCCGCCATCTCCTTTACCCTCGGCCAGGCGCTGCTGCTGCGCGGAACCGCTCAGGGCGTGCCAAACTGGATTCCGCCGGGACAGATGTTCTGGGCTGTCGTCACCACGGTTGCCTTTGCCCTCGCCGCCATAGCGATCCTCATCAACCGCCATGCCCGCGTGGCCATGCGCCTGATGACCGTGATGGTCGGGCTCTTTGCCCTGCTGGTCTGGATTCCGCAACTCATCGCCCACCCGCAGGGCCACTTCCTCTGGTCGGAACTGGCCGAAACCCTGCTGGTCACAGGAGCAACCTGGGTAGTGGCGGACCTCGGGGTGGTCTTAGACAGACGCGCGGCTGACGCGGGCGATTTGGCGAAAGAACGCCCGGCAGAGAAGGAAGCACCGGTCGGCGATTGACGGCCAAAACGAAAAGCCCCCGGCAAAACCGGAGGCTTTTGCATTCCGCAACTACCCGAGTCCGTTACTGCTTTTCGACGTCGAGGTTGATCGTCAGTTGCACCGCATTGCTCACCATGGCATCGGGCATTATGGGTTCGAGGCCGAAGTCGTCGCGGTTGATCGTAGTCGTGGCTTCGAAGCCCTCGTGAATCTTCTTGTCCATACCCACAATCTGCTTCGTCGGGCCGTCCACGTTGAGCACCACCGGCTTCGTGATCCCCTTGATTGTCAGATTGCCCTTCACCAGCAGTCCCTTGCCGCCCTTTGTCACGCTGGTGCTTTTAAAGGTCGCAGTGGGATATTGAGC
>JBKICP010000370.1:0-8592 GCA_046567085.1 Acidobacteriota bacterium
GGGCGTCGGACTGCGCTGGGTGCTGCGGGGAAGCTGTGCTCATCTGGGGTCTCCTGGGGCAAGCGCGTTCGGGGTCAGTCTAGCGCGCCAGCGATACGCCACACAACCGGCGGATAGCGGATAGCGGATAGCGAAAGGCGGTTAGCGAGAGGCGACTGAAGTTTGCCGGGCCTGAAGGCCGGGGATTCTACCGTCGTGCTGCTGCGCAGCCCCGTTTCGCGCGAAAGGCTCCAATCCTGGGATTTCAAAGGAAAAGCCCGCTCGGTGGCGGGCTTTCGGACACTGCTCCTGACTGATATGAGGGCTCGAGCAATACAAGGAAGAACGCCGGGGGAGGCGGTACGGAAGTACCGGCGGCGTTCCCGTGCCGTGCAGTCCGGTCGAAGCTCGGGCTGCACGGCTGGAACTGTCTTCAGGGCCTCTTGACGTGGTCGCCCACGGCGGGCGCTCCCGATCCGCTGAACTTGCCTACGGCCGATCCTGAGTCGACGCTGGTGATGGTCAATGTGCCGACGGGCTGGTCGATGGTCCGGAGCACCTTGCCGGTTGCGGGATCCTTGACGGTCCGCAGCACGCGGGTCACGGCCAGGGTGTCGCCGACCTTGACGCCGGCGCTGGAGCCGACATTGATGATGATGTCTCCGGTGGAGGCGTCGGCGACGAGGCCGTCGATCGGAGCCGGAGGCGGCGCTGCGGCGGTGGGCAGGCTGCCCGATTTACCGTCGAGCCCGGTGGCGACCTGGTCGACCGAGGAGGTGGTGGCCTCGCCGATGATGGTCTGGCCAAAGTTGGCGCTGCCCATGTCGAGGTGGCCGCCGCCGCCGCTCCAGCCGGATCCGCCGCCGCCGAGCATATCGGTGCCGGAGCGTTTCGATTCGCCGCGGCCGGTGACCGAAGCGAGGATTTCGCCGGTGTTGACGTCGACCATGCGAGCGGTGATCTCGACGACGGCTTTGGCCTTGTGCAGGCCGAGGCCGCCCATGCCGAATTTGCCGAGGCCGTAGCCGACGGCGCCACCGCCGTAGTTCTTGTCATCGCGCCCGAAGGTGGTGATGTCGCCGATGATGATGGTGTCGACGCCGGCGAGCGCGCCGATTTTGGCCGCCGTTGCCGGATCGGCTCGATTGCTGTTGGAGAAGTTCTGCTCGTTGATGATTTTGTCGAGAGCCGCGCGCTCGAAGACGCGGTAGGTTCCGTTGTTGACGAGCTGGTTGACGAGCATGTCGGAGATGCCTTTGCCGATGTCCTGATTGGTGCCGAAGATGGCCTGGACGCTGGTCATGACGGTGCCATAGCCAAAGTCCATGACGGCAATGCGACGCTTATCCTGAGCCGCCGAGGGGAGGACGGCCAGAACGGTGAGAAGAAGAGACGAGAGGATAGTACGCATACGCATCCATCTCCGATGTTGGAATTGTTCACAGCATCCGCAGAATGCGGTCGCATGAGGCTCAGCGAGGGCTGCGATCGGCGAGGTTCCGGTAGCCGGGACTGCGGAACTGGGAGCACTATACCCCGGAGCGGAGGCAAGGACAACCCATTTTGCAGGGGCCGTTGTGGCCGGCGGGGGCAGCGATCCTGCCGGAAGACCGGGAAGGAGTGAGCTCCTCGATACGGTGCCTCGATGTTCTCGAACGCCCATCGGCGGGATAGTGCAGAGCGGGCCACCGGCGTTTCATGCCATCGCGGTTACGAGGCTGCGTCGCCGCCGTTCGGAAGGAGGTACTGCGCGGCAAGGCTGTTGAAGGCTGCAATTTCGGCGTCGATCCAGGCCCGGTCGCGCCCGAGTTCGCGGGCCATGATGGCGGCCACGGCGGGGGCCATGCGCAGGGCAGCCCGGGCATCGAGGAAGAGGGCGCGCGTCCGGCGGGCGAGGACGTCTTCGAGGCTTCGCGCCATCTCCTCGCGAACGGCCCAGACCACCTCTGCGCCGATGGAGGGAAGCTGCGAGTCGAGGGGCTGGCCGAGAGCGGGAGACTCGCGGGCGAGATCGCGAATCTTCGCGGCGTCTGCGCCGTAGACGGCGAGGCCCTGGAGGCTGGAGGGATCCGCGAGGTAGCCGTGGATGCGCAGATCTTTTGTGACGCAGGCGGCCTCGGGGAGACGACCGAGCAGGATGGCGTGGTCGACGGTGTCTTCGGCCATGTGGCGATAGGTGGTCCACTTGCCGCCGGCGATGGTAAGGAGGCCGGACTCGTCGATGTGGACGGTATGGTCGCGCGAGAGCGCCGAGGTGGCGGTCGAGGTCGGGCCGGCTTGTTTGACCAGAGGCCGGATGCCGACGAAGACGCTGAGGACGTCCTCGCGCCTGGGCGGGCGGCTGAGATACTCGCGGGCGGTTTCGAGGACGAACTCGATTTCCTGGGGAAAGGGTTTGGGCTCGTAGCTGGGCGCGTCGATGGGGGTGTCGGTGGTGCCGACGAGGGTGTGTCCGTGCCAGGGAATGGCGAAGAGGACGCGTCCGTCGCTGGTGTGGGGAACCATGATGGCGGTGGTGCCGCGCAGG
Organism: Acidobacteriota bacterium; assembly: GCA_046567085.1. Classification (GTDB taxonomy): domain Bacteria; phylum Acidobacteriota; class Terriglobia; order Terriglobales; family Acidobacteriaceae; genus Palsa-343. The sequence continues at coordinate 2,507 of JBKICP010000370.1, forward strand.
AAGGAAGCATCGAGGACGAGGTGGATGCCCTGGCTGGCGACCATCATGGGATGGACGTCCTGTTCGGCGAGGCGGCGGGTTTCGTCGGCAAACATGCCGGTGGCGTTGATGACGACCTTCGCGTCGATGGAAAGGCGTTCGCCGGAGGCCAGGTCCTCTGCGACGACGCCGCGGACGAAGCCGTCGTCGCCCTTGAGGATTTCAATGGCGGGGGCGTAGTTGAGCACGACGGCGCCGTGATCGGCGGCGGTGGCGAGGAGGTGGATGAGCAGGCGGGAGTCGTCGAACTGGCCGTCGTGATAGACGACGCCGCCGCGGAGGCCGTCCTGGCGCAGGTTGGGGAGGCGTTCCAGGGTCTCTTCACGCGAGAGGATTTTCGATTTGCCGAAGCCGTACTGGCCGGCGAGCAGGTCGTAGACCTTGAGGCCGATGCCGTAGAAGGGGGTTTCCCACCAGGAGTAGTTCGGGACGACGAAGGGGACATCGTGCACGAGGTGGGGGGCGTTGCGGCGGAGGATGCCGCGCTCGCGCAGGGCTCCCATGACGAGGGAGATGTTTCCCTGTTCGAGATAGCGAACGCCGCCGTGGACGAGCTTGGTACTGCGGCTGGAGGTCCCTTTGCCGAAGTCGGTGCGCTCGAGGAGGAGGGTGGAGAAGCCGCGGCTGGCGGCGTCGACGGCGATGCCGGCTCCGGTGGCGCCGCCGCCGATGACAACGACGTCAAAAGCCTGGCCGCACTGGCGGATCTGCGCAATCATGGCTTCGCGGTTCATGTCCTGTCTCCTGTTGGATTGACTGATGGGCTGCTAACGCTGGGAGAGCTTGCGCTCCTTCTGTACCGGAACCACCTGCACGGTGGTGTCGCGCATTTCGTTGAGGAAGCGGTTGATGATGGAGCCGTGGAGGAGGATATCCCAGCGGGAGCGGGCGGACTGGCCGAAGACGACGTGGGAGATGTTCTCCTTGCGGGCGAACTCGATGAGGGCGTCGGCAACTTTGCGGTCCTTGAGGGTGACGATGCGGGCGCCGAGGTCGCGGGCCATGCGCTCGTATTCTTCGAGGCGGGCAAAGGCGGCAGGGTCGCCGTGGCGATGGTCCTGGTCGGGCGCGTCGACGTAGACGACGTACCAGTTGGTGGCGAGGCGTCCGGCGACGCGGGCACCGACGCGGATGAGGCGTTCCATGCCGGAGCGCGGGGAGAGGCAGACCATGACCTTTTCCGGAATGGGCGCCTGCTCGAGTCCCTGGGTGCGGCGGTATTCGGCGGCGGCGGTGCCGACCTGTTCGGCGGTAGTGCGCAGGGCCAGCTCGCGGAGCATGTTGAGATTGCCCTTGCGGAAGAAGTTCGCGAGGGCCTGCTCGACTTTCTCCGGGGCGTAGATTTTTCCCTGGCGCAGGCGGTCGCGGAGCTCGTCGATGGTGATGTCGACGTTGACGACTTCGTTGGCGCGGCGGAGGAAGCTGTCGGGAACGGTTTCGCGAATCTGGGTGCTGGCGGAGCGGGCGACCGCGTCGTTCAGGGTCTCGAGGTGCTGGACGTTCATGGCGGTCATCACGTTGATGCCGGCGTCGAGCAGCTCCTGGACGTCCTCGTAGCGTTTGTGGTTGCGGGAGCCGGGCACGTTGCTGTGCGCCAGCTCGTCGACGATGCACCAGGCGGGGCGGCGGGCGAGGACCGCTTCGACGTCCATCTCGCGGAGGGTGACGGAGCGATACTGCACTTCGCGGAGGGGAATCGTCTCGAGGCCGTCGACAAGGACCGCGGTATCCGCACGGCCGTGGGGTTCGATCAAGCCGATGACGATGTCGATGCCCTGGCGGCGCATGAGGTGCGCATCTTCGAGCATGCGGTAGGTTTTGCCGACGCCGGGAGCGGCGCCGAGGTAGACGCGCAGGCGGCCGGGCTCCTGCTGGGAGCTGTGCGCGGGAGGCGCGATGGGTTCATTGCCCGGCGTTTCGGGAGGAGGAAGGGACGGCGGAGTGGTCATCCGACCTCCACGGGGTGGTGGTCGGCTTCGGCGACGGCGATGGGGAGGGTGAAGCGGAAGGTGGTGCCGGCGCCGAGGCGGCTTTCGACGGAGACCTCGCCTCCCTGGGATTCGACGAGCCTTCGCACGAGAGCGAGGCCGAGCCCGGAGGTGCCGCTGTCCGGGTCGCCGGTGAAGCGGCCGAAGATCAGGGGGAGGCGCTCGGCTTCGATGCCGCGGCCGTTGTCATGGACGAAGAACTGCACGCGCTCCTGCTGCTCGGTGGCGCCGATGCGGATGTGGCCGCCTTCCGGCGTGTAGCGGATGGCGTTGGTGATGAGGTTATCGAGGATGGTGCGCAGCGCGCGGCGATCGGCCTGCACGTACGCCACGTCTTCGAAGGCGAGGATCTCGATATCGATGTTTTTCTCGCGGGCGGCGTCGCGGCAGCGGATCGAGGTGTCACGGAGCATATCGATGGGACGGATCTTCTCCTTGCGAAGCTGGCGGCGGCCGGTTTCGAGTTCGGCGACCTCGATCAGGTCGAGCATGAGGTCGTCGAGTTGTTCGGCCTCATGGGCGGCACTGGTAGTGAGCTCCATCTGCAGGGGGCGCATTTCGCCGGCATGACCCTGGACGAGCGCGTAGAGCGCGAGGCGAAGGCGGCGGATGGGTTCGCGGAGCTTTTGCGAGGCGACGGCGAGGAAGCGGGTCTTGAAGCGGTCGACTTCGGCGATGGCGGTGACGTCTTCGAGAAGCGTGACGGCGCCGAGAAGTTTGCCTTCGCTGTCGCGCATGGGGGTGGTGCGGAGGCGATAGCTGCGCTCGGCCTGACCGATGCGCATGGGGAGGAGCGCGGCTTCGCCTTCTTCGCCGGTGGTGGCGCGCTGCATGGAGACGGCGCCGCGAATGGCTTTGAGGATCTGGTCGCCGCCGGGAGCGCTGGCCAGCACCATGCGATCGGCTTCGGCGCCGCCGGTGGCGCCGAGCAGTTCGACGGCGGCCTGGTTGAGCTTGAGGACCTGGCCTTTGCTGTCGGTGACGATGACGGGTTCGAAGATGGAGCGGACGACGGCATCGGCGAGCTGGAACTCCATCTGGCGGCGGCCGGATTCGGTTTCGCGGAGATCGCGGAGGCGGATGGCTAGTCGGTTGAGCTCGGTGGCGATGGCGCCGAGGTCGTCTTTGGAGCGCCATTCGACACGCTGGTGCAGGTCGCCCTGACCGATGCGGCGGGCCACGCGGGCGGTGTGGCGCAGGGGAGTAATGACGAGGAAGAGCATCACCGCGGAGATGACGGTGGCGGCGGCGATGGAGAGGCCGCAGGCAGCGATGAGGCGCTCGCGGAGTTCATTCTGGCGGTCGCGGAGATCGGTGACGCTGGAGTAGCGCTGGGCGGAGAGCTGATCGAGGTCGTGGCGCAGTTCGACATGCAGGGCTTCGAGGGAGCGGGTCAGCTGCTCGGAGTCGGCGGGGGGATGCTGCACCAGCTTCTCGTGATCGCGGGCGAGGCGATCGATGGGGACGGAGGGGTCGAAGGCGCGGACATCGCTGACGGCGGTTTTCAGGAGCAGCTGGGTGTGGGAGACCTGCTCGCGAAATTCGAGGAGGGTGGCGTTGCCGGTGGAGATGCGGGCGGCGATGAGCTCCTCGTGGGCGACCGCTCCCTGGGCGGAGGCGAGGGAAGCGACGGCAGTCTCAGCGACGCGGACCTCGGTATCGAGATACGCCAGATGAATAAAGGAGGTGCGCACCAGCATGCTGACGGTGGTGACCAGCGCGATGAGCAGGAGACATCCGAGAATGAGCCGTTGATAGAGACTCAGCATGGGCGACGTGCGAGGCAGATCCCTGAATCTTGAGCGTAGTGGGGGGAGGACGGCGATGCAAGCGAAGAGGGCCTAATCGGGGCTGCGATAGCGATGCAGGACGTCATCGAGCGTGAGCATGCCCTCCAGAGTTCCGCGGCTGGCGCGGTTGAGAACGGGAAGAAACGGCCAGCGGGGGAAGTGATGGAGCGCGGCGTCGAGGGGCATATCGGGAAAGAGGAGGGGAGTGCGGTCTTTCCTGAGCGCTCGCTGGAGGGGGGCGTCGGGGGCGAGGGTCGCGGAGGCGGCGGCCAGTTCGTCGGCACTGAGGGCGTACCAGGAGCCGTCGACGAGTCGGACCATGCATCCGAGCACGTGGGGTCCGAAGACCTTCTGGGAGACGATCTGGAGGGTGTCGCTGCCGTCGACGATGGGGACACCAACGGGCTGGAGCGCGTCTTCAATGTGCAGGGTGGATTCTTCGCGCTGCTCTTCCATGGAGGGAAGGTCCAGACCATCCTGGCGGGTAAAGGTCTCGAAGATGCCGACGGGCTGAAGGCTGCGCGAGATGAGGAAGGCCAGGGTATTGGCAAGAATGATGGGCAAAATGATGGAGTAATTGCCGCTGACCTCCAGCACCATGAAGACGGAGGTGAGAGGGACGCGGAGGAATCCGGCGAAGAGGACTCCCATGCCCACGAGAGAATAAGCGCCGACGGTGCCGGTGAGATGGGGGAAGAAGTGCTTCTCGAAGGCGCCGACAGCGCCGCCCAGCATGGCACCGATGAAGAGGGTGGGGGCGAACATGCCGCCGGGGGTGCCGCTGGAAAAGGATACGGTGGTGGCGAGCATTTTCAGGAAGACGAGGGCGAGGAGCACTTCCCAGACAAATTGCCCGTGCATGGCCTGGTCGATGACGTCGTAGCCGGTTCCCATGACCTGGGGGAAACCGAAGAAGCCGATGGTACCCACCATGAGGCCGGCGACGGCGGGCTGGAGGAGCAGGCTCCAGCGGGGAAGCGCGCGGAGGCGGGGGCGAAGGTAGCCGAGGATGGCGGAGAAGACCGGCGCGAGGAGTCCCCCGAAGACGCCGAGGACGGCGTAGGCCAGCAGTTCGCGGGGATCGCGGAGCTCGATGGAGGGGATGCGAAACATGGGTTCCGACCCCCAGAACCAGCGCGCCACGACGACACTGGAGATGGCGGCGAGGACGAGGGAACCGAGGACGGCCGCGCTCCAGCTGCCGATGACTTCTTCGATGACGAAGAGGATGGCGGAGATGGGGGCGTTAAAGGCAGCGGCCAGACCGGCAGCCGCGCCGATGGGGGCGAACATGCGCAGACGGCGGCGGGAGAGGCGGAGATTCCGGGCGATGACCGACGCGACGCCGGCGCCGATCTGCAGGGAGGGGTCTTCGGGTCCGAGGGAGTGGCCGGCACCGATGGCGAGGGCAGAGGTGATGAACTTGCCGATGACGGTGCGGATGGAGATGTAGCCCTCGTACACGTAGAGGGCGGCCTTGGTCTGGTTGACGCCGCTTCCGCGTGCTGCGGGGAAGAGCCAGATGACCAGGGCGGAGACGACCAGTCCGGCGATGGCCGGCACGAAGAGGAGGCGGTACTGACCGGGGTGGGGCGCCGAACCGAGGGTGAGGATGCGGATCCATTCGATGGCGATGCGGAAGGCGACGACGAGGGTGCCGGAGAGCACGCCGATGAAGATGGAGAGAACGAGGAAGAGTCGCTCGTCGCGCGTGGGAGCGATCTTTTCGAGGGGGGACAACAGACCTGTGGGCAAGGTCCCCGTCGGAGGAGAGCCGGGGAGAGAATCCCCACCGGGAGGGGAAGGGGACTTCGGCAGGGAGATTCCGGCGAGGCCCGACTGTGCGGTACTGGAGGCCATGGCTGGCAGGAGGGGTTCGCGCATTATTGTTGTTCCACCGCGGCGGGATTCCGGGCAATCTGGAGCAGCCAGTTGTCGTCTCCGGTGGGCGCACCGCAGACTCCGGCGGTGGCGGTTTCAGTGTCGTAGGCGAGCTGAATGATGGTCTGCTCCAGGTCGGGCTGTTGTTCGAGATTGAAGACAGTGGTGCGCGACGGCAGCTGATCCCAGCGGGAAACGAGGCTTGCCAGCTGCGCTGGAGCAGAGGCGCTGGCTCCGGTACAACCGGTGAGGCGAGCCCGCGCGATTTTGCGCAGGGCGAGGACGCGCTGCGCCCGGGTGTGCGGCGTGAGATCGAGCGCGGGGTAGAGCTGAAGGATCTGGGTAGAGGCGTCGAAGACAAAGCGGTCGGCGTTCTTCTGGTCGTCCG
>JBKICP010000371.1:0-11157 GCA_046567085.1 Acidobacteriota bacterium
GTCGAGGATCGGCCTTCTGCACCGTTCCCGTTTCCACGCGTCCGGGTCACCGGATGCGGTAAACGCGTGTTGTTTGAGGGCATGATCCGAACCAAGGGAACGGATGCACTCCAGGGTCGCCCGCACTGGCGGCCGGAGCTGCGGATATGTGGTTGCCTGCTCCAGCAGTTCACCGATGATGATCGCGTCCTCAACCTCGTTCCGAGAGAGCCCTTTCGGGATCGCAAAAGCGGTGAGATCGGCTGCCGCGCGGACGCTCGCGTTCTCCTCGCGCCGGAAGTAGGCGCGGACTGCGCCCAGCACCATAGACCGCAGCAGATAGCGCCGAAAGGCGCCTTCCTCCGGCTTCAGGGAACATTTCGATTGAAAGACAGCGAGGACGGCCTCGACCGTTCCGCCGTACATCAGTTCGATCTGCAGGTCCGAGGGATGAACAAAGATCCGCGCCGCCCGCCGGCGGGCGGTTTGCGCAGCCAGCGGCAGTGCAGAGGCAAGAAAAACGTCCATGGCGCGCGGATGCTGGCGGTCGTATCGGCAAGCAACCTCGGCCACCTGAATGCGGGTGTCTCTGGGCGTGGCGGTGAACAAATGGTGCAGGAGATCCTCCATCTGTAATTCGTCGAGGGTGGGAATTTTCCTTTCGGAGATCAGATTGGTCACGATGTCCAACATAAGCCGGGCTCCTTCGCGGTGGATTTGCCTCCTTCTGGCCGGAGTGCGGCCAAGAAAAAGACATTCGTTTCATGGCGGCGAAGGAAGGGCGGAGAGAGGCGCTGTCAATCCCCGCAGCCCGCAAGGGGCGCGGAAGCGAGCACGGCGCGCTTGATCTGCGCCGCGCGGAGCTGCACAAGCGGGATTGACAGGAGGAGCCGAACGGAGCTTTAGAGTTCAGCCGGAAACGAATGTGAAGAATGGTGAAGAGACAGTTTTGCCAGAAAACGCCCGTGCACTGCCCATAGTTCGACGTTATTGCCGGTTGATCGGACGAATCGGGTATTGATTTTCCCGGATCAGTGGCAATTCTTCCAGAACGCCGCACAGCAATTCGTCTTTTGGCCAGGATTGGTGTGCGGAACGTGTGCCTGGGGTCGGGGGTTCCTTTGCGAGTTTCGGGAGGACTGGCGAACAGGTCGCACCCTGGCGTTCAAATCGGGGAACCCCTCTGCTCTTCCACGGTGCGTGTGCTAATGGTCAGACGCCACAGCGGATAATCCCCTTATATAACATCGGGCCTTGGAACGTTGAATCAATGACTGGGACTTGACTACGAGGTACCTTACCCTCTGCGGGGATCGTCTTGGCGATCCTATCTTTAGCCAGGACGCACACAGTTGCGACATGCATCTTCATTTCCTTAAAAACGCCATGGACTACAATGGTCGCTTTGGATTGAAGCCTATTCGGAATTGGAAGCGGAAAGAAAGGAAGAGATTCATGGACGTCAGCATTCTATCGGAGATGGTTTCCAATTCTGCTGCCTTGCGCCGTCGTCAACGGCTTCAGCCAGTTGGGGGTAAGGGTGACAAAATATTTCCTCCGACCTATCCGGGCGAAGGAAGAAATAGTGCTCCGCGGCATGTATTCGAGCGGCGCCAAATCGATGGCCGCGAGGCTTGGTGCGCTCTGGTCGACAGCGTCCAGTCCCAGGCGAACCGGCTCGAGGAAAGCCTGCTCGGACTAATTGCCGAGGGTGAAATCAACATTCCGCATGTGGTTGTGGATTTCGACGGCTGCGATCTCGCCGGGATCAGCAAAATAACGTCCTTCGATGCACCCCACCGCGTCTACGATGCGATCTTTCGTGACAGCCTGCTCGATGGGAAGGGATTCCTCGATGTCAGCCCCCTTGGTAAGCGGCTCATCGAGGCTAGCAATACTGATGCGTCGGCGCTCCTCGAAACCTCTCCGACCGCGCTTCTATTCGGCTGCTGGAACTCCACGGGGCAAGGCGGCGGTTTGGGGGCGAGGTTCGCCCGCTGCCTGGTTTCAGAAATCATGGCGGTGGACGTCCCGGTCGAAGAAGTGGCGGATCGGCGAACGGGCGAGGTGGAGGCTCAAACTGCCGGCCGACGCACCGGAAGCAGGATAGATCCTCTCGGGGTCTTGCGCAAAGTCGAAGTCTTTAAGGGCCCAAACGGTTGGGATTTGAGTGAAAGCAAGGCAGGGAAAGGGGCAAAGAAGGTACGGCCTTCAGAGATAAACCATGGGAATATCGCACCAACGATCCAGCCCCTTGGGATCACCTGCGATTATCTCGAACACGTCTTCGTTCTCAGTTTCGCCGCGCTGCGGCGCCTGCACTTTGGATCACCGGAGAAAGATGCAGCCGGACGCACCCTGCTGGCGGCTCTGGGCCTTCTGGCGCTAAGGGAGCAGGATGCGCGCGGCTACGCGCTGCGCTCCCGTTGCGATCTGGTATGCGAGGGCAAGTCGCCGCTGGGACAGATTCACGCTGATGGGACTGTCGCGGAGCTCGACGCCTTTGATGCACGAGTTCTCTACATGCAGGCGTTCGAGGCGGCAGAGAAGGCCGGTATAGAACTCAGGAGGGCGCCCATCGAACTGAAGCCCCAGGAGAAGCTGATTGCGATCGTGCGCAGAAGTCAGGAGCTGGCTCTGCAGGGACAGGGCGGCGATGACAGCGAGGCGGACACGACTTCATGACGCTGGCGCTCGAAATCGAATTTCTGACAGGTATCGCATTCGCCGCTAGGGGACCCGATTCGGGCAATCCCGACTGGCCTCCGCAACCCGACCGTGTATTCTCGGCACTGGTCGCTACTTGGGGAGCCCGCGGAGAGCAGGCGTCGGAAACGGTCGCTCTGCGATGGGTGGAGGAACAGCCTCCGCCCGTCATCGAGGCATCCGAGTCGGAGCCGCGGACCGCTCCGGTTGCTTATGTTCCACCCAACGATCCGAGAACGGGCCGCTCTGGAGATAAAACAGTCCTTCCCACTTACCGTCGTCGACAGGCGCGGCGGTTTCCGTGTTCCCGCCCGCTCGATCCGGTCGTTCGCTTCTTCTGGGATGCCACACCCAACGGTCAGGTCTTCGAGATTCTGGAACGGCTCGCAGCGGACACAGCCTACGTCGGCCACTCCACCAGTCTCACCCGCTGTCGGTTCCTCCGGTGCAACGGGACCGCGCCAGGCAATTCTCGACCACCCGCCAGACAAATCTACAAGGGGCGGTTCGATGAATTGCGAAGAGACTACGAACGATTCGTCCGGTCCAATGGTAAGGCCGGTCGTCCGCGGCCTGGCGATGCAGTTTTCGTACCACGAACGACTCCTCACGCCGCAAACCAGAGTTGCTTTTCGCCGGAGTGGCTCGTCCTTGAATATTTGGATCGCGAGACGAACGGCGAGATGCCCGATCTGCGCGCTGCGGCCCTTGTCGCTAAAGAGATCCGCGACACTCTTCTCTCCGGCTACAGCCAGCGCGGGATGGGTGATAGCGTTCCCGAGGAAATCAGCGGGCACACACCGCAGGGAAACCCTTCGCCCCGTCCGCACTTGGCCGTTGTCCCTCTCGCCTTTGCCGGATCCCGTTTCGCCGATGGACACGTGCTCGGGTTCGCTCTGGTGCCGCCCCGCGAGAGTGCAATCCTCCGGGACGCGAACTTCCGGAAGGCGATGCGCAGCATTGCCCAATACGATGAAGATGAGGGCCGCAGCCGGATGCGACTGCGCCATTTCAAGCTGGAGCTTTCTCCCACTCTGACTCCGGTACGAGCATCACTCGATTCGGCGAGATACTCCCGGGTAAGCCATACGTGGGGTACAGTAACACCGATCGTGCTCGACCGCCATCTGAAGAAGACCGGCGCAGGGCGCGAGGACGAGTTGGCTGACCTGATTCGGCAGGCCTGTCGCAATATCGGTCTTCCTCAGCCGGAGATGGTGGTTGCCGACAAACATCCTGCCATCGAAGGAGTACCGTCGGCTTACCCTTCAGGCAAAGCACCGGCGTGGATGCGCTGGAGGTTGCCTTTTTCATTGGCGAATCGGCAACTCACCCATGCGGTGATCCAGTTTGCCGAGCCAGTCGCGGGTCCGGTAATGATTGGGGCCGGCCGTTTTGTGGGGCTCGGGCTGTGCCTTCCGCTGGACGACAGGGAGATCGTTCGATGATTCCGGAACTCGCGATTGCTCAGTTTGCGGACTTCTTTCGCGAGGTCCACGGTCAGAAGCCGTTTCCATGGCAGCAGCGACTGATGCTGCGAGTTGCCGAGAATCGTGAGGGGGACACTGGCGGCGGCAACGAGCTCTGGCCGAGTGTTCTCGACCTTCCCACAGGCTTCGGCAAGACAGCGGCGTTAGATATCGCGGTTTTTCATTTGGCACTGGAAGCCGATCGCGGAATGAAGCGCCATGCGCCAATGCGTATTGCTTTTGTCGTGGACCGGCGACTCGTAGTGGACGACGCTTTCGAGCGGGCAAATAAACTTGCCTCCAGCCTGAATACAGCGACCTTCGGCACGGTGACATCCAGGGTTGCAGCGCGCCTGCAGTTGCTGGCTGGCGAGGGTAATCCAGCGCTCGTCGCAGCGCGGCTGCGTGGCGGGATTCCCCGTGAGGACGATTGGGCGCGAACCCCTTGTCAGCCCACAATCGTCTGCTCCACGGTCGATCAGATTGGTTCGCGTCTGCTCTTTCGCGGATACGGCGTCAGCGACAGCATGAAGCCGGTTCACGCCGGGCTCATCGGAACGGACTGTCTCATCATTCTGGACGAAGCTCACTTATCCGAACCGTTTCGGCAAACGCTACAGTGGGTGAATGGCTATAAGAGTCAGTCATGGCGCGAGACCGGGTACGCTGCCCCGTGGAACGCTGTGTTGCTGACAGCGACACCGGGAGCGGTTCCAGAATCATGCTTTCGTCCAGCGGAAGAAGACTACGCAGATTCCGTGCTGCAGCTCCGCTGGAATGCTCCCAAGCCAGCGTCTCTCATTGATCCTGTAAAGCCCCGCAAGCAGAGAGGAAGTGAGGAGGATATTGCCGAAAAATCCGCTATCGAGGAACAGGAATCGAGCCTTGCAGAGGAACGATACCGTGTCGATCAGTTGGCAGAACAGGCTCTCAACGCTCTGAACGATCTGGCGAATGCTGCTTCGCGTCCGGCGATCGGAGTGGTGGTGAACCGCGTGGCGCGGGCCAGGGCGGTTTTCGAGGAACTAACAGCAAGAGTCTCCAAATGCGGGGGCCAGGGGCCGGTTGCGGAGATTGTTCTGCTCATTGGTCCAGCGCGCCCGGTTGATCGCGACGCGGTTGCCGCGAACAAGCTCGCGCCGATCCGCACTGGCGTCGAGCGCAATTTGGAAAAGCCGCTGGTGCTCGTAGCCACGCAGTGCATCGAGGCCGGAGTCGATATCGACCTCGACGGCCTTGTAACCGAAGCTGCACCGCTGGATTCGTTGCGGCAGCGGTTCGGACGGCTCAACCGGAACGGGCGGGCGATCATACCCTTTGCCGCGATTCTGGGGCCGCCGAAGGCCGGCAGAAAGAAGGCGGATCCGGTTTATGGGCAAGCCATAACGTGTGCATGGGACTACCTGGTCCAGCACACTGATGAACCCGCCACGAAGAAAGCGGAATCGAAAGTGGATTTTGGGTTGAAGGCCTTTGCCGGCAAGATGAAGGAGATATCGGAGCGTTCTGAACTACTTGCGCCGCGGCTGGAAGCCCCCGTTCTTCTGCCTGCGCATCTCGATCTTCTTAGCCAGACATCTCCGGTTCCCAATGCCGATCCCGAAGTAGCGCTGTATCTGCACGGGCCCAACCGAACTGCGGATGCCGTTACCGTTGTTTGGCGGGAGGACGTGGATTCCGAGTCGCTCTCGGACTCTCAAATGCGCAGACTGCTTTTGCTGGTCCCGCTGCGCACAGGCGAAGGCATCGAGCTTCCCGTCTGGGCAGTGCATCAATGGCTAACGCGGCCGAAATCCGTTTATTCCGAATTGACAGATGTTCCCGGTTCGCCGCCAGACGTCCACGAAGCCGCGCAAGGGCAACGGAGGAGAATCTTTCATTGGGTCGGAGATGACGAGCGATCCCGCTGGATCGAACCTCGAGAGATTCGCGCTGGTTGCACAATTGTGGTTCCAGCGGGCTACGGCGGAGTGGACCAATATGGCTGGAATCCACAAGCGGATGCTCCAGCGACCGATGTAGCCGACCGGGCTGCGGAGGCTTTCGCTGGCCGCCGTTTCGCGGTTCGAGTATCTCCCCACCTCTTCGACGACATTGGACGAGGTTACCTCGCCGATGCGCTTGCCGAAAGCTCGACCGGCCGCGGGCAGGATCTGCGGGATGCGGTTCTGGACATCGTGCAGGCTGAGGCGCAGAGGCTGAGAAGCACCGATGAGGATGGCGGAATCGGTGTGCCCCGGCGGGCGGATCGGCTCGAAGCAGTGGCGGCGGCTCTGGAGAAGTTGACCGGTGCGAAGAAGATTCGTGGGAAAGACAAGGTTCAGTGCGATACCGAGGTCTATGGTCAGGACGATCAGGGCCGGAGGCGTGGCGTTGTCTTTATAGCACCTCGCGGTATCCGTGGCGGAGCGGAACAAGCCGTGTTCGACGCGAAGAATACGACGGAAGACGATTTCAGCGGCTCTCTTGCGGGATTCGCACAACCGCTGGAGAAGCATTGCGCGGCGGTAGAGCAAGAAGCCGCACAACTCGCCTGCAACGCGGGCCTGCCAGAGGATCGTGTCTCCGATATTCGAGTGGCGGCTTATCTTCATGATGCTGGCAAAGTCGACGCTCGCTTCCAGTCCTGGCTGTCGTATGGCGATCCATTTGGGCCCGATCCGGAAAAGCCATCCGAGATTCTGGCCAAATCCGGGCGCTGGCTCCCGCCCACAGCGCGGACGCAGTCCGCACTGCCTGAGAAATGGCGGCACGAGGCTTTCTCGGTGCGTCTAGCCGAGCATGCGGCGCGATTCCGAGAGGCGACAGACCAGGACCTGGTATTGTGGTTGATTGGCACGCATCACGGCCACGGCCGTCCCTTGTTTCCACACGCCGATCCCGCCGACGCCGAGCCGCGATCCGATCTGCCAAAGGTTATTGGCCTCCCCTCCACATTGCCTCCCGGACCCGGCCCTCAGTCGCTGGACTGGGATCGGGACGGCCTCGACTGGGCGGCGCTCTACGAGCGGCTCAAGGTCCGTTATGGCGTCTGGGAATTGGCCCGGATGGAAGCGATCCTGCGACTCGCCGACCATCGTGCATCGGAAAAAGCCGCTAGAGAGGAGGCATCGGAATGAGCAACGGCGCGCGGACTGACCACCGCCTTCTGGGACTCGAACCAGACAATCTTCTGGCATTCCTTGCCCTGCTGGGTTTGCTCCGAAGCCTCGAGGCTGCTGATCGGAAACAGCCGGACCATCTGAAGCTGGGACCCCGCGCTTTTTGGGGATTTGAACCCGCACCGTTGCGTCCGTGGTTGGGCGTCGCGCGCGCAGTCGAACAAGCTGAGATTGCGGAATCTGCTGACAAGGGAATCTCGCTCCTCTTATCCGCACACGACTTCGGGGGCCATGATGATCTGAATTACAGTCGTACCGAAGCCCGGGATCTATTAGGGAAGGCTGCCCAGGACGCAGCGATCGGAGATCGTGACCGTGCCGATCTTCTTGCCAGCCTGTTCAGCGACGCGGCCATCAAGGACGAAAAAAAAGGCGAGGCTGCTCCGGTGGACCCAACACCGTTTTGCTTGCTTTTTGGCCAGGGACACCAGCACTTTCTAGAACGCTTCGCCGAAGTTCCAGCGGAGATCGCTCCGCCCCAACGTGGCCGCGGCAAGAAGGCAGTTTTGATTTCACCGGCAGAATGCCTCGCCGAAGCTCTCTTCGAACCCTGGCATCGGATGGACCCCACCTTCTCCTTTCGCTGGGATCCGGAAGAGGACGTTCGCTACGCACTGATGGCGGGTGATCCCACCGACGTCGCCTATAAAGGCGGAACGCAACACGGGGCCAACAGGCTGGCGGCCGTCGGCCTGGCTGCGCTAACTGTGGTTCCGGAAACCCGAGCCGGGCGAGTTCGACCGGCCGTTCTCGGCGGACACTTTGGCCCGGACGGCTTTTCGTTCACATGGCCAGTCTGGAAGGAACCGGCGACCCTGGCTGGCGTCCGCAGCCTGCTCGGTCAACCTGATGCCGCTTTCCGTCATCCGGCAGTTGACCACAAGGTGACGGTGAAGCGAATTTCGGTCGGCAAGTTCATGAATTTCACGAGGGGAAATATCGAGACACGCCAATGAGCTTTGCGACGTCAACACTGTGTGGTCATAAGATATGTACTCCCCAGAAAGTTACATTTCTTCCGACTATAGCGAATGTTATTCTGTGCGCCGTTTAAGGCGGTCGGAACCAAAGAATCTGTGATTTCAGGAAAACACAAGACCCATGCGCAACTCCTATTTAGTCTGCTACGACATCTCGGATGATAAGCGCTTGCGGAAGGTTTTCAAGCTGATGCGCGGATTCGGCGATCACCTCCAGTTCTCCGTATTCGAGTGTCAATTCACACCCTCCGACTTGGTGCGCTGCCGCGAGGCGCTGCGCGCGGTGATTCACCGCGACGACGACCAGGTTCTCTTTGTGAATCTCGGGCCGGCTGAAGGACGCGGCGATCGAGTAATCACCGCCCTCGGCAAGCCATACACAAATCTCGACAGTCCCTGCATTGTTGTCTGATTTTCCAATTTCTGCCGAAAGGAGCTTCTCTCGTGTCCGCTGAAGCTCAACCTGCCCGGCCCGTTCGTGTCGATGAGGAGCGTGTTCGTCACCTGAAGCTCAAGTTGCCGGACCTGGTTCCGGCGCGAATGCTCAATGAATTCGTTTACTGTCCGCGACTCTTCTACTACGAGTGGGTTGAGGGCGTCTTCGAGAACAGCGCCGACACGCTTGACGGCCAGGCAAAGCACACGCGCGTAGATTCCGGCCCCAGCCCGATGCCGGGCGCCGAAGAAATGGATGGCGAGAGAATCCATTCGCGGTCCGTCACACTAACCAGCGAGCGCGTGGGTCTTACAGCGAAGATCGACCTGATCGAGAGCGACGAGAACGGCGCCGATATAAAAGCTGTCCGTCCCGTGGACTACAAACGAGGTCGGCCCAGGGATGTAGACGGAACGCCCACACCGTGGCCCTCGGATCGCACTCAAATTGCGGCACAGGCCCTCGTGCTGCGGGACAGCGGATATTCCTGTGACGAAGGCATTCTCTACTATGTCAGCACGAAGCAGAGAGTCCGGATTGCGATTGATGATGCTCTGATTGCCGAGACTGAGGCGCTGATTGGGCAGGCACGCGCCGCCGCAGTCAGTGAACTGATCCCAGAGCCGCTTGTCGATAGTCCCAAATGCCCGCGCTGCTCCCTGGTCGGCATCTGTCTTCCGGATGAAACGAACGCGCTTCGAGCCCGGGCACTTCGTTTCGCTGAACAGCGTCCGCTTCAGTATTCGCTATTCGAGCAGGACGGTGATGCGGAAACGGCGGAAGTTCGCCAGTTGGCTCCGGCGCGGGACGATCTGCGGCCTCTCTATCTGAATTCGCAGGGATTCCGCGTGGGGAAATCCGGCGGCGTTATTCAGGTCAAGGATGGCGATTCGCTCAAGCAGGAGATCCGCCTTGGGGAGGTTTCGCAGATCAACCTGTTCGGAAATGTGCAGCTTTCGACCCAAGCTGTGCAGTCTTTCTGCTCGGCTGAGATTCCAGTGTGCTACTTTTCGCAGGGCGGATGGTTCTATGGGATCACGAATGGTCTGAATGAGCGGAATGTGTTTTTGCGCCAGCGTCAATTTGCTTCGGCAAGCCATGACTCAACGGCGCTGAACATCGCACGACAGCTCGTCTCCGGAAAGATTCGCAATCAGCGGACGCTCCTCCAGCGAAACCACATCGAGGCGCCTGAAACTGCTCTGCGACAGTTGAAGCTGCTTGCTGACAAAGCGGAGACAGCCTCAGCGGCGGAAGCACTGCTGGGAATCGAAGGTTCTGCAGCACGGGTCTATTTCAGCGAATTCGCGGGAATGTTGAAAACTACGGACAGCGAAGATACTGCCCATCGCGGCGGGACGGCAGAGTTCCGCTTCGATTTCACGCAGCGCAATCGGCGTCCGCCCCGCGATCCCGTGAATGCGCTTTTGTCGCTGGCCTACAGCATTCTGGTGAAAGATCTGACAATTGCTTGTTATGCGCTGGGATTCGACCCATACTGGGGGTTTTATCATCAGCCGCGTTTCGGCCGGCCGGCGCTTGCGCTGGACCTGATGGAGCCGTTTCGACCGCTGATCGCGGATTCCGTTGTGCTGACAGCCATCAACACTCGCATGGTGACCGTATCTGACTTCATCCGGTCGGGGCCGTCTGTGGCCCTAAAACCAGAAGGCCGAAAGGGGTTCTTCCGCGCCTATGAACTGCGCATGGACATGCTTGTGACCCATCCTCTCTTCGACTATCGTGTCAGCTACCGGCGTCTGCTGGAGATCCAAGCGCGGTTGCTGGCGCGTTTTCTAAACGGCGAGATCGATGACTATCCAGTATTCGTTACGCGCTGATCCCAGCGAGAGGTGCAGTGACGAGCAAAATGCGGTACCCACTCGCATCCTGTAATCTATGGCAGGAGAATGACTTGAGCAGCCCACTTCGACCTTGCTATGCTTTGGATCGCCGCTCAGGCGGCAGCCTCTCGCAAAGTGGGCCGGAGATCTTTGAAAATGCAGCGGTTTTGCGCGGGCCCTTTCCGCGGTGAATTCACCGCGGCCTCATTGAAGCTCACGAGCATCAGCTTATGCAGGATCAGCGCGCTCTCTTTCCGCGGTGAATTCACCGCGGCCTCATTGAAGCTCGGTCGACACCGCCAGACTGCATCCCGTGAAGGTCTTTCCGCGGTGAATTCACCGCGGCCTCATTGAAGCGCGTCGGGTTGCGGCTCATCCAGGATCTGCTCTCCGGCTTTCCGCGGTGAATTCACCGCGGCCTCATTGAAGCGATCTGGACCCGGACAGCGACGCCGGGAAGGCGCTCCTTTCCGCGGTGAATTCACCGCGGCCTCATTGAAGCGCGTTGGCGGGTGGGCGAATCCAGGCGGGAAAGTCGTGCTTTCCGCGGTGAATTCACCGCGGCCTCATTGAAGCGCGCAA
>JBKICP010000372.1:0-10459 GCA_046567085.1 Acidobacteriota bacterium
AGCCCTTTTATGGTACCAGGGCGGGGAGCCCCGCGGCAAAGCCTTGCAGCGGGATGCGCAAATCCACCCCCCAACAGGCAATGGACGCAGGGAACAGCACCCCACGGGCTCCCCGGGCCTATTGCGGTTTCTGCGGCGGGGTGGCGGGCGTCTGCGCCGGCGGCTGCTGCCCCTGAGGAGTTCCCTTGTCCGGATTCCCCGTGATGTCCTGCCCGTCGTAGAGAACCCGAATACTGGTGTGGAACTCGTGATAATTCGTGTACTTAACGGTCTCCCGCAGGTGCACGTCTTCACTCAGATAGCCATGGCCGCCGGTGAAGTGCAGGATGCCGTCGCCGTGCGTATACACGGGGAACCAGTACTTGCCGTCGACCAGCTGCCGGTAGGTGATGAACGGCGTGGACAGATCCTCATGACCGGGGCGCACATCGTCCGGCACATTCTTGCCGTTGGTCACGACGATCTGGTGGTCCTTCTGGTCCACCCAGATGCGGCCCTGGAAATACCGGTGTTTCTTCTCGATCGTCTTCGGCTTCACATCGAAGACCCACGTCTCGATTTCGTCGATGCGCTGCCTGCCCACGTAGGTGATGTCGTACTGCGGCGCATCCTGGGTGGTGAGCACAAACGGCAGACGCTCTTCAATGTCTTCGAAGTCCGCCGGGGACATCATCACCCGGGTCAGCGTGCTCTCCGGCGCTTCCAGCACCCGTTCCGTGCGGTGGCCGTCCGCGTCGAACGAGATGTCGACGACCTGGAAGTACTGGCCATCCGGCTTGTTGTCGTCGTCCAGGGTCTGCACCTGGACGCTGCGCGTCCAGGTGTAATTGTCCAGCGCGTGGCGGAAGACGGCTTCCTTCGCCGTGAATTCGGTGATGATCTGCTGGACGGGAATCGCGGGCGGCGTGGGATCCAGCGGCCCAAAGCCCTGGTCCAGCGGCATCGAGGTATACGAAACCTGCGCGTACAACCCAGCCGGCAACGCGAGTACGAGAGCTGCGAACCAGCTCACAACCGAACGACGTTTGGGGATTAAGGCCACCGCTGCACTCCTGCTGCTCTTCGTATTTCCTGCTTCCTATTCCCTGTTCCCTATTCCCTGTCTTTAAGGATAGACGCTCTCCATCGCCGTTCGGCCACAACCGGCCGCCCTGCAAAACGGATGCGGCACAAGGCGGACGCTCTCCGGCACGAGGTGGCTTCCCATTTCGCCATTAACCAATCGGTGACCATGGTTTTGTGAAGCCTCGCTCAAGGGGTGCATTTTCATGGACCTGGATCGAATATTATCCTTCGGAGGATTAGGCTCACCCCATGGACCTTTACCGGGCCCCGACGCTCATTCTGCTTTTCGTGCTGGTGGCTGTGTTCGGCGCCCTTTGGCTCCAGCGCCGATCTCTGCCGCCTCTGCGCGTCCGCGCCGGAGAAGTGGCCACCGCTCGCCGCCGCCAGCTCCTTTGGCTGGTCGGCTGGATGTTCGCCGCCATCCAGCTGGAGATGGAGGTCTTCGGCCGCTCGCAGCCGGGCCTGTGGCTTGCCGTCTCCCGCGCCACCATTCTCATGGCAGCGGTCATGTTCCTGGGCTCCATGGCCCCGCAGTACATGAGCCACCGCTTTCGTATCCTCTACGTCGTCGCCGTTTCGGCGCCCCTGCTGCTCTTTGCGGTTCTTGCTTCGGTGGATCCGGAACCCGGCCGCGGCATGCGCCTCGTGCTCCTTCTTTGCATCATGGCGGTCTCCCTCATCGGCGCGCGGTGGAGCCTCGAGAGGCACCTGCTGCCCGTCTGGCTGGGCCTGAGCATGGTCGTCTGCATCTGCGGATTCGGCCTCTGGCTGACCCTGCAACAGAAATATGCCGCCGTCCTCACCCTGGCGCAGAGCGGCATCCTGCTGATCACCGCTCTGCTTTTCGCTGCTGCCTTCCGCCGCGTCTCGGCCGGTGTGGTCTTCACGGTCGGCGGTCTGATGGCCTGGTCGGTGCCCGTCATGCTCGGGCCCATCATGGGCGGAGGCATCCCCTTCGTCCTGCTCCGGGTCCTGAACCTGGTCAAAGTGGTGACGGCCTTCGGCATGATCGTGCTGGTTCTCGAGGACGAAATCGCTTCCAACAAGGCCGCCCAGATCCGCGATCGCCGCGCCCGCCAGGAAATGGAGAAGTACACCGAGATCTTCCTCGAATCGATGGCGGTCGAGGAAAAAAGCACCCAGTTCGACCCCATCTGCGAAGCCATCGCAAGCGCCAGCCGCTTCAGCAGGAGCGCCATTGTCGTCCGCACCCCCGACAATCACTTCCGGATCGCCGGAGCTGCCGGGATCGACGGCGCCCTCGCCGCGGCTCTCGACGCCATGGCCCGCCGCACCAACTCCGATACCATCCGCGACGCCGGCCAGAAGCTCTACTCCCCCGCGCTCGGCCATCTGGTGCTGCTCGACCTGCGACCGCTTCTCGAACCGGGCGACGAGCTGCGCCAACTGAACTTCACCTCGCCCTACGCTATCGCCATCCGCGGCCGCGATCACGAACTGCTCGGCACTCTGCTCCTTGCCGGCCTCCGCGAGCCCGAGGAACCTCTGCTCACCGAAGACGTTCTGCCCCTGGAACTGCTCGTCGCCCGCATCGGCAACGCGCGCGAACATCAGATCCTGCTGCGCCGCCTGCTCCAGACCGAACGACTCGCCGGACTGGGGCAGCTCGCCGGCGGTGTCGCCCACGAGCTCAACAATCCCCTCACCGTCATCACCGGCTATGCAGAATTGCTGACGGACTCCGAGGGTCCCATCCATGACCAGGCCACGGTGATCCTGAACGAGGCGCGCCGCATGAAGCAGATCATCGAGAGCCTCGTCCGCTTCCGCAAAGCCACGCCCGGGCTCCGCGGGCCGGTGTCCGTCGAGACCCTTCTGCAGGATGTCGAACGCCTCACGCGCCATGAGCTGGATACGGCGCACATCGAACTGCGGTTGCAGATCGCTCCCGCCCTGCAGCCCGTCAAAGCCGACGGCGACCAGATCCGCCAGGTCTTCCTGCAGATCGTCAAGAACGCCATCAGCTCCATGCACGACTCGCCCGACGACATCGAGCGCCTTCTCACCATCGAGGCCTATTCCGTTGCCGATGCCGTGCAGATCACCTTCACCGACTCCGGGCCGGGCTTTGCCGAACCCGGCCGCGCCTTCGACCCCTTCTACACCACGCGCCATCAGGGCGAAGGCGTCGGACTGGGCCTCAGCATCTGCTACTCCATCGTGCGCGAGCACGGCGGACAGATCTCCGCCCTCAACGCGCTGCCCCGCGGCGCCGCCGTTGTCATCCAGTTGCCGGCCATCGCCACCGAGGCTTCGCCCGAGATGGCCGGCGGCTTCGAATCCCTCACCGCGCCCTCGCCTTCCGCATAAGGTCTGCTCGGATTCGGGCTCCACGCTCGGGCTCAGGCTTCAGATTCGGGCTCAGGCTCGTCCTGAAAACCCGTACCCCGCAACCCGCACGCGCGATTTACCATGTTCCGTTACCTCTCCGAGGGCCCACCATGAAAGCACGTCTCTGCGCCGTCGCGTTGCTCCTCACCGTATCGACTCTGGGCGCACAAACTGCGGCACCCGAACGCACGGCCGGCAAGCGTCCCATGACCTTCGCGGACATGATGAAGATGCGCCGCCTCGGCGACATCGACGTTTCCCGCGACGGCAAGTGGGTGCTCTTCACCGCCACCGACGTTGACCTTGCAAAGAACACGCGAACGCCGCATCTTTGGATCGTCCCTGTCGCCGGCGGCCAGGAACAACCGCTCACCGATTCGGCCGCTGGCGAGAGCCGCGGGCGTTTTTCGCCGGACGGGAAACAGATCGCCTTTCTCACCGATCGCGGCCAGGGCACGCAAATCTGGCTGGCGAGCTTCGATCCCACCGCGGGCACGATGGGCGAGCCGCGCCAGCTGACACACATCTCCACCGAGGCCGACAATGTGACGTGGGATCCGGATGGCACGCACCTGCTCTTCACGTCCGATGTGTATCCGGAATGCAGCGCTGGACCGGGTCCGGGCATCGCCCCGCCGGGTTCCGACGAGGACGCCTGCGACAAGAAGCGCGATGACGCCGAGAAAGAATCGAATGTCAAGGCGAAGATCTTCACCTCCCTGCTCTACCGGCACTGGAACCACTTCACCGGCGACAAGAGGAGCCACCTGTTCCTGGCCGATGTCGATGACGGCGTCTTCCGCGATCTCAACCCCGGCGACGAGCACGACGTCCCGCCGTTTTCCCTCGGCGAGCCTGACGGCTGGGACTTTTCGCCCGATGGCAAAGAACTCGCCTTCGAAGAGAAGAAGGTCGACGATCCGGCGCTTTCGACGAATGTGGACATCTTCACGCTGAAGCTCGACGATCCGAACGCGGAGCCGGTGAAGATTTCGACCAGCCCCGGCGGCGACTTTACTCCGCGCTATTCGCCGGACGGGAAATGGATCGCATGGCGGATGCAGAAGCGTGCGGGATATGAGAGCGACCGGTTCCGGCTGGTGCTGTACGACCGCAGCGGAGAATCGGTCAGCGATGAACCGGTCAGCGGTAAAGCGGTCAGCAAAACACCGGTCAGCGAGTCGCGGATTCGGGAGCTGTTGCCGAACTTTGACCGATGGGTGGATGAAGAGGTGTGGAGTCCGGATTCGAAGACGATCTACTTTGCGGCTGGGAATGCGGGCGAAGAACCCGTCTACCGCGTAGGTCTGGACGGCACAAAGTTCGCGAGGATTGAATCCGATGGTGAGTTCAGTGATCTCCATCCGACGGCGGATGATAAGCTCCTGGTCGCCAATCGAATGACGGTCTCGCAGCCAGGCGAGGTGACCCTGCTTCACCTCGATCAGCAGCAGCCAGGACAAATAGAGGGCACCAGAACTGTCGCCGCCGGTAACAAGGAATTCGGGCCTGCGGGCGAAATGCCTGTTTTCGAAGAACCCCTCACCCACCTCAACGCCCCCCTCCTCGCCCAGCTCGACCTCCCCGCCATGGAATCCTTCTGGTTCCCCTCCATCGGCAAAGTCCAGGTCCAGGGCTTTCTCATCAAGCCGCCCAACTTTGACGAGCACAAGAAATATCCGGTCAAGTTCCTCATTCACGGCGGGCCGCAGGGCGCGTGGGGCGATGCCTGGTCGTATCGCTGGAACCCCGAGCTCTTCGCCGCCAACGGCTACGTCGTCGTCATGATCAATCCCGGCGGTTCCACCGGTTATGGGCAGGCCTTCGTCGATCGCGTGAACGGCGACTGGGGCGGACGGCCCTACATCGACCTGATGCGCGGCCTCGACTACGCTGAAGCCCACTACCCCTTCATCGACAAGACCCGCGAGTGCGCGCTGGGCGCCAGCTATGGCGGCTACATGGCCGACTGGATCCTCGGGCACACCGATCGCTTCCGGTGCATCGTCTCGCATGACGGCATGTTCAATACCGAATCGGCGTACGGCACCACCGACGAGCTCTGGTTCAACGAGTGGGAATTCAAAGGCACGCCCTGGACGAACCGTGCCCTCTACCGCGAGTGGTCGCCGATACTGGCCGAGACGCACTTCAAAACGCCGACCCTCGTCGTCCACAGCCAGCTCGACTATCGCCTCGACGTCTCGGAGGGATATCAGCTCTTCGACACCCTGCAGCGCATGAAGATCCCCTCGAAGATGCTCTACTTTCCCGATGAGGGACACTGGATCCTCAAGCCTCAAAACTCGCAGCTCTGGTACAAAACTGTGAACGACTGGGTCGACCAGTGGACCCAACAACAGCCCGTAGCGCGTAGCCGGTAGCTTCAGGAGGACAGCACAGCATGATTGCGCATTTGCGGGGACGGCTCTTCTCGAAACAGCCCGGCCAGGCCATCGTCGACGCCGCCGGCGTGGGCTACGACGTCACCATCTCGGTGCCCACCTTTACGGCGCTCCCGGGCGAGGGCGCCGAGGTCTCGCTCTACATCCACACCCACGTCCGTGAAGACGCGCTTTCGTTGTTCGGCTTTATGGACCGCAATGAGAAGCGCCTCTTCGAGCGTCTGATCACCGTCTCCGGCGTCGGGCCCAAACTCGCCATCACGATCCTGAGCGGACTCAACCCCGAGCGCACCGTGGCCGCCATCCGCGCGCAGGATCACGCGACCCTGACGCGCATCCCCGGCGTCGGGAAAAAACTCGCCGAGCGGCTGGTCGTCGAACTGAAGGACAAACTGGAAGACCTGGCCGTCGCGCCGGTCGCGGCAGAGCGCCCGCTCGCTCCGGCCGCCGAAGATGTCCTGTCGGCCCTCGTCAATCTCGGCTATCAACGCCCTGCGGCGCAGAAGGCCATCGAAACCGCCATCGACAAAGACAAAACGGCCAGCGACAACTTCGACGAACTGTTCCGGGGAGCAATGAAAGTGATCCGATAGGACCAACTAAGGCAGGCGATCCGATAGAAACAACCGAGGTAGGCGCGAGATTTATGTCGCGCACCATCGGGATGGCTTGCTTCCCCAATCACCGCATCGCCCGAGCCGCATGGGAAAATAAATCTGAATGACCACTGGCTCGACCTCAAACAAGAGTTCCCTCCTGGAAGAACTGCGCTGGCGCGGTTTTCTGGAAGCCACCACGGCCGAAGACCTCGATGACTACCTCAACGAGGCGCGCCGCACCATCTACGTCGGCTTCGATCCGACCGCGGACAGCCTCCACCTCGGCAGCCTGATCCCGGTGATGGGCCTGGCGCACGTGCAGCGTCACGGCCATCGCCCCCTGGTGCTCGTCGGGGGCGGTACAGGACTCATCGGAGACCCGAGCGGCAAATCGTCGGAGCGCGTGCTGCTGACCAGCGAAGTGGCCGAGCGGAACTCCGCCGCCATTCGCACGCAGCTCAGCCGCTTCTTCGACCTCTCATCGGACGACAAGGCTCTGATGATGAACAACGCCGACTGGCTGCTGCAGCTGAACCTCGTGGACTTCCTGCGCGACATCGGAAAGCATTTTTCGGTCAATGAGATGATCCGGCGCGACTCGGTTCGCACGCGCCTGGAGGAGCGCGACCAGGGTATTTCGTTCACCGAGTTCAGCTACATGCTGCTGCAGGCCTACGACTTCTTCTATATGTGCCGGCACTTCGACTGCACCATCCAGATGGGCGGCAGCGACCAGTGGGGCAACATCCTGTCGGGGAAAGATCTGATCCGGCGCATCCTCGGGCAGCGCGCGGAAGGCATCACCTTCCCGCTGCTCACCACGTCCACGGGAAAAAAATTCGGCAAGACGGAAGAGGGCGCGATCTGGCTCGATGCCGCGCGCACCAGCCCCTACCAGATGTACCAATACTGGCTGCAGACCGCCGATGCCGACGCCGGCCGCTACCTCAGGCTCTTCACCTTCCTCGATCGCGATCGCATCGAAGCGCTGGAGCTCGAAACGCAGCAGCGCCCGGAGGCTCGCGAGGCGCAGCGGGTTCTGGCTGCCGAGTGCACCACCCTGGTCCACGGCGCCGATGCGGTGCGCAGCGTGGAAGCAGCCACCCGAATTCTGTTTTCCGGCTCCGATGAAGTGCCGACCGAAGACACGATCGCTCTGCTGGCGCGAGAAGTCCCGGTAACGGAAATTCCGCGCGGAGACTTTGCAGGCGGAGTCAGCCTGGTGGACCTCATCGTTCGCACCCGTCTGACCGAGAGCAAAGGGGCGGCGCGCAAGCTGATCGAAGGTGGCGGCGTGTATCTCAACAACGAGCGCCAGAACCAGATCCAGAAGACGATCACGGCCGACGACCTGAAATGGCCGGCGGCGATTCTGCTGCGCGCAGGCAAGAAGAACTACCACCTCGTCCAGATCCGGTGACGCGGGCCGCTGGATGGCGCGACTCCGCGAGGATCATCCCGCGCGCAGCTTCACCGGCTCGTTGGGCCGGATCTGAAACGCGCGCTTCTTCCTTCCCGGCAGATCGATCGTCACCAACTGCTCGCTGTCTGCGATCCCCAGGGCGGTCTGCAATTCGCCGGATTCGGACGTCAGCAATCGCACCGTACCCGAGACGCGCGCGATGGGCCTGGCTCCAATCCGCAGTTGAGCGCCCCCGCGGTCGTATTCCAGTTCTGCAGTCTGCGACCCAATCCTGCGCGTGAATCGCGCCTTGCTTCCCTGCGGCCGCACGTTCCACTCGATGCTGTCTGCATCCTGCCGAACCCCAGAGAGCCTCCAGACAAAATCCAGACACACCAGCGCGGCCGGCGAATATCCGGCCGGATCGGCCAGCGTGAAATCTCCTGTCTCCGGATCCATTTGCTGACGAAACTCGCCGTTCGCGCGCCGGAACGCTTCGATCCACCGCTGCATCAGATGTCCCAGTTCCGCCGATTTGCCGTAGTGCTCCATCCAGCGCGGCGCCCGGAGCGCGGTCAGCGCCTGCGTGGCTCCGCCCCAGGAATTGCGCGGAATCGGCCGGACAAACTGCGGATCGTCGAGCGCGACGGAAGGAAAGGGATACGGCGCCCAGAAGGCCTTCGGATTTCCCGCCTGCTTCGCCCAGACCGTCTCGAAGGCGCGCGCATCCGGCACATGCTCGCCGAGCACGGTCATGATGGTCGAACTGCGAATCTTCACGAACTTGTCATCCGTGTCGAGATCGTAGAACGCCCCGTCCTGCGGATCGTAAAGCTTCTCCAGGATCAGCCGCCGGATCGTCGCGGCATCCTCATTCCATCGATCCGCCTCGCTCGTCTTGCCCAGCGCCTTTGCCATGGCAGCCAGCGCCACACGCCCACCGTACACCGTCGCAGAGAGATCCGGAGAGAGCCGCGGCATCCCAGGCTCCGCAGGACATTTGCGCGCATCGCTGTCCGGACAACGCCGGGCCAGCCCCTTCCAGCGCGGGCTGTTGTCCTGGCCCGTGTCGTAGGTGCAGAATCCTTCGCACAATCCCGTGCCGCGGGTGTTGCGATACTTGCGCAGCCACGCATCCCAGCGCCCGCACGCCGCGTAAGCCTTCTCCAGCAACTCCTGGTCGCCAGTGCGCTGCGCCAGTTCCCACGCTGTCGCCGCAATCGGCACCACCATCTGGATCTGCCCAAACGCAGCCCCGTCCTGCTTCACGCTGCAGGGCAGCTGGCCGTCGTCCTTTTGCAGAGCGAAAAAGATCAGGTGATTGTTGCGCGCCTGCTGCCGCGCCGGACCCGGTCCGACGCGTTCGTACACCTCGCCTTCCTGCGGCGCGCACTCCAGCCACACGCCGTGGTACACGCTGCCCTCCACCAGCACCGGCCCGGCGTACGAGGGAAACTGCACGCGATTGCCCGCCAGCGTCTCGAGCGCTGCGTCGCAGATGTGCTGCAGCCCGGCATCCTCGGTGCGGAACTCTGGGGCATCTCCGCGCGACGTGCCGGCCATATCTGCAAAGATTCCCGGACCCCGCAGCGCGAAAGCCCCCGCTGCCAGCGATCCCCTCTCAAGAAACAGCCGCCGATTCATCCATCCCCCGCGATCATCTATTGATTGCATTCGTGTCGTTCCGCCCCCACGGTAACATCCGCCGTTCCGGAACACGCCCGGATGGGATAGCCTCTTAAGGGCGGCGTGGACTGAACCCCGGACGCACTGGCCCGCCGCTCGCATCTATGCTTCGCATCCTTCTGGATATCGGCCTCTTCGGGCTTTGTACATCGACCATCTCCGCGGCTCTCGCCGTGGTTGGCCTCTTCCGCTTTCTCTCGCGGCGGCCTCGCTCCGCCCCGTCGTTCACCGCGCCGGTCAGCCTGCTCAAGCCGCTCGACGGAGACGAGCCCAACCTCGAGGCGCATCTGGCCTCCTTCTTCGACCAGGATTATCCGCAGTTCGAAATTCTTTTCTGCGCGCGCTCCGCCTCCGATCCCGGCCTCGCCGCCGCGCGCCGCATTGCCGCGCGCTTCCCGCAGGTTCCCACGCAGTTCCTCTCCACCGGCGACCAGACGTACATCAACGCCAAGGTTTCCTCCCTCGAGCTGATGCATGCCGCCGCGCAGCACGACCTCTTCATCATCAGCGACAGCGACGTCCGCGTCACCCGCAACTACATTCGTGACGTTGCCGCGCCTTTCGCAGACGAGAAGGTCGGCGCCGTCACCTGCCTTTATCGCGGAACCGCTGATCGCGGCCTCTGGGCCAAGCTCGAAGCCTCCGGGATGTCGGTCGAGATGACCACCGGCGTGCTCACCGCCAATCTGCTGGAGGGCATGAAATTCGCCCTCGGCCCCACCATGGCCGTGCGCCGCCGCTGCGTCGATGCGATGGGCGGATTCGGCGTCCTCGGCCCCTATTGCTCGGACGACTTCCTTCTCGGCGAAAAAGTCGCCACACAGGGTGCGACCGTCGTTCTCTCGCACCACGTCATCGATCACATCATCCTCAACCTCAGTTTTGCCGCGTCGCTGCGCCACCAGACGCGCTGGATGAAATCCACGCGCTTCTCGCGCCCGCTCGTCCAT
>JBKICP010000373.1:0-7858 GCA_046567085.1 Acidobacteriota bacterium
TCACCCAGGTCACCACCGCGGCAGAAACCCTGCTCGACGATCTCGAAGGCCGCGCCGCCGACTTCTTCTACAACGAAGCCAGCCCCCGCACCGGCATGGTCCGCGATCGCGCCCCCGCCAAAGGGCCCTCCCTCAGCCGCGTCTCCAGCATTGCCGCCACCGGCTTCGGCCTCACCGGACTCTGCATCGCCCACAAACGCAACTACCTCCCTCCCTTCGACTGCGAGCAGCGCGTCGAGAAGACCCTCGCCTTCCTCCTCGAAGACTGCCCCCACGAGCACGGCTTTCTCTATCACTTCATCGATATGGAAAGCGGCCAGCGCATGTTCGGCAGCGAGCTTTCCTCCATCGACACCGCACTCCTTCTCTGCGGCGTCCTTACCTGCCGCCAGTATTTCGCCGGCAACGCGCGCATCGAAGGCCTCGCCACCACCTTCTACCGCCGCGTCGACTGGGAGTGGATGCTCAATGGCGGCCAGACCCTCTCCATGGGCTGGCTCCCCGATCAGGGCTTCCTCAAGCACCGCTGGGACATTTACTCCGAGCTGCTCACCATGTACCTGCTCGCCATCGGCTCCCCCACCCATCCCATTCCCGCCTCCGACTGGAACGACCTCCAGCGCCCCGTCGTCCAGTTCGGCGGACTCGACTACATCAGCGGCGTCGCGCCCATCTTCATCCACCAGTACGCCCACGCCTGGTGCGACTTCCGCAACGTCGCCGACCTCCACGCCAACTACTTCACCAACTCAGTCGCCGCCACCCGCGCCCATCAGCTCTGGTGCCTCACCGAAGGCCGCCGCTTTCCCTGGTTCGACCAGGACCTCTGGGGCGTCACCGCCTCCGACTCCCGCGAAGGCTACCGCGTCTGGGGCGGACCGCCCGCCATGGGACAGCTCGACGGCACCCTCGTCCCCTGCGCTACCGGGGGCTCCCTCGTCTTCCTCCCCGCCGAGTGCTCCCACGTCCTGCTCAGCATGCGCGACGAGTTCAAGGACAAGGTCTACACCCGCTACGGCTTCGTCGACGCCTTCCAGCCCAAAGCCAACTGGTTCGCCCCCGACATCCTCGGCATCGACCAGGGCATCACCATGCTGATGGCCGAAAACCTGCGCAGCGGCTTCGTCTGGGAGCAATTCATGAAAAACCGCGAAGTCGGCCACGCCATGAGCCAGGTGCAGTTCCATCCCGACCCCGACGCCATGATGCAGGTCCTCTGATCCCAACCGCGCCTGCCTTCGCATCGCCCGTAACGGCGAAGGAGTCCCACCCAGACCAGGGCTGGCGCGCTGCTCGAACTCCACCCTCGGATGACCGCACCGTCGCTCCGAAATTCCGGCCCTGCCCGCATTCATGTCACCAAACTCCTCCTTCCTGTGTCTACTCTTGTATCCGCGTTTCACAACCCCATAACATCGTCCCGGAAAGATACGAAGACCAATGGCTGACGGATTGACAATGGAACTGCGATACAAATGGCTCGACGCTCAGGGCCCCGCTTTCGGCGCCCCCGGCCTTGAGCCGCGCTGGACATCGAGTGCCAAAGACGCGGTCGGCACTGCCTACGCCGCCTCCAGCAAAATCTGGTTCACCGTATCGCACGGCGTCCTCAACGAAATCTATTGCCCCACCATCGACCGTCCCCAGATTCGCGACATGCAGTTCCTCATCACCGATGGGGAAACCTTCTTCCACGAAGAACGCCGCGACCTGGTCCACGAGTTCGAGTACATCGACTCTGACTCCCTCGCCGTCCGCGTGCGCAATCGCGACCCCGAGGGCCGCTACTGCATCACCCGTGAAATCATCAGCGATCCCCACTACCCCATCGTGCTGGTCCACGTGCGCATCGATGGCGACGACGACCTGCTCTCCCGCCTCCGCATCTATGCGCTGCTCGCGCCCCATCTGGAAGGCGGCGGCATGGGTAACTCCGCGCGCCAGCTGGAAGTTGCCGGCAAGCGCGCGGTCATCGCCTGGAAAGACACCATGTCCCTCGCCATGGCCTGCGACTGCGGTTTCAGCCGCGCCAGCTGCGGCTATGTCGGCGCCAGCGACGGCTGGCAGGACCTGAAGCAGAACTTCAAAATGGACTGGGAATTCGGCTCCGCCCTCGACGGCAACATCGCCATCATGGGCGAAATTCCCCAGGAGCGCATCCGCGACTTCACCGTCGCCATCGGCTTCGGCGAAGGCCATCACGCCGCACTCGCCGCCACCATGGGATCGCTCGCCGTTCCCTTTGCACGCCACCTTTCGCGCTTCATCGAACAGTGGCATCGCGCGGCCACGCCGCAGCATATGGCGCGTCACTCCGGCGACGGCGGCCGTCTCCTGCAGATCAGCCACAACGTCGTGCTCGCCCACGAAGACAAGACCTTCGCCGGCGCCTTCATCGCCTCCGCCTCTATCCCCTGGGGCTACGCCAAAGGCGACGACGACTTCGGCGGCTACCACCTCGTGTGGACGCGCGACATGGTCCAGACCGCGACCGCCCTCATGGCCTCCGGCCGCACCGAAACCGCTCTCCGCGCCCTCGTCTATCTCGCCTGCACGCAGAAACCCGACGGCGGCTTCTCGCAGAATTTCTGGGTCAACGGCGAGCCCTACTGGACCGGCATCCAGCTCGACGAAGTCGCCTTCCCCCTCATGCTCGCCTGGCGTCTCTGGAAACTCGATGCCCTCGGCAGCTTCGACGTCTTCCCCTTCGTCGAGAAGGCCGCCGGCTTCCTCGTCCGTTACGCGCCCGTTACCCAGCAGGAGCGCTGGGAAGAGACCGCCGGCTATTCGCCCTCCACCCTCGCCGCCGTCATCGCCGGGCTCATCTGCGCCGCCGATATGGCGCGCGCTCACGACGCCCCCGAGCTGGCCCGCTTCCTCGAAGAGCACGCCGACTGGATCGAGAGCCACCTCGAAGACTGGACCGTCACCAACAACGGCGTCCTCCATCCCGAAATCAGGCGCTACTACATGCGCGTCCGCCCGCCGGAATGCGGCGATCCCTACGCCCACGAGGAGTGCGGCAAAGAAACCGTGCGCATCAACAACATTCCCCCCGGCGAACAATCCGAGTTCGAAGCCCGCGAGATCGTCGACGCCGGTTTCCTCGAACTGGTCCGCTACGGCGTGCGCGCTCCCGACGACCCGCTCATCGTCGACTCACTCAAAGTTGTCGATTACCTGCTCAAGGTCGACACCCCCAAAGGTCCCTGCTGGAAGCGCTACAACCACGACGGCTACGGCCAGCGCGAAGACGGCGGCCCGTTCCTCGGATGGGGCAAGGGACGCGCCTGGCCGCTGCTCACCGGCGAGCGCGCCCACTACGAACTCGCCGCCGGCCGCGACATCGCCGAACTCATCCGCACCATCGAGCGCTTCGCCTCCGACGGCGGCATGCTCCCCGAGCAGATCTGGGATCAGCCCGACCACAACGGCCTCGTCCTCGGCGGCCCCGCCGGTTCGGCGATGCCGCTCGTCTGGGCGCACTCCGAATACCTCAAGCTGCTGCGCTCCGCCCACGACAAAAAAGTGGTCGACTGCATCCCTGTGGTCGAAGACCGCTACGCGCGCGGCAACCACCCGCCCTGCAACATCGAAGTCTTCAAAGTGCTGCGCCGCCAGATTCGCACCATCCCCGCCGGCAAGACCCTGCGCATCATCTCCGCGCCCCGCTTCCGCGTCACCTGGACGGCCGACAACTGGCAGACCACCAGCGTGCTCGACAGCACCCAGCTCGGCTACGCCGGCTCCTGCGCCGATATCCCCACGCAACCGGGGCAGACCGGTGCCCTGTCCTTTACCCTGTTCTGGCCGGACGAAAACCGCTGGGAGGGACGCAATTTCGAAGTCGCCCTCGAGTCATGAGACCCGCAATTCATTTGCGTCATCTCACGAGGGAGAGCGAAAATTAGATTTCAGCCTCACCACCGTTCCGCAAGATTCCAGCAGCAGCCCTCCAGAGGAGACAAGAAGTGATGAACGAACTCGACCAGCTGTCGATTAACGCCCTGCGGTTCCTTGCCGTTGACGCCGTGGAAAAAGCCAACAGCGGCCATCCCGGCGCCCCGCTCGGCGACGCGCCCATCGCCTATCTCCTCTTCCACAAGTACATGCGGCACAACCCGAAGCATGCGAAGTGGTCCAATCGCGACCGCTTCGTGCTCTCCAATGGCCACGCCTCCGCGCTCCTCTACAGCGTGCTGCATCTTACCGGCTACGACCTCTCCATCGATGACCTCAAGCAGTTCCGCCAGTATGGATCGAAGACCCCTGGCCACCCCGAGTATGGCGACACCGAAGGCGTCGAAGTCACCACCGGCCCGCTCGGTCAGGGATTCGCCATGGCCGTCGGCATGGCTATGGCCGAGAAACATCTCGCCGCCGTCTACAATCGCCCCGGCTTCGATGTCGTCGATCATTACACCTATGGAATCTGCGGCGACGGCGATCTCATGGAAGGCGTCTCCCATGAGGCGGCCTCGCTCGCCGGCACCCTCGGGCTCGGCAAGCTCATCTTCCTCTACGACGACAACCTCATCTCCCTCGATGGCCCCACCGAGCTCAGCTTCACCGAAGATGTCCTGAAGCGCTTCGAGGCCTATCACTGGCACGTGCAGATTGTCGAAGACGGCAACGACCTCGAAGGCATCTCCAAAGCCATCGAAGCCGCGCAGGGCGTCAAGGACAAGCCCTCGCTCATCGCCGTCCGCACCGTCATCGGTTACGGCAGCCCCAAGGCCGGCACCAACAAAGCCCACGGCGAAGCGCTCGGCGCCGAAGCCGTGAAGCAAACGAAGAAAAATCTCAACTGGCCCGAAGACAAAACCTTCTGGGTTCCGGAAGACGCAGCGAAGAACTGGCTGCAGGCTGTCGATCGCGGCGCCAAAGAAGAATCCGACTGGAACGCGCTCTTCGCCGGCTACAAAAAGCAGTTTCCCGATCTCGCCGCCGAGTTCGAGCGCGTCCAGGAAGGCCGCCTGAAGGACGGATGGCAGCAGAGCCTGCCGCAGTTCCCGGCCGACGGCAAGCCCGTCGCCACGCGCACCGCCGGCAACACCGTGATGAACGCCTTCGCGAAGTCGGTCCCCGAACTCATCGGTGGCGCTGCCGACCTCTCCACTTCCACCAAGACCGTCATCAAGGACAGCAAGAACTTTCACGTCGATCCCACCGGCGCGAACGTCTACTTCGGCGTCCGCGAATTCGGCATGTGTGCCGCCGTCAACGGCATGGCCGCGCACGGCGGCGTCATCCCCTACGGCTCCACCTTCTTCGTCTTCTCCGACTACGCCAAGCCGGCGATCCGCCTCGCCGCGCTCATGCAGGTCCACTCCATCTTTGTCTTCACGCACGACTCCATCGGCCTCGGCGAAGACGGCCCCACGCATCAGCCCGTCGAACAGCTGACCATGCTGCGCGCCGTGCCGCATCTCACCGATTTCCGCCCTGCCGATGCCAACGAAACCTCCGCCGCCTGGGGCCTCGCCCTCGAGCGCAAGGGGCCCTCGTTCTTCGCGCTCTCGCGCCAGGACCTCCCGCTGCTCGACCCCGTGAAGCACCGCGTCTTTGAAGGCGTCCGTCGCGGAGCCTACATCGTGGAGCAGGGAAGTGACTCGCCCGACCTCCTCATCGTCGGCACCGGAGCCGAGCTGTGGCCCGCCCTGCGCGCTGCCGAGCAGCTGAAAAAAGACGGCATCGTCACCCGCGTCGTCTCCATGCCCAGCGTCCGCCTCTTCGAAGAGCAGTCGGAAAGCTACAAGGCCTCCATCTTCCCCGACCACCTGCCCAAGCTCGCCATTGAAGCCGGCGCAACCGTCGGCTGGTGGAAGTACGTCGGCCGCCATGGAGACGTCATCGGCATCGACCGCTTCGGCGCTTCGGCCCCCGGCACGGTCGCCCTCGAGAAGCTCGGCTTCGGCACCGACAACGTCGTCGCCCGCGCCAAAGCCCTCGTCGATCGCGCACGCAAAGCCGAGCCGGTGCTGGCGGGTAAATAAGCATGAAGCTGGCGATTGCTGCCGATCACGCCGGATACCCGCTCAAGGAGGACGTGCGCGGCTACCTCGAACGTCTCGGCCACGAAGTCATCGACCTCGGCGCGTACAGCGCCGAGCCCTCCGACTATCCGGACTTCGCCGAGGCCGTCGGCCGCGTCCTCCACGCTCGCCGCGCCGAACGCGGCATCCTCATCTGCGGCAGCGGCGTCGGCGTCTGTGTGGCCGCCAACAAGATGCCCGGCATCCGCGCCTGTATGTGCCATGATCACTATTCCGCACATCAGGGAGTCGAACACGATGACATGAATGTGCTCGTGCTCGGCGCCCGCATCATCGGTCCGGAACTCGCTTTCGATCTCGTTTCCGCGTTCCTGCAGGCTAAATTTCAGTCCCAGGTGGAACGCTATCAGCGCCGGCTGAGCAAAGTGAAAGCCATCGAAGCGCGTAACATGCCGGAAACAGCAGCAACTTAGAATCGCTCAGGGTCCCCAGGCTTCACCTCATCCGCACGATCGAACTTCATTCTTGGAGATGCCATGGACGGCATCAGCACCATCTTGTGGGATATTGGCGGCGTTCTGCTCACCAACGGCTGGGATCGCCAGCAGCGCGATGCCGCGCTCACGCACTTCTCCCTCGACCACGCCGACTTCGAGCGTCGCCACGCCGCCGTCGATCAGGCCTGGGAGAAGGACGAGATCGGCGTCGACGAGTACCTGCGCCAGACCGTCTTCCATCAGCCGCGCACCTTCACTCCCGCCGATTTCCTCGACGTCATGCGCGCGCAATCGGCCCTCCTGCCCGACAGCGCCATCGGAATCCTTCGCCGCCTTGCCGCATCCCAACAGTATGTGCTCGCTACCGTCAACAACGAAGCTCGTGCCCTCAACGAATTCCGCCTGAACAAATTCGCTCTCCTCGATGAGTTCGACGCCTTCTTCAGCTCCTGCTATCTCGGACTGCGCAAGCCTGACCGAAAAATCTTCCAGGTCGCGCTCGATGTGCTCCAGCGCGATCCCGAGCACGCCGTCTTCATCGACGATCGCGCAGAGAATGTCGCCGCCGCGGTAACTCTCGGCATCCACGGCATTCGCTATCAGGGCGCAGCGCAGCTCACCGAGGAACTCGCAGGGCTCGGAATCTCCCTGCACGACGCATCGCCCGGACTCGTAGCACGCGAGGCCTGACGTTTCTGGAAGCTGGGAATCGCACTCAACCCTCAAACGGATTTGCGGAGGAAGTCAGCATGGAACTCGGAATCATCGGCCTCGGCAGAATGGGCGGCAACATGGCGGAGCGCCTCCGCCTCGGTGGTCATAAAGTCGTCGGCTTCGATTTCAGCGCCGATGCCGTCAAGCGCCTCAACGACGCCGGCTCGAAGGGCGTCTCCTCCCTCGAAGACCTGCTCAAGAACCTCTCCGCCCCGCGCGCCATCTGGATCATGGTCCCCCAGGGCAAGCCCGTCGACGACACCATCGCGAAGCTCATGCCCCTGATGCAGAAGGGCGACACCTTCATCGATGGCGGCAACTCCAACTACCAGGACAGCCAGCGCCGCTACAACGAGCTCAAGCCCCAGGGATTCAACTTCGTCGATGTCGGCACCTCCGGCGGCGTCTGGGGGCTCAAAGAGGGCTACAGCATGATGATTGGCGGCGATAACGATGCCGTCGAGCGCCTCTATCCCATCTTCGAAACCCTCGCCCCCGCCAAAGACAAAGGCTGGGGACACGTCGGCCCCGCCGGCTCCGGCCACTTCGTCAAAATGATCCACAACGGCATCGAGTACGGCATGATGCAGGCCTTCGCCGAAGGCTTCGCCATCATGGAGAAGAAAGAAGAGCTGGATCTCGACCTCGCTC
>JBKICP010000374.1:0-25446 GCA_046567085.1 Acidobacteriota bacterium
GCCGCGGGTGGTCCCAACCCAGAGATCGCCTGTGCGGTCCTCGCACAGCGTGGTGACGCTGTTGCCTGCAAGTCCGTCGGCCGCGGTCAGAGTGTGAAAGCGGCCGCTCGCCGGGTTCCCGGGATCGAGGGAATAGTGCGCGAGGCCGCTGTCGGTGCCGATCCAGAGGGATCCGTCGGGACCGGCGGCGAGGGCCTGGATATAGTCCGACGTTAAGCCGTCGGAATTCTCACGGTTGTAGATGGTGAAGTGCGTTCCATCGAAGCGGGCCAGCCCCTCTTCGGTTCCGAGCCAGAGGTATCCGTCGGTGGTCTGTGCAATGGCGTGAACGGAGTTCTGCGGCAGGCCGGTTTCACTGGTCCAGGAGGCCTCGATGTACTGGGTGACGTGGCGATCAGGGTCAAGTGCGCGGGCAGAGGCCGGGAGCAGGATGAGCGCGCCCAGTGCGTAAAGCGCAATCCGGCCCGCATGATGACGGACTCTGCATTCTGGTTGCATGACTTCAGTCAGCGCCCGTGCGGACCCTTGCGCGGAACGCGCTGTCTTTCTGTTGCACAGAACGGCAACGATTCTATCGGCGGATTCAGGCGTTTTTATATCCCCCATTGGAATCAGCAGTTGGTTGCAGACCGGCGATCCGATCCTCAGCAGCGGCCGGGGAAAATCGGCTGGCTGCATTGTGATGCAAGTACCTTCTGGGCAATCCTGAATCGCACAATTGGCCCGTTTGCCTGAAGAGGCCGGGGACAAATGCCGATAGCTGAAGGCACAGCGGCTTTGCGCCGCACACGCCGCGCACGCTGCAGCGGATTTCGGGGGTGCCCGGCTATGGGCAACATGACAACGGCGCCGGCGCCTCAGAACGTTGCGGAGGGTCGCGACATTGTCGCGGGATCTCCCGATCCATTGCTTGCCGATCACGGGTACCTGCTTTCCACGCTCCTCGACCGCGTTCCCAGTGGCATCTATTTCAAGGATTTAGCCAGCCGGTTTGTCCTGATCAAC
The DNA here is from genome assembly GCA_046567085.1 of Acidobacteriota bacterium. Lineage (GTDB taxonomy): Bacteria > Acidobacteriota > Terriglobia > Terriglobales > Acidobacteriaceae > Palsa-343. The sequence continues at coordinate 1,006 of JBKICP010000374.1, forward strand.
CGGCAGCAGGCCCGCACCCTGGGACTCCAGTGCTCCGGTGATGCGGTTGGGAAGTCAGACCTGGATTTCTTTGCCGAAGAACATGCGAAGGAAGCCCTGCTCGATGAGCAGGCGATCATTGATTCCGGTTGTGCGCTGGTCAACAAGGAGGAGAAGGAGACCTGGCCGGATGGGCGGGTTACGTGGGTATCGACCAGCAAGATGCCTCTTCGTTCGCCGGACGGCCGGATCATCGGGACCTTTGGGCTTTCGAGCGATGTGACGGAGAGTCGACAGGTCCGGCAGGCTCTGGAAGAGAGTGAAGCCCGATTTCAGGAGTTGATCGGTGCGATTCGCGAGGTGTTCTGGATCGCGGAGGCGGGATCGGGCCGCATCCTCTATGTAAGTCCCGCGTATGAAGCAATCTGGGGAAAGAGTTGTGCGGAGCTGTACGCCAACCCCTGGCAATGGGTGGCGTCGGCTGGGGAAGAATACCGTCCACAACTGGTGAATCTCTACGCCCAGGAGCATCGCGAGGCCTTCGAGGCAGCGTTTACGATTTGCCGGCCCGATGGGGAAGTCCGATGGATTCGGCACCGCGGTTTCCCCATTTTCGGTGAGCAGGGAAATGTGATTCGGATTGCCGGTATTTCGGCCGACATCACCGAGGCCCGTCTGGCGAACCGCGCGCATACAAGGAATCAGCGTCTGCTTGCGTCCATATTGAACTCTTCGCAGGACGCGATCTTCAGCGAGTCGCTGGATGGAACGATCATCAGCTGGAATCCGGCGGCAGAGACGGTTCTCGGATATGCTGCCAGCGAGATTATCGGTGCTTCAGGAGATGTGCTTTCCGGTTCCGACAAGAGCGAGGAGAGAGCGTGGATCGCCGAGCACACGCGAAGAGGGATTGCGGTCCCGTATTTCAATACCGACCGGCGCCACAGAGACGGCCGGATCATTCCGGTGTCGCTGACCGCATTCCCGGTACGAGACGAAACAGGAACGATCATCGGCGTGTCCACCATCGCCCACGATCGTTCTGCGCGCAAGGAACTGGAGGAGAAGCTTCTTAGCGTAGAAAGCCAATTGCGCGCTCTGCTGGAGACAACCGGGGAGTCGGTGCTGGTCCTCGATCACGACTGGCGGATCACCTACATCAATCGCGTCCGGCCGGGCGAAACCGCCGATGCGGTTTTAGGACAGAAGCTCTGGGAGTATGACGCGGAGCTGGTCGGGAGCATCTTCGAGCAGGAATATCGAGCCGCCATGCTGGGGCGCGAGCTCCGCCGATTTGAAGGTTATCTGGCCACCTCGAAACGGTGGCTGGCCTGCACGGCCTATCCATCCGGCAGCGGCCTGCTGGTGCTGGCGCAGGATGTGACCGAGAAGCACGCGATGGATGAACAGCTGCGCAACGCACAGAAGATGGAAGCCATAGGACAGCTGGCCGCCGGGATTGCGCACGAGATCAATACGCCGATTCAATATGTCGGCGACAACACGCTGTTTCTGAAGGAGACGTGGGATCAGGTTTCGGACATTCTGGAGCTGACGCAAAAGCTGATCCGGGACAGTGCTCCTGCGCCGGGGGGCAATCGGACGTGGAGCGAACTGGCCGCCTGCATCAAGTCTGCCGATCTGAACTATCTGAACGAGGAGGTTCCGAGGGCGATCGAACAGGCGCTGGAAGGGGTTGGACGTGTGGCGAGGATTGTTCGGGCGATGAAGGAGTTTTCGCACCCGGGATCGGAAGAAATGCGGGCGATCGATCTGAACAAGGCGATCGAAGCCACGGTCACGATCGCGCGCAATGAGTGGAAGTACGTCGCCGAGGTGAATCTAAGCCTGGATCCGACGTTGCCGATGGTGGTGTGTTTCGCTGGGGAAATCAATCAGGTTTTGCTGAATCTCCTGGTGAATGCCGCACACGCAGTTGCGGAAGCCAGGCAGGCCGGGCGGCCGGAGCGTGGGCAGATCGGGATTACGACGGTCTACGACGGCGACTGGGTCGAGGTTCGGATCCAGGATTCCGGGACGGGTATTCCCGAAGAAATTCGTGAAAAGGTATTCGATCCTTTCTTCACCACCAAGGAGGTTGGTAAAGGCACCGGTCAGGGACTCACGCTCGCGCAGACCGTCGTGGTGAAGAAACACTCGGGCCGCATCTGGTTTGAGACAGAAAGCGGCAAAGGCACCACTTTCTTTATTCGCCTTCCGATAGCGGGAGCGGTGGAGGAGCCGCGATGAATAAGCGCCTGCTCTTTGTCGATGACGATCCCAACCTGCTGATGGGACTGCAGCGCGGGCTGCGCTCGATGCGTGACCAATGGGATATGGAATTTGTCGACAACGGTGAAGCAGCCCTGGCGGCGCAGGACGCGAAGCCCTTCGATGTGATTGTCAGCGATATGCGGATGCCTGGCATGAGCGGGTTCGACCTGCTCAACACGGTGCAGGATCGCCATCCGCAGACGATTCGAATCCTGCTTACGGGACAGGCGGACCGGCATTCGGTCCTGAGGTCCGTTTCCACGGCCCACCAGTACGTCTCCAAGCCGTGCGATGCCCATCAGCTGAGGGATCTGCTGTCGAAGACGATGGCGCTGAGCGATCTGCTCGAAAACTCGGCGATCAAGACCTTCGTCTCACGCCTGAGCTGTCTGCCGAGCCTGCCCAGTCTCTATCTGGAACTCACGAACGAGCTGCGCGCCAACGATCCGTCGCCGGGCCGGATTGGCGAGATTATCTCGCGGGACATGGCGATGACAGCGAAGATCCTGCAGGTGGCCAATTCCGCGGCTCACGGGATAAGGAACGAGGTTACACAGCCGGAGCAGGCAGTGCTGCTTCTGGGACTGGATACGGTCCAGGCGCTGGTGCTTTCGCTGAGCATCTTTCGCTCGATCGGTCCCGGCCTCGATTCGACATTCTCTGCCGAAGACCTCTGGCATTCCAGCAAAATCAGCGGGGTCCTTTGCCGTGCAATCGCCAACGCGGAGGGTATTCGGCCGTCGGAGGTCGGCGCCTACCTCAGCGCCGGTCTTTTGCATGAGATCGGAAAACTGATGATTGCGGCGGCGGATTCCCGTCTGCACGGTCAGATTGTGGAAAGATCCGCAGCCGAGGGCAGACCTGAGACAGAGATCGAACAGGCTCTGCTGGGCTGCACCCATGCCGAGATCGGAGCCTATCTCCTGGGTATCTGGGGATTACCGATCTCCATCGTTGAAGCGGTGGCATGGCACCATCATCCAGGGCAGAGTCCGACCGCGGAGTTCTCGCCGCTGGCTGCGGTTCATGTCGCCAACGTGCTGCAGTCCCGGTCGAGTCATGGCGGGTGCGTGGGCAATGCAGTCGACAGCGGTTTTCTGGAGCGTATCGGCAAAAGCGAGCGACTGCCAGTGTGGGAGCGGGCGTGCAGCGCAATTCTGGAGCAGGTGTCCGAGCGATGAGCGACAGAGTTCTGTTTGTGGATGATGAGCCGGCCGTGCTGGACGGATACCGCCGACTGCTCGGCAGGGAGATTTCTCTGACGACGGCGGTTGGAGGAGAGCAGGGACTGGCGGCGATGGCGGAATCCGGCCCCTATGGGGTTGTGGTGTCGGACATGCGCATGCCGGGGATGGACGGAGCCCGGTTTCTCGCGGCGGTGCGGGAAACAGCAGCCGATACGGTGCGAATCGCGCTGACCGGCTATGCCGACATCGATACGGCGATGCATGCCGTGAATGAAGGGCACATTTTCCGCTTCATGACGAAGCCGTGCTCACGGGAGAATCTTCTCAGCGCCGTCCAGGCGGGTTTGCGGCAGCATCAGCTGCTGGTTGCCGAGAAGGAACTGCTGCAGGGCACGCTGAAGGGCTGTGTGATGGTGCTGGCGGAAATGCTGAGCTTCAGCAATCCAGCGGCTTTCGGAAGAGCCCAGCGTCTGCGGCGCTTCGTTCAGCATGCTTGCGAGAAACTGCACCTTGCAGCCACCTGGAACTACGAGATCGCTGCGATGCTCTCGCAACTGGGCTGCGTTGCGCTGAGCTCCGATCTGGTCGGTGCAGTTTACGCGGGGCAGCGCCTGTCCGCGGAAGATCAGGAGCGCTACGACGGACATGCCGCACTGGCGAGCCGGATGCTGTCGAATATTCCGCGCATGGAAGCGATCGCTCAGATGATCCGGTTTCAGCATCCAGTCGCGGGGGAGATCAAAGCCGATTCGGCGGAAGAACGCCAGGAAATCGCGCGCGGGATCCAATTGCTGCAGGTTGGGCTCACCTACGATGAGTGCGTCTGCCGCGGATTGACGACAACGGAGGCAGTCCGAAGGGTTCGAAACTCGATCAAAGGGGTGGAGCCCGCGATTCTGGACGCTCTGGAAGCCGTGCAACCGAGCATGCCGATGCAGGTTCGCCAGTGCGGCATTCGCGAACTTTCCGCCGGCATGATCCTCCAGCAGGATCTTTATACGGACACGGGCTTGCTGATCGCTGCCAAAGGGCAGGAACTCTCCTGGGCCTGGATCGAACGGCTGAAGGAATATTGGCAAAACCATGCGATTGCCGGCCGCGTGACTGTCCTGCTCCCTCAAAGCAGTACGGACTGAACGGATCGGCTCAGGGAACTGCGCCCCGAATTTTCAACAAACCGTCAGGCGATACACTGTGGGCGCCATGCGTGAAGCTACACGGAGCGGTCCGGTGGGGATTCGGCAGATTGCCGCTGGGCTGGGCATTTCTATCGGCACGGTGGACCGAGCGCTGCACGGGCGCCCGGGTGTGAGTGCGCGGACGCGCGAGCGCGTTCTGAAAATGGCGCAGAAGCTGAATTACACGCCGAACCTGGCGGCGCGCACGCTGAAGCTGAATCGGCAGATTCGCATCGGGGTGTTTCTACCGCAGCAGATCGCGATTTTCTACGACGAACTGCGGGAGGGGATTCGCGCGGCAGCGGCGCATGCGGCCCACGGCGCGACGGCGGATCTGGTCTTCCACGCCTATCCGCGACTGGGCGAAGGGGATTTGGAGCTGCTGGAGTCGTCGAACTGGCGCCAGTTCGACGCTATCCTGCTCGCGCCTGGGAATCCGGCGCGGCTGGCCGATTTTTCGCGCGCTGCGGAATCGGAGAACAAGGCGCTGGTGTATGTCACGACGGATGCGCCGCGAACGCATCGGCTTTCCTCCATTGCGATCGAAGGAACGGTGAGCGGCGGGATTGCGGCGGAACTGCTGGGGCAGCTCATTCCGTCGCCGGCTCCAGTTGCGGCGATCACGGGCGACCTGAGAATCCACGACCACGCGGAAAAGCTGCGCGGATTTGCGGCTTCGCTGGCGACGCTCTCGCCGCAGTTGCAGCTGCTGTCGGCGGTCGAGTCGCACGAGTCGCCGAAAGATGCGCATGCTGCGACGCTCCGGCTGCTGAAGGCGCATCCGAATCTGGGCGGGATCTATATCAGCACGGCCAACAGCCTGCCGGTGATCCGGGCGATTGAAGAGAGCGGACGCAGCGGGAAGATTCGCGTGATCGCCACGGACCTGTTTCCGGAAATGGTATCGGCGATCGAGGCGGGCCACGTTTTCGCGTCGCTCTATCAGCGACCTTTCACGCAGGGCCGAATGGCCTTCGAGCTGCTGAATCGGTATCTGATCACGGGCGTGCCGCCGGAGCGCGTGATTCGCCTGAATCCTCACATCGTGCTGCGCAGCAACCTTTCGCTGTTTTCCGGATCGGGGCGGGCTCGGATCTGAATGGGCGCCGGTAACGACCACGCAATTTGACCTGCGCGGGTGCGGCCGGGCTACACTCGACGGGGTCAGCTTCACTCCGGAGGATTTCCTGGTGCCTGCCGTCCGCATGTTCCTGCACCGCCGATGCACGCGGCGCGCATGGCCGGTCTGGGGCGCTGTGCTGCTGACCTCCGCACTTTCCGGAGGGCCTGTGCTGCTGGCTCAGGCCGCGATGTTTTCCCCGGAGGAGCAGCAGAACTTCCGCACCGCGATGGAGGCCGTAAATCGCGGCGATGCAGCGACTGCGCAACCGCTGCTGATGGCGCTGCGCGCGCGGCATGCGGATAACTTCGAGATCAATGAATCGCTGGGATTGATCGAGGCCGGGGAGAACAACCTGCAGGCGGCGTTGCCTCTTATGGAGGCTGCCGCGGCCGAGCGGCCCGATTCTGCGGCGGCTTCCGTGAACCTGGGAGTGGCCTGCCTGAAACTCGGACACAACGCGGAGGCCGCGTGGGCTCTGGAGCATGCCGTGCACCTCGATCCGCAGGACGCGCGAGCGGAGGCAGCGCTGGGGCAGGCGTGGATGGCGCTGGGGAAGCCGGCGAACGCGGCTGAGGCGTTTCGTTATGCATTGGCCGCGGGTGGAGAGGACGCGACGCTCCTGTACAACGCGGCGCTGGCGGACTTCGACTCCGGCGATGCGGCTGGGGCGGCTTCGCTGCTGGCGCGGCTGCCTGGGGCGGAGGCTTCGCCGGCAGCGCAGTCGCTCTACGGAGACGTGGAGGAGAAACTGGGCCGCTACAAGGAAGCGGGCCAGCACTACCTGAATGCGGCGCGACTGGATCCAACGGAGGCAAACGAGTACGTGCTGGGCGTGGAGTTTCTGCGCCACTGGACGTTTGGACCCGCGGCGCGGGAGTTTGCTGCCGCGCTTCAGCGCTATCCGCAGAGCCGGCGTCTGCGTGTGGGGCTGGGCGTGGCGTATTTCGGCGATCACAACTACAAGCAGGCGATCGCTGTGTTTTCTGCGCTGCTGGAATCCGATCCGGAGAATGCGACGGATGCCGACCTGCTGGGGCGCGCGTGCAGCGTGCTGAGCGAGGGGATGGATCCGAATTGTGCGCCGCTCCTGGCTTACGCGCGGAAGCATCCGGAGCAGGCAACGATTGCGACCGATGCGGCGATCAGCCTGCTGAACCAGCCCGGCGATACGGCGCAGATGGCGGAGGCGGAGCACCTGCTCGACGAGGCGCTGCGGGCTGCGCCGAATCAGCCCGAAGTGCACTACGAAAAGGGAATGCTGCTGCAGCGGGAACTGCGCTGGAAGCAGAGCATTCCGGAACTGCAGGCCGCGATTCGGCTGAGGCCGGACTATGCGGCGGCGCACTATCGGCTGGCACTGGCGTGGGAACGCAGCGGAGAACACGACAAAGCGCGAGCCGAGATCGCGCTGCAGCAGAAATACAGCGCACAGGAGAATCGGGACAGGGACGAGCGGTTGGGCCAGATGCAGACGCTGCTGATCACGATGCGGTAAGCGGTATTGGCGCGGGGCGCTCCGTTCGGGTGGACGATGGCGGGTTCGTACGAGTAACGTACACGCTCTCAACTGTCCCCTGCATCACCGGATTATGCCTGCGGCAACTTTGTCCTTAGCAGCGCGCGACAGCGCCTGCTGAGGCCCGATATTCCAATAGAAATGGGACAATTCAGGTGGATTTGCGGCCATTGGGATGTGGAACGCGGAGACGTCCGATGGGTTCGGGGCATGGGCCTGCGCTTGACAGCGACGAATTGCGCCATCTACTATGCGCTCCGATAGTTAACGTACACGGAACTTGCGTCTGAACGGTCGAGATCGTTCCTCCGAACAGCGCATTTTCGGTTATCTGAGCGGTACACCCCAGGGTCTGAACGACAGAAAAAAAAGGAAGGACGAATGACCGAGCGTTGCGCTGCATCGGTGCGTTTTCGCTGGTTGGCGGTTTCAATTCTGGCGGCGTTGATCTGCGGTGCCCTTGTGTACCGCGCGTCGGGCGAGTCCCCGGAAGCGCAGCCCGCGCAGACGATTGCGGTTGACGGCAGCGACCAGGGGCCGATTTTCGATGGGCTGGGTGCGGTGAGCGCAGGCGCCTCGTCGCGTTTGCTGATCGATTATCCGGAGCCGGAGCGGAGCCAGATTCTCGACTACCTGTTCAAGCCCGGATACGGGGCGTCGCTGCAGCACCTGAAGGTGGAGATCGGCGGCGACGAGAATTCGACCGACGGCTCGGAGCCCAGCTCCATGCGTTCGCCGGAGGACCACAACTACGATCGCGGCTACGAGTGGTGGCTGATGACGGAGGCGCGTAAGCGCAATCCGAAGATTGTCCTCGACACTCTTGCCTGGGGCGCGCCGGGATGGGTTGGCAGCGGGCGGCTCTACTCGCGTGACATGGCGAATTACGTTGCGGATTTTCTCGAGGGCGCAAAGAAGGCACACGGACTCGATATCGCTTACACGGGTGTCTGGAACGAAAAGGTCTACGACGCGGCCTATGTGAAGATGCTGGACCAGGTTCTGAAGGCTCGCTGGCTTTCGACGCAGATCGTGTGCTGCGACGAATATCCCGGCGAAGGCGGCGATCAGTGGCAGGTGATCGAGGCTATGGCGAAGGACCCGGTACTGAAGGACGCCATTGCGGCTGTCACCGTGCACTATCCATGGGTTTACAACAACACCACCACGCCGCCAGCAGCCAGGACTTTGAGCAAACCGCTGTGGTCGAGTGAGGACCAGCCGAACAGCGGCGGCGGGCCGATCGTCTCGCGTGACTGGGAGGTGGGTGGACGACTGCTGGCGAAGCTTTACAACCGCAATTACCTAGAGGGCGGATTCACGTCCACAGAAATCTGGAGTCCGGTCACCTCGTATTACGACATTCTGGCCGCGCCGAATTCGGGACTGATGTACGCGAACACCCCGTGGTCGGGACACTACGACGTCCAGGGGGCGATCTGGGCGACAGCACACACGACGCAGTTTGCGCAGCCGGGCTGGCACTACGCCGATCCCTCGTGCGGCCATCTGGTGCACGGAGGCAGCTTCGTCACGTTTCTCTCGCCTGATGGCGGGCAATGGAGCACGGTCATCGAGAGTATCGACGCGCGCAAGCCGCAGACGGTGCGGCTGCACCTTGCAGGCGCGTTCAGCGGGCAGGCCGTCCACGTGTGGGAGACGAACAGTTCCGTCACCTTTCAGCATGTGCGAGACGTGATGCCGGCGCACGGCTGGATCACGCTCGAGATCGCTCCCGATTCGCTGTACTCGATCACGAACACTGCAGGCCAGGGACGGGGAGACGCTCAGCCGCCTGCCGCAGCAGGCTTTCCGCTGCCGTACGCCGATAGCTTCGACGCATCGCCGGTGGGGAGGGCCGCAAAGTATCTGTCGGATCAGGATGGAGCGTTTGAGGTTCATCCGTGCCGGGAGCGCGCGGGCAACTGCCTGACCCAGGTCATCACGGTGAAACCGATTCCGTGGTTCCCCCTGCCGGATCCTTTCACGCTGGCGGGCGATGAGAGCTGGACTGATTACACCGTCGCGGCCGATGCGCTGATTCCGCAGGCGGGGCAGGCGACGGTCTTCGGTCGAATCGACTCGGCGAATGTCTTCGCCGATCGGAAGGCGATTGATCCGAGCGGCTACGGTCTCATTCTGCGCAGCAGTGGCAGCTGGCAGCTGATTTCAACCGACTACAAGAAGCCCGAAATTGTTCTCGCGTCGGGAGAGATCGAGCAGCAGGCGAACCAATGGCATCATCTGCAGCTCAGTTTCGACCACGCTCGCGTGGGTGTGACGATCGACGGGCGTCGGCTCGCACAGGTGGAAGATTCCTCTCACGCGCACGGCATGTTTGCCGTGGGCAGCGACTGGACGCGGGTCCAGTTCGACAACCTGTCTGTGACGCCGGCAGGACAGCAAGGCCATGAATAACGAAACCGGAACGGACGCAAGGCCAACGATCACAAGCGATACGCAGGAGGCAGCGGTGCAGATACCAGCGAACAAGTTGAGGAACGGGAGCACGCACTGGGGAGCAGGAATTGCGCTCCTGTGTCTCCTCGGCTGGCTTCTGGCAGCCGGAACGGCGGCGGCTCAGATGGACCAGGGCACGATCACCGGCACGATTCAGGACAACACCGGAGCGGCCATTCCGAATGCCAGCGTGATCCTCACGGATACCGACACGGGCCTGGTGCTGAAGGCCACGTCCGATGGAAGCGGCGTCTACGTGTTTTCTCCGATCAAGATCGGGCACTACACAATCAGCGCGAGCGCCAGCGGCTTCCGGACGACGACCCAGGAGCAGGTGCAGCTACAGCTCGGCGAACGGCTGAACGTGCCTCTGACGCTGCAGCCGGGCATGGTCTCGCAGACGGTAACGATCACCTCCGCGCCACCGCTGCTGCAGACGCAGTCAGCGGCGGTGGGGCAGGTGCTCAGCACGCGGACGATCAACACGACGGCGCTGAACGGACGCAACTGGGTGTATATCGCGCAGCTGACTGCGGGAGCCGATCCGGCGGCCGGATCGCGGGGCGCCGGCCAGGGAGATTTCGAAGCGAACGGCCAGGATGCGGGCCAGAATAACTTCATTCTCGACGGCGTGGATAACAACGTAAACACGGTCGACTTTCTCAATGGCGCCAGCTTCGTCGTGCGTCCGCCGCCGGATGCGCTGGCTGAGTTCAAGGTGTCCACCAGCGATTACAGCGCGGAACTCGGTCACTCGGCGGGCGCCGTCGTCAACGCCAGCATCAAGTCGGGAACCAATCAGGTTCACGGCGATGTGTGGGAGTACTTTCGCAACACCGTGCTGGACGCGCGGGATTTCGACGCGCTCACGGTGCCGAAGTATAACCAGAACCAGTTTGGCGCGACGCTGGGATTCCCCATTATCAAAAACAAGCTCTTCTTCTTCGGAGATAACGAGGACGACCGCATCGTCTTCGGCCAGACCTATACGGAAACCGTTCCGACGATGGCGATGCGGCAGGGCGACTTCTCCGAGCTTCTGAACACGGGGCAAACAGGATTGGCGCAACCGGTGCAGTTGTACGCGCCGAATTCCGGCGGGACGCAAAAGGTGAGCTGCAACGGGCGGAACAACGTGTACTGCGCGGGGCAGATCGACACGGTCGCGCAAAACATTCTGAAGCTTTATCCCGCGCCGAATGCGAACGGCGGGCTGATCTACAACAACTACATCACGACGCAGAACTCCGTCGATAACCGCTGGTCGTGGGACACGCGCAGCGACTGGAACGTGAGCGCGAAAGACCAGGCGTTTGCGCGGTTCAGCTACCTCAACGAGCGCAGCTCATTCCCGCCGCCGCTGGGTCCGATCCTGGATGGCGGTTCGTACGGCAACGATGGAAACATCATCGACCTGGCCGAGCAGTTCGTCGCCAGCGAGACGCACATCTTCAATCCAACGATGACGAATGAGTTTCGCTTCAGCTATGACTACGGACACTTCGAAGACGCACCGATCAGCGCCAATGTGAATACGGCAGCCAATGTGGGACTGGGCGGAATTCCGTTTGCCGCCGGTAATGGCGGACTGCCGCCGACCAGCATTGGCGGCGTTCCGGGAACTTCCGGAACGGCGAGCATCAGCGGAGCAACGGCGGTCGGAGGCATCTCCGGGTTTGGAACGCCGGCGTATTACACCGCGGATGAGTATCAGAACACGTATCAAATTCTCGACAACCTGACGAAGATTGCGGGAAACCATTCACTGAAGTTCGGTGCGGAGTTCGAGAGCATTCGCTTCAGCACGCTGGCCCCGCCGTACTCCCGCGGCACATACGGATTCAATGGCCAGTATTCGAGCGATCCTGGCGTCAGCTTTACCGGATTTGGCCCGGCGGATTTCCTGACCGATCAGGTGAACTCGGCCAGCCTTTCGAATCTGAGCACGGTCTACAACAATCGCTGGTATCGAGCTGCGTATGCGCAGGACGACTGGAGGATTAAGGGGAAGCTGACCCTCAACCTCGGCGTGCGCTACGAATACTTTCAGCCTTATAAGGAGAACTCGGGGGCGCAGGCGAACTTCTTTGCCAGCGGTCCGCTGGGCGTCGGAACGGGGACAGGCACATTGCTGATTCCCACCGAGCGTCAATCGACGCCGCTGGCGCCGGCTTTTCTCGCTGCGTTGGCGCAGGACAACATCGCGCTGCATTACAGCGGCAATCCGCATCTGGCGACAGCGCAGTACACGAACTTCTCGCCGCGCGTCGGATTCGCGCTGCAGCTGGATCCCAATACGGTGCTGCGGGGCGGCTTCGGGATCTTTTACGGCGGATTGGAGAACATTGGCGGCTCGCCCAATCTCGGCTTCCAGTATCCGTTCCAGTTCACGTCGAGCTTCCCAGCGCCGAACTGCAGCCCGGGGAACTGCCCCTCAAACGGCATTACGCTCGAGAACGGATTCAACGCAGCCATTGCCGCGGGCCTGCAGAACTTCGTGAGCACGCCGGGCCTGATCGGTGAACCGCAGAACATGCCGACACCTTACACGCAGTCGGAGAACCTCGCGGTGCAGCGGGGGCTGACGAGCAACATGACGGCGACCCTTGCGTATGTCGGGTCGGTGGGGCGGCACCTGTTCAACGTGGTCAACCAGAATGCCGCCGAGGCTCTGCAGAATCCAGGCAACAGTCCGCAGCTGGTGCAGCCCTTCCCGCAGTTTGCGGGAGCCTCCTTTGTGGCGATGAGCGGGGTAAGCACTTACAACGCACTGCAGGCCAAGTTACAACAGCGGTATCACAACGGCCTGAGCTTTCTTGCCACTTACACCTGGTCGCATACGATGGACGACGCGCCGAGCGCTCTGGGCGCGACCGGAGACGGCGGTTATCGCGCGACCAACCTGCTGCCGATTATCGACGACTTTGCCAATTCGCCGTTCGACACGCGCAGCCGGTTCACGTTCAACGGCCTTTACGATTTGCCGTTCGGCAGGGGAAGAGCGCATCTGAATCAGCGCGGCCCGCTCGACTACGTTGCGGGAGGGTGGAGCAGCAGCCTGACGTTTGCGGCGCAGACCGGCAATCCATTCACGGTGTACCCGGACATTACGACGGCGTCCGGCGGCGGATCGCGCGCCATTCTTGTGCATGATCCGTTCGGCACGGGTGGTTCGACGGATGCGAGCAATCCGGGAGTTACGTGTCCTTCGCGCGTGCGCAATCGGACTAACTGGTATAACCCCTGCGCTTTTGCGAATCCGCTGCCGGGGTCGCTCATCAGTCCGGGGGCGAACAACGGCGATCCTTCAACGCCGGAACCTGGCTATACCTATCCGAAGTATGTGCGTTCGACGTCGCAGGTGCTTGCATTTCTGGGTGGCCGGCGCAATCAGATCATGGGGCCTGGATATGAACGCATCAATATGTCGATTTTCAAGGACTTCACGACGTATCGAGAACAGAAGGCCGAATTCAGGACCGATATCTTCAATTTGTTTAATACGCCGGCCTATGGCGATCCGAGCGTGACTTCGGATAACTCGAATGGCGGGCAGATCACCGCGCCGCGATTCTTCCAGAACGACACGCCGGACGCGCGATTCTTCCAGTTCTCGCTCAAATACATCTTTTGAGCCCTCCGAGACGGCCGTCGGCAGAGCATCGCTGCCGGCCGCGCTTTTTGTCTGCGCCGCTTATGCGGGATCGACGGCAGTCGAAGCTTGCTCGAGCGAGCGGCCTTTGGTTTCCGGAACGGCGAAGAAGACAAAGACGGCACCGGCGAAGCAGATGCCGGCATAGATGAGGAAAGCGCCGGCAGTGCCCAGCAACTGGTTCAGTACAGGGAACGAGTAAGTGAGCAGAAAAGAGGCGATCCAAAGAACAGCAACCGAGACCGATACGGCGGAGGCTCGGATGCGGTTGGGAAAGATTTCGGAGATCAGCACCCACGTCACCGGCGCCAGCGACATGGCATAACACGCGATCGCGCACAGCGTCAGCACCAGGACCGCAATACCGTGGAGGTGGATGCGATAGGCGATGGCCGCGGCCAGGTGCGACAGCCCGATGGCAAGGCAGCCGACGATCATGAGGGGGCGGCGGCCGAAACTGTCGACCATCAGCATGGCGATCACGGTAAACACCAGATTGATGGCGCCGGTGATGACGATGTTCAGCAGGATGTCGTTCATCCCGTAGCCGGCGCTTCGGTACACCTCGACTGCGTAATTGAAGAGGATGTTGATGCCGCTGCCCTGCTGCAGAACGGCGAGGGCGATGCCGATGAAGAGCAGCCACCGCGCCGGTTTCGCCAGCAGTTCACGCCACGGCGGCCGATCCCGCGGCGAGGCGGCAGTGGCGGCGATCGAGGCCAGCTCCGCCCGGGCATAGGCAGGGCCGCCGACGCGCTGCAGCACAGCAGCGGCCTGGTCCATTCTGGCGCGAGCCACGAGCCAGCGGGGACTCTCCGGGATCAGGGGCGCGGTGATGAGCAGGAGCAGAGCCGGGACGGCAACGGCGGTGAACATCCAGCGCCAGCCGTATTGCGCGTTCCACGACGCGGCCATGGCGGCGTCTGACAGGTGGGCGGGCATTTTATCGGCGATCAGCCAGTTTGCAATCTGCGCGACGAGGATGCCGACGACGATCGACAACTGATTGAGGCTGACCAGGCGCCCGCGCCAGCTTGCGGGGCTGATTTCCGCAATGTAGGTGGGAGAGACATTGGAGGCGAGTCCAATCGCGACGCCGCCGGTGATGCGCCAGGCGATAAAGGCGGTAAACGAGGGCGCCCACCCTGTCATGACCGAAGAGAGCGCGAAGAGCAGGGCCGAGAGCGTCAGCACTTTTTTGCGGCCGAGGCGATCGCTGGCTGCACCGGCGAGCAGCGATCCAGCGAAGCATCCCACGAGGGCGCAGCTGTTGGCCCAGCCGACGAGAGCTTCCGAGGTGAGATGGAAGTGGGCCTCGTAGAAGGGCCGCGCGCCGCCGATGACGACCCAGTCATAGCCGAAGAGCAATCCACCCAGAGCTGCAATCGAGGCGATCGTCCACAGATAGCCGAGGCGCAGATCGGAGGTGGGCGTCTGCGAAGCGGCGGGTACAGAGGAAGGAGCGTGCATCCTCAGGGGACTCGTGCCGGTTCGGCGGAGCCGGCAATGCGCCGCAGCAGGTCGGCGGCTCCGGCGTGATTCTTATCCAGACTCAGAACCTGATGCAGCAGATCCATCGCGTCGGTCGCGCGGTCGAGACCTGACGCAGCCTGTGCGCGAAGGAACAGCGCATCGATGCGATTGCGACGGCGGAGATCATCCTCGAAGAGCAGCATGGTCGGGAGCGAGGTGGCGAAATAGTCGATGCGGGGCTCGGCCGTCTCCAGTTCCATGGAGTAATCGTGGAGGCGCTGGAAGAGGGCGTCGGCCTCGGCTTTGCGGCCGAGACGAAGGGAAGCGAGCCCGCTCCAGAAGGTCATGTCCGACAGGTCGCGTACCGCCATCTGCTGGAAGTCGCCTTTCTGCCGGGTCGCGCGCGACCACCAGGCAAGCGCGTCGTCCTTTTGGCCCAGACGATCATACGCTTCGCCGATCCAGTAATAGATGTCGGCGGGATTAGCGAGCAGATGACGCGCCTCGCTGAGGTTGTCGGGTATTTCGAGGGCGGCAAGAAACTGGGTGAGCGCTGCGTCGGCGTTCTCGTGGAGAAGGCTGCGGCCCAGCAACAAGCGAGCGCGCACATACTGGCCCAGCACCAGCCCCTCGCCGCCTTCCCATGGCTGAAATTTGCGATGGAGCAGCAGGTCCAGCGCCAGATCGGGAGATCCGGTCTGGTTGTAGAGCGTGGCCAGCTCGACGGAGAGGTCGTCCCTCTGGGAGAGGAGCCGGGGATAGCACAGAAGTTCAGCGAGACGTTTCTCGGGCGATTCTCCGACGCGCTTCCAGAGCTGATCGCGTTCGTAGAGGAGGCGCGCGTCGTGAGGATTCGTTGCCAGCGCGCGGTCGAAACTGGCCATGGCCCGCGGCGCATCGTTGCGGATATTGAGATAAGCGATGCCGAGGTTGCGATGCGTGATCGAAAAGGCGGGATGGAGCCGCGCCGCCGCTTCCCATGCGGCCATGGCCTCTTCGTGACGGCGCTTGTCGTAGAGGAGATTGCCCAGGAGGTAGTGGGCGATCCACAGGTCGTTGCGGGCGGCGATCGCCGCGGTGAGAATCTGCAGCTCCTCCAGGCGGCTGGGGAAGCAATAGTCGGGCGAGGCCGCTGCGGCGCGCTCGTAGCTGGCCTGCGCTTCGGCTCGGCCCATGATCGCCTCGATATGCGCGATCGTGAGGAGGACGATGGGGGCGGAGCCATCGCGTGCTCCGGGATCGGCCGAGCGCAAAACGCGAAGCGCTTCCTCCTGTTGCCCGGCGCGCAGCAGATCGAAGGCCAGGTCGAGGCATTGCTGGCCGTCCAGCGGCGCGGTGCCCTTGCGCCAGCGTGCGCCGAGATCCAGGGGATCGAGGCGCAGAGTCTCTTCGACGATTGCCGCCGCGGCAGCGGTTTCGCCGAGTTGCTCCAGAACGAGAGCGAGGAGATTGCGTGCGGTCAGATTGTCCGCGTTCGAGCGCAGGCAGCGCTCCAGGTGATCGCGTGCCATCGTCCAGTCGCCGCGCGAGGCATCGATCTCAGCCAGAGCGAAAAACGCGGCTGCGCGCCAGGCGGCGTTCCATGTCGCTTTGTAGAAGGCGTCGTAGGCGAGCTTGTCCTCGCCCAGCCAGCGGCGCGTGAGGCCGAGGTTATAGAAGGGCTCGCCGTCACGGGGATTGGGATTCATCTGCGTGAGGCGTGCGATGGCCGATTCAAAGTGAGTGGCGGCTTCGGCAAATTCTCCGCGGCGCAGGCGCCACAGGCCCAGCGCGTTGTGCAGGCGGCTCTCGCCGGGATCGCGGCGGAGACCTTCCTGCCAGTACAGCTCGGGCCGTCGCGTGGCGTGGCGGTATTGCTCCAGGTGCAGGCCGATCAGATAGAGCTCTTCGACGCTGCCCATCTTCTCCGGCTCGGCCGGCTCCTGCGCGACCGGCGGGGATGGCGCGGGCTGCATCTGCGTGCGGCGATATTCGACGAGGACTCGCGATCCCGCCGACACGGTGACCGTCATGGACTTCGGCTGCACATCCGCGGGCAGCGGGGCCTGCAGGGTCACCGGCTTGCCTGCGGGCAGGTTTTCGGTCCAGTGCATGATCTCGCGGTTTGCGGTGGAGAGCCGGATGGTTGCGCCGGAAATCGCACGCGTGGATTCGACGCCGATGCGAGCTGTGCCGTTCTCGATGGCGAGGCTGAGCGCCGCATCGTCGGTCACCGCCTGGGGGATGCCGATCTCGCGAATGGCGTACCAGGATTGGGTGAAGGTGCGGGTCTCCCAGGGGCCGAGCCACGAGAAGTCGGGCTGGTTATCGGTGTAGACGCCACCCATCAGTTCGATGTAAGGGCCATCGTGGTCGGTCAGGTTGCGGTCCCAGGCGTAGCCGAATTCGTGATTGCCCCAGGTCCACTGTTTTTTCCCGGGAGCGATGTGATGGTTGGCAACGTGGACCACGCCGACGCGGGCACGATGATCGTAGCCTCCGCAGAAATCCTGTTCGGTGCCCGTCACCATATAGCTGGTGGGAACAGGAATGTTGGCGTACCAGCTGAGGTCGTTCGCAGGATACGATCCGGCGGGCACGAAGAGGCGAGGTTTTTCGTCCTGGGGAATGCCGGTCTTCGCGCGCTCGCCATAGTTCACGCCGTAGTAGACGCCGTCGCTGAGCGGGAAGGTGCTGATGGCGCGGCGGGCATGATCGGCGACGTAGCGGACATCGCCGGGGAAGAACGACTGATATTGCTCATGGACACGGACGCCGGCGTTAGCCCACCACAGAAACGTCTGGGTGAAGGGCGTGCGGTTGAAGAGGCGGACGCGCAGCTCGACCCGGCTGCTGTCCGGGCGAAGACAGACGCCATGCATGCCTTTCATGCGCAGCATGGGATCGTGATCGCTGCACCAGACGGTCATGGAGCCGTCGGGCATGGCTTCGATCTCGGTTTCGACGGGCATGAAGGTGGCGGGACGATGATGCTGGGGCCAGTTGAATTCGACGCCGCCGGAGGCCCAGGGACCAGCCAGCCCGACCAGCGCCGGCTTGATGACGTTCTGGCGGTAGAAGAAATCGTAGCCGGAGATCTTGTCATACCCGATGTGGATGCGACCGCCGATTTCCGGCAGGATCATCATGCGGACGAAGTCATTTTCGATATGGAGAGCCTGCCACGATTTCTGTTCCGGCTCGACGGCGATGCGATCGATGAAGGGCAGGGGATAGACGCGTCCGCTGCTGCCCTGGTAAACGCGCTTCTCCAGGAACATGGGGTTCGGGTCGGGCCTGTCCGGAGGATAGGTGAGGATCTCGACATCCTGACGCCAGGCCTTGACCGGTCCCTGCAATTGCGGAGGGGCGGGGGGCAGAACAAGGAGGGGGTCTCCGCGGAGGGGGCGAGCGTCAGGAGGGCGGTCGGGCATGGAGAATTCGGGGACCGTTACGGTAACGTACACGGATAAGCTAAAAGCCGCTGTCGACGATGTCAAGGATTTCGTTGGCCACGGGCCTGGGAGGCCACGAACTCCTGCAACTGGCAGGGCGCTGGATGCGGACCAGGGAGAGCAACCGGGAGCGAAAACCATGTACAGTGGGAAAGTTTGCAGACCATCCTCGATTCCGTGAGGAGGCAATTGTGAGAAACGTTCCCGTAGCCGGCCGCCGAGTTGCTCTCGCGTGCGCGAAGCATGCATGTTCCATCAGTCTGGTTGCCCTCTGGATGATTTGCGTACCGGGGCTGATCTGTGCGGCTGCTCTGCCGGACCATTCCGAGCCGATTCAATACGACGCATCGGCAAAGACCTTCCGCATCGACGCTGCGGGAATTTCGTACGTCTTCGGGGTGAACGAGAAGGGCGAACTGCAGTCACTCTACTGGGGTCAGGCTCTCGGAGCCGCCGATCGCCTCCCGCAGGCGCACTCTCATCCGGAGTGGGCGGCCTTCGACCCGCCGGTGAATACGACGCCGCAGGAGTACGTTGGCTGGGGCGGCGCGCTCTACGCGGAGCCCGATCTCAAGATCACCTTTCCTGATGGGAACCGAGATCTGGTTCTGCATTATGTCTCGCACGCGATCCACGGCGCGACGCTGACGATCCAACTCAAAGACATCTCGCGTGCGGTGTACGTGACGCTCGAATACCGAATCGACGAAGCAACGGGGATTCTGCGGCGGTCGGCGACGGTGGAGAACCGGACCGACCAGCCGTTCACGATTGAGGAGGCGCGTTCGGCGACCTGGAACCTTCCCTCGGCGGACGACTATCAGCTTCGCTACCTCACCGGGCGATGGGCGGGGGAGTGGAATCTTCAAAAGGTTGCGATGCAGCCGGGCAAGACGATCCTTGAGAGCCGGCGCGGCTCGACCGGACACCAGAATAATCCGTGGTTCGCAATCGAACGGGACGATTCCGGCGACGAGGATCGCGGCAACGTATGGTTTGGAGCGCTGGGCTGGAGCGGGTCCTGGCAAATCGCGATTGAGCAGAATCAGGCCAGGCAGGTGAGAGTGACCGGCGGCTATCAGCCGTTCGATTTTGCCTGGGTGCTCCACCCCGGGGAGTCGCTGCCGATGCCGTATTTCTATGCCGGCTTCTCTCATCGGGGGATTGGGGGCGCCTCGCGGCTGCTGCATCGATTCGAGCTGTCGAGCATCCTGCCGGAGGGGCCGCATCCTCGGGTGAGGCCGGTGCTCTACAACTCCTGGGAGGCGACTGAATTTGCCGTGGATGAAGCCGGTCAGGAAGCGTTGGCGGAACGGGCGGCTTCCATTGGAGCGGAGCGCTTTGTGATGGACGATGGGTGGTTCGGCGAGCGCAATACGGATCATGCCGGGCTGGGGGACTGGTGGCCCAACCCGCAGAAATTCCCTCACGGGCTCAAGCCGCTCATCGACAAGGTCCACTCGCTGGGGATGGACTTCGGACTCTGGGTGGAGCCGGAGATGGTCAATCCGGACAGCCAGCTGTATCGGAAGCATCCGGACTGGGTGCTGCATTTCGAGGGGCGGCCGGAGACGGAGGGGAGAAATCAGCTGGTGCTGAATCTGGCGCGGCCGGATGTGAAGGCGTACGTCCTGGGGACTTTGGACAAGCTGCTCAGCGAAAACGACATCGCTTTTTTAAAGTGGGATTACAACCGAAACTGGTCGGAGCCTGGGTGGCCGTCGGCGGCGATCGACGAGCAGAAGGAAGTCTATGTGAAGTTCGTGCAGAACCTGTATTCGATTCTCCAGGAACTGCGCGCCCGCCATCCTAAGGTTGAGATCGAATCCTGCTCGGGCGGCGGAGGCCGCGTCGATCTCGGCATTCTGCGCTACACCGACGAGGTGTGGCCGTCGGACAATACGGATCCCTTCGACCGGCTCTCCATCCAGAACGGATTCACGTACGCCTACACGCCGGGGATCATGATGGCGTGGGTGACCGACTCGCCCAACTGGATGAACCACCGCACCACATCGCTGACGTACCGATTCCTGTCGTCGATGCAGGGGTCGCTGGGCATCGGCGCCAACCTGGACAAGTGGACTCCGGAGGATTTTGCCACGGCGAAGACGCTGGTCGCACAGTACAAAGAGATCCGCGAGACCGTGCAGCATGGATCGCTCTACCGGCTCATTTCGCCGCTCAATGGCAGCGAATTTTCGTCGACGGAGAGCGTATCGACGAGCGGCGATCAGGTCGCGGTCTTTGCCTTCCTGCATTCCAGCCAGATGGGGTATCCGTACCCGCGGCTGCACCTGCGCGGGCTTGATCGGAACGCGACTTACACGATGCACATGCTGGACGGGAAAGCCGCAGCGGACACGCCGGAGTCTGCGTCGGGCGCGTATTGGATGGATGCGGGCATCCAGCTCAATCTGCGCGGGGACTTCCAGGCGGCGCTGTTGACGCTGGAGCGCGCGTCGGCCGCCAGCCAGGCCGAAACCGGCACGCGACCTTAGCCGTAGCTGGACGCGGGCCGAATTTGTCAGAGTGCCCTTTGAAACTCTCGAACGGCAGGTAAGGGCCTGGCGCGGACAGGCCACCAGGCTAGTTTGTTGGGTTCTCTTCCTGAAAGGCGCGCTGCTCCGCGCTCAGCGAACGGACTACGGTGATTCCCGACGGATTGAGCAGGAACACGGTTTGTGTGTCGGACCGCTCCAGTTGCTGTGTTACGGAGGAGATTGTTCCGAGTTTGAGCGGTTGCTCCAGGGCTGACGCATCGACGACGGTGTAGGTTTCCCCTTCCCGCATGAGTGCCGGTGAGGGATTGCCGCACAGCAGTAGCCCGTTGAGGCCTACACGCTGCGCGCCGATTGCACCTGCAAGATCCGAACGGTCCACCATGGACGGGTGCATCCAGTGCCTGAAATCGATGAAAGCGACGGTGGCATCGGCACTTCTGTAGCGGATGAGGGTGGCGTGATCCGTGAGGTCATTTACGAAGTCGAAAGGCCCTCTGGACGCAAGGGAGGCGTGACCCGCCAGGCGGATATCGCCCGGAGTGGTGACGTCAAGGATGGTCAGCGAGCGTCCGCCGCGATCCTCAACGTAGAGCATCGTCCTTCCATCGCCCAGCGGGTGCAGGAAGAGAGCCTCTGCGCCGGACTGGGCCAGAGCCGGAGATCCGGATGGCGAATCGATGACGATGTCATGGGAGTGGCGCCGGAGAGCCGCCGTGGCCGATGGGGCTGGAATGAGGAAAGTAATGAGGGAGAGGGTTACGATCAACGATTTCAAGGAGTGCCTTTCTGCCGCCTCCGACGCGTTTTCCGCAGTGGGTTCGGAGCACTCGAGGCAACAACACAGGCTAAGGTGCGTGGAAAAGCCGTGTCCAAGCAAAAGCTTCAATCGCCCATAAGATAAACTTATCGCGCTGATTCCGCGCAACTGGCGGGCCTGCCCCCGTTTGCCACCGAATGAGTACCCGTGCAGGGTGCAGTGGGGCGCGATTTCCGGGCTGCTTCCTGACTGTTTTGGCTGCCGCTCCTGACGGTTCCGCGGTTCGCTCCCGGAACGGGGTTCGGCGGAGCGCATGGGAAGCACTGTTTCCGCCATGTTAAGGTGAACGTTCACACCAATTCCAGCCACAGGAGATCCCATGGGTTTACGTCACGGCCGGTCGTTTTCCGTGCTGATGCTGGGCCTGGTTGCCCTCGGCACATTGTCTGTGAACGGGCAGGAGACGCCTTCCGGCGGGCAATATCCAGCGAGCCTGCTGCAGGGTTTGCAGTGGCGCGATGTGGGACCGATGCGGGGCGGACGGACCTTTGCCGTCGCGGGCGTGCCGAGCGAACCGGATAAGTTCTATATGGGGTCGGTGGGCGGCGGCGTATGGATGACAGATAACGACGGGCGGACCTGGACGCCGATCGCCGATCAGGGAATCCCCATCGGGTCGATTGGAGCCATCGCCGTGGCGCCCTCGAATCCCGAGATTGTTTATGTGGGCACCGGCGAGCCTGATATCCGGAGCCAGAATTCCTACGGCATCGGGATGTTCAAGTCTGCCGACGGCGGCAAGACGTGGACGCACATCGGGCTCGAGGATACAAGGCACATCGGGCGCGTCGTCGTCGATCCCAGCCATCCGAACCGCGTTTATGTCGCGGCGCTGGGCGACATCTATAAGAGCAACGCGGAACGCGGCGTCTATCGCTCCACGGACGGCGGCGCGCACTGGAAGAAGGTTCTTGCCAGCGCCTCGGACCCCGACAGTGTTGGCGCGATCGATATCGCTCTCGATCCTGCGAACCCGCGCGTGCTTTACGCTTCGCTGTGGGCGACGCGGCGCCCTCCGTGGTCGGTGTATGCGCCGTCGTACATGCCGGGCAGCGGACTTTATAAATCCACGGACGGCGGCGATCACTGGACGAGACTCACGGGCGGTTTGCCCGATGATGGTTTCGTGGGCAAGATCGGCATTGCGGTTGCACCGAGCAATCCGAACCGGCTGTGGGCTGTGGTTGACGATGTGGGCGCCAGCGTTGCTCCGCCGCTTCGGATGGGCCCGGAGGCGGCAAAACCGGCTGCAACGCCGAAAGGCGGCGTTTATATTTCGGACGACGCGGGCGCGTCGTGGCGGCTCGTCAATTCTGAGACGCGGCTATGGGGACGCGGCTGGTATTTCGAAGCGGTCACCGTCGATCCGGTGAATCCGGACAAGGCTTACGTCATCAATACAGGGACTTATGTGACGACGGATGCCGGCAAGACCTTTACGCCGATCAAGAGCGGGCCAGGCGGCGATGACTATCACCAGCTGTGGGTGAATCCACACGACGCGCAACGCATGGTGCTCAGCAGCGACCAGGGCACAGCGGTCAGCGTGGATGGCGGCAAGACCTGGAGCAGCTGGTACAACCAGCCGACGGCCGAGATCTACCATGTGGCGGCCGACAATCAGTTTCCCTACTGGCTTTATGGGGCGCAGCAGGACAGCGGCGCGGTGCGCGTGAGCACCTGGTCGAAAGAAGGGCTGCTGAATTTCCGTAACTGGGAGCCTATTTGTCTGGCCGGCGAAAGCGATACCGTCGTGCCCGATCCGACGGAGCCAAATATCCTTTACGGCGGCGGCGCGGGTCGCTGCAATGCGTCACTGAACGTGCAGGCTTCGCTGGGCGGCAAGCTGCCGCCGGCCGATCCGGGCGATCCGGATCGCAAGACGTGGACTCTGCCCGAGGTTTTCTCACCCGCCGACGGCGCGCTCTATTACTCGAATCAGTTCGTCTTCCGCACGCGGGATCGCGGCAAGACGTGGGAGAAGATCAGCCCGGATCTCACACGCGTCGACCCGCCGGTTCCGCAGAATCTGGATCCTGTAACAGCGAAAGATATCGACGAGCCGATGACCCATCGATTCGGCGTGGTCTATACGATCAGCCCATCGCCGCTGAGCGCCACTACGGTCTGGGTGGGCACCGACGATGGCCTCATCCAGGTGACTCGCGACGATGGCAAGACCTGGACTGACGTTACTCCAGCGGCGATGACACCGTGGAGCAAAGTCTCTCAGATCGAGGCAAGCCACTTCGACGCAGACACCGCTTACGCGTCGGTGGACCGCCATCGCCTCGCCGATAACAGGCCGTACATCTATCGCACCCACGACGGCGGCAAGACCTGGCAGGACGTCACCGAGGGCATTCCGAACGGCGCCTGGGTGAACTCTGTCAAGGAGGATCCCGTAGCCAGGGGTCTGCTCTATGCGGCTACCGAACTGCGCGTTTACGTCTCCTTTGACGATGGCGATCACTGGCAGTCGCTGCAGAACGATATGCCTGTGACCTCGGTACGCGACATTGTTGTGCACGGCGACGATCTGGACATCGCGACGCATGGGCGTGGGTTCTGGGTGATGGATCAGATGAGTGCGCTGCGCCAGATTGCGGGCGACGGCAGCCAGATCGTCAACAGCAGTGCCCATCTCTTCCGGCCCGCCGATGCGCTCTCCGTTCCAGCCGGCGGCATGGACGGCATGCCGATGCCTCACGAAGAGCCGACCGAGAAGAATCCTCTGCCCGGCGTGACGGCCTACTACTGGCTGAAATCGGAACCTGCGCAGCCGGTGCGCCTGGAACTGGTGGACAGCGCGGGCCAGGTGCGCGCCTGCGCGGCAAGCGACAC
>JBKICP010000375.1:0-16468 GCA_046567085.1 Acidobacteriota bacterium
CGGCCTTCAGGCCGGGGAACGAAGAGCCGGAATAACAGGCCTTCAGGGCCCGGCCACTTTTGCTCAGCCGTCGAGGGGATGCCCTCACATCCGCGCGAGCTTCGCTTCGATCTCCGCCAGCGCCGCTTCCAGCGCCTGTCGCCGAATCGGGTTCGACGTGCGCTCGCTCAGAACCCGCTCCCGCTGCAGTTCCAGAGCCTCCCGCTCGCGCCTGCGCGCCGCTTCAGCCGCCACCTGCTCCGGCGTCGGCTTGCCCGCCGCAGCGGGCTCCGGGTTGCGTTGCTGTTCGACCTGTTCTTCGACGGATTTGCTTTCCCACCCACGAGCCATGAGTACAGGGTACCGCGGACGAAGCAGGGAAGAGAGAACAGGAAAAGAAGAAAGCAGGGAGAGCGCGAACGACGAAAGAAACCGACCGCCTATATTCAACTCAGGAGCAACAAGGAGACACACCAACATGAAAGCCTGGCAAATCGCATCCTTCGGCATCGACAACCTGCAGCAGGCATCCTTGCCCGATCCTCAACCGCAGCCCGGCCACGTCGTCGTGCGCGTCCACGCCGTCTCGTGGAACTACCGCGACCTCATGATGGTCGCAGGCAAGTACAACCCCAAGATGCAGCTGCCGCGGATTCCGTGCTCCGACGGCGCAGGCGAAGTCATCGCTGTCGGCGAGGGCGTCACTCGCGTGCAGGTCGGCGACCGCGTCTGCGGCATCTTCATGCAGAACTGGATCGAGGGCGAGCCCGACGCAGCCAAAGTGCACGGCGCCCTCGGCGGCGACATCGACGGCATGCTGGCACAACAGGTGGTCCTGCACGAGAACGGCGTCGTCCGCTTCCCGGAGTTTATGTCCTGGGAACAAGCCGCTACGCTCCCCTGCGCCGCAGTCACCGCGTGGAATGCCCTCGTCCGTGCCGGTGGTGTCAAAGCCGGCGACACCGTGGTCATCCAGGGCACCGGCGGAGTGTCCATTTTCGCTCTGCAGTTCGCGAAAATGATGGGCGCGCGCGTCCTCGGTACCTCCAGCAGCGCGGCCAAGCTGGAGCGCGCCGCAGCCCTCGGTCTCGATGCCGGTCTTAACTATCGTGAACATCCTGAATGGGATCGCTGGGTTCTCGATCAGACCGGCGGCCAGGGCGCCGACATCGTTGTCGAAGTCGGCGGCGCCGGAACCTTCACCCGCTCCCTCCGCTCCGTGAAGATGGGCGGCGTCGTGGCGCAGATTGGCGTCCTGAGCGAAAGTTCCGATCCCGTCCAGATCCCGTTACTGTTGCACAGACAGATTCGTCTCTGCGGTATTTATGTCGGATCCCGCGCCGACTTTGAGATGATGAACCGAGCCATCCAGCAGCAAAAATTGAAACCCGTGGTGGATGAAGTATTTAGCTTTGACGCTCCGGGACAGGCTCTGTGGCGGTTGCAGTCCGGAGCACATATAGGGAAGTTAGTTACTTCCGTGACGCACTAGAAATGTTTGCCCTAAAGGCGACATTTTGGCGCAAACTGCATCAGAAGAAGTGCCCGAGACTACCAAAGAGAGGAGGGCTCCCCGATGAACTTTCTGCTGTCCTGTCTGCAAGCGGTTCTCAGTTTCTTTTCGCAAATTCTGTTTGGATGCACCCATTCGCGCGTGACACGGCCGTTCACGCTCGGCAGCGAGACCTATGAGGTCTGCCTCGACTGCGGGAAACAAATCTACTACTCGGCCACCGAGATGCGGCGCCTGACCACTTTTGAAGTGCGCCGGCTCAAAGCAGCTAGGAGTGGCGAGGTCAAGGTCGTTCCCATCAATGTTCCGCGGCTGGTGCCCCACGAGCGCAAGCCGAACGTTGCCGCTTAAGTTTCCTTTCTCCTTGTGGTGTTGTTGTTTGGTTTGATTCGGGGAGCGTTTCGGCGCTCCCTTTCGCTTTTGGTGCCCACTCCAGCCGCCACCGGCGACTCGCTGGATTTTCACTTTCGTTGCAGGGCCGGGGCCGCGGGCGGCGTCTAAGATAAACACAGTCTGTTCCCCCGGATGTCTCGATCCTTCACAAGCCGTTTGGCGCTGGCGGCGCTGGCGCTCGGTGTGGCCGGTTGCGGCAGCGTCAACTACGCTGCGCAGGCCGGCGACGGCAGCTTTGCGTTGCGCGCTTCCAGCACCGCCATCGGCACTAACGGGCAGGTGGCCCTGCAGGCAGTGCTGCCTTCCGGAGATGAGGCTCCCGTCTCCTGGCAGATCGTCACGGGCACCAACGCTGCATCGCTGGGCCAGGGCCATGTGGATGCACACGGCCTCTATACCGCGCCTGGATCGCTTTCTGCCGACAGCGTAACCGTCACCGTGAAAGCAACGCTGGCCGGCAATGCGAAGAGCACCGCCTCGCTGCCCATCACCGTGCATCCGGGATTCGTGCAGCCGCTGCTGCCGCAGAACGTGGCGCTCACGCCCGGCGCAACCGCCGATGTGACCGCACAGATCGCCGAAGTCGATGCGGGCAGCGTGAAGTGGCGGCTCGCGGCATCGCCCACGGGCGAGGAGGCAGCCGGTGCATCGCTGGGAACGCTGAGCGGATCCGAATGCCGCCGCACCTCAGGCCAGTACACCACCTGCACGGTGACCTATGCCGCTCCCGCGGTGGTTCCCGCAGTCCCAATCTACGTCGTGGCCGCTGTGAACGGAAGCACGGCCACGTCGCCGCTGCGCGTGCTCGTCAACAATCAGGGAATTGTATCCAACCCTGTTACACATCAGGCGCAGCAGACGGGCACCGTCATGCTGGGCGCATCGGGAGGAAACGACGGCGACTTCGATACCTATGAGGATCGCAGTGGCGCGCCCTACGTCGCCGACTGCTGCGGCGGTACGCTCGGCGCCCTGGTCCAGGACCAGGCGGGCGACCAGTACATCCTCAGCAACAATCATGTGCTGGCCGAATCCGACCAGGGACGCGCCGGCGACATGATCGATCAGCCCGGATTGATCGATGGAGCATGCACGCCCCTCAGCCGCGCGGGATCGACCGTACGGCCCGTCGGCACGCTGGAGTATTTCGTCCCCCTCGCTTCGCGGCAGACGAACGTCGACGCGGCCCTCGCGCTGGCGACGCCCGGCGCGGTCGATCCGCAGGGCAACATCCTCGGCCTCGGAACGCCGGGGCGCGAGAGCGGCCTTAGCGCGGCCCCGCCCATGGCCGGGCAGGGCGAAACGCTGACCGCGGCGAACCTCGGCATGGACGTCGTCAAGAGCGGGCGCACCACCGGCCTCACCTGCTCCAACATCTCTGCCGTCGCGCTCACCGTCAAGGTGGACTACTACCGCGACTGTGCCGAAACGCAGCCGTACACGACGAAGATCTTCACCAACCAGATCGGAATCGGCGGCGCGCACTTCACTGACAGCGGCGACTCCGGCGCGCTGGTGCTCGATGCCAGCAATGCGGAAGCCGTCGGGCTCTACTTCGCGGGCGGCACCGATGGCGACGGCAACGGCCTGAGCGTGGTCAATCCCATCGGCGACGTGCTCGGCGAACTGAGCGGCCAGACCGAAAGCAGGCTGAGCATCGTCGGAACCAACACCCCGCATGCCGTCTCATGTCTGCGCTACGACCCCGCGGTTCCCACTCCGGCGCCACCCTATGTGGGTCCCGCCGCACTGGCCCAGGCGCAGTCCATCGCGGAGAGCGCGGCGGATACGCTGCGCGGCAATGGGATCCTCGGAACCGCCGCTGGGCACAGTCTCGACGCTCCCGGCGATCCCGCCGTGACGGTCTATGTCGACCGCGCAACCGCCGGCGTGCCGCTCACCGTCGGTGGCCTGCGGACCCAGGTGATCGTGACCGACCCAGGCTCGGTACAGCGCGGTACGGCGCCGTCGATGCCGCCGCAGGAGCCGGGGCTGCACGTCTCCGCCGCCCAGCTCGCTGGCGCCGAAGCGGTCGAAAAGGCCGTAGCCCCGGCGCTGATGAGCGATCCGGCCATCTTCGGTGTGGGCGTAACCGAGAGCCGCGATAATCCTGCCGAGCCCGCGCTGCTGGTGCTTGTCGATATGGCCCGGACGCCCCGCTCGATGCCCGCGACCGTCGGCGGCCTTCGCGTCGTGTACATGCGGATGCACCGCTTCCACACCACCCGCTCGAAGTTCGTGAACCATCCCGCCGGATGCCGCGTGCAGTAATCGCAGGGCTCCTGCTGCCATCCGCCTGTTTCTCGCCCTCGTTGCCGCCCGCTGCTCTCTGCGCCCGGAACCGGCAAATGACCTC
This sequence comes from Acidobacteriota bacterium, assembly GCA_046567085.1. GTDB lineage: Bacteria > Acidobacteriota > Terriglobia > Terriglobales > Acidobacteriaceae > Palsa-343. The sequence continues at coordinate 4,242 of JBKICP010000375.1, forward strand.
GGACATGACGACATTGAGAAATGTTCGTGTTACAAACGGATACGGAAGGGTGGTCGATGGGGTTCGCTCCATCGCTGCCGGAACGCCAATCGGAGATGCTGATGTTCAAACGAAGCCTCTGGCTTTGCTGTTTACTGCTGGTCGGCCGCGTGTGCTGGTCCCAGACGAACTCTCAGAATGCGGACAGCGGGGTGCTCTATCCCGCCGTTGACCTCTACGTGGGGTACTTGTACGGAGCCCCCGGTTTCGGAGACTTCAGCCAGAACCATCTCAGTCAGGGCGTCGAAGCCACCTTCGGCCTGCGCTTCAACCAGCACTGGGCCGGCGCGCTGGACGTCGGCGACTTTGCGGAGAGCTATAACTCCCAGGAAAGCTCGAACACCACCACCGTTCTCTTCGGTCCGCGCTACTACCTGCCTATGGGCAGAACTGGCAAGTACGCCCCCTTTGTCGATGTCCTCGGCGGAGTCTCGCACTTCCTCTGGAACAGCAACAATCTGTCCTATTCACCCTTCATCAACGGCAATTCCGGCTCGGTCGCCGTCGACATGGGCGTCGATGTCCGGCTGACCACGCATCTGCGTTTCCGCGGACAGGGCGGCTATCTCCACACCAGCTTCACCGCCATCGATCCAACCCAGCAGAGCGCTGTGAACAATCAGCACGGCCGCGCCTCAGCCGGCGTCGTCTGGCGCTTCTGACCGGTCAGAATTTCTGAATCGGCCCCGCATATCGCGCCACCTCGGGATCGAGCGTGAGCAGCAACAACCCATCGGCAATCGCCTGCGCAATCAGCATGCGGTCGAACGGATCCTTGTGCAGGGAAGGCAGCCCGGCGACCGCCACAGCGTGCCGCCCTGTAACGGCGAGCTCGGTGTAGCCGTTGTCGAGAAGCCCGCGACGCAGAAGCGCAGGATCGGCATGAAAATCTGCCCGTCCCAGCGCCTGCTTGAGAGCAACCTCCCATAGACTGGCAGCGCTGAAGATGAGCTGATGGGCTGGGTCTTCGATCGTCGCACGGGCCGTTATCGGAAGCCGGTCGGATCCCGCCGCCACCCAAAGCAGCAAATGCGTATCGAGCAGGAGCTTCATCGCGTGCCGTCAGACGAGCCCTCGAATGCTGCCGCGATCGCGTCCGCTCCCATCCGGTCGAAATCATCGGGGACCGAGATTTGCCCGGCAAGGAAGCCGATCCGGCGGACAGAGGCCGGTTCCGGCGTATCGAGGGCGAGGACCTTGACCAGCGGCTTGCCGGCCTTGGCGATGATGAAAGGATCGCCCTTGACTGCCTCATCGATCAGACGGGAGAGGTGGGTCTTCGCCTCGTGAATATTGATCGTTTTGACAGCCTTCATGGCGGACTAAGTTGACTTAGTCTGGTTTGTCGCGTCAAGGCTGCGCCACAAGCAAGAAGAATTCCATGGTTCAGTTCACCCCTGGAGTGCCGCCACCGCCTCCGGAGCCGCCTTCTCCGATCGAAATTCCCCTTCCCACTGCGCCACCACCGCGGCGGCCAGGCAGTTGCCGACCACATTGATCACCGTGCGCCCCATATCCATGATCGCGTCGACGCCAAGAATCACCAGAATCGGCTCGGTCGGCAGCGAGAAGATCGATGCCGTCGCCAGCAGCACCACCAGCACCGACCGCGCCACCCCGGCTACGCCTTTGCTCGTCAGCATCAGCACGCCGAGCATCGCCAGCTGCCGCCCGAGGCTCATGTGGATGCCCGCAGCCTGCGCCGTGAAGATTGCCGCGATCGAGAGATAAAGCGCCGAGCCCGCCATGTTGAACGTGTAGCCGGTGGGAATCACAAACGCCACAATCTTCCGCGGAACGCCGTACGCCTCCATGGCTTCGATCGCTCGCGGCAGAGCCGCCTCGCTGGTGCTCGTCGCAAATGCAATCGTCGCCGGCTCCGCCACCGCGCGCAGAAATTCGCGCAGCGGCAACCGCGCCAGCAGCGCCACCGGCAGCATCGCAATCAGCGCAAAAAGCGCGATCGAAATGTAGAGCGTCAGCGCGAGCTTGCCCAGGTTGAGCATCACCCCGAGTCCCGACTGCGCAATCGTATACGCCAGCGCCGCGGCCACCCCGACCGGCGCGTAGAGCATCACGTAATTCGTGAATGCGAACATCGCCTCGGTGAGCGATTCGCACAACCGCAGCATCGGCGCGCGCTTCGCCTCCGGAACCTTGCACAGAGCCAGCCCGAAGAGAATAGCGAAGACCGCCACCTGCAGAATCTGGTTATCGGCCACTGCAGAAGCCAGGTTCTCGGGGAAGATGTGCAGGAGAAACTGCTGCCACGAGATCGTCGTCTGCGTGGGCAGCGCCCCGGCGGCAACGGTCGTGTGAGCCGCCATGTTCAGCCCCACGCCGCACTTCGAGATGTCGATCGCAATCAGGCCGATAAAGAGCGCGATCGTGGTGAGGACTTCGAAATAAACGAGCGACTTGAGGCCGAGGCGGCCGACGGTCTTCGCCTCCGCATGCCCGGCAATGCCCGTCACCAGCGTGCCAAAGATCAACGGCGCGACGATCACACGGATGAGCCGCAGAAAGATGTCGCCAAAGACGCGGGAGCCCAGCGCCACGTGCGGCGCATCGACGCCCAGCTCGATGCCGCCGAGCATGGCGACGAAGATCCAGCCCGTCAGCGAGCGGCGCCGTCCGGCCGCAAAGGCGAGCAGCAGCAGCGCCGCGATCCGGACCACCGTTGCGGCGATGTGGGCTGCAGGGGCGAAGTGCTGCAGCAGAACGCCGGCCGTATAAACAACAAGTCCGCTCGCGGCAGGGAGGGCGACGTTCGGCTTCGGAGCGCCAGGTTTCATCGGAGAGAGCAAGAATATCAAGCTGCCCATCGGTCCCGGATGCGCAACACTGCACCCGCGCGCAATTCTCTGATCTAGACTTTGGTCATGCGGGTTTGCGTTTGGGCAAGTGTCGTTGCACTGTCGATCACGGCCGTCGGGGCGAGCGCTCAGCTCCTGGAGCCCCCGGCGTCGCAGCCGGAGGCGGCTCCGGCGGGGAATGCGCTGACGAATCCGGGCCTGTCGCCTGGCGTGCAGTTTCTTTATCAGCTCGAGGCGAAGTTCGCCGCCGATACCGCGAGGGGTGGAGGCAAGGCCTTTAGCGCCTGGTTTGCGCCCGATGCCGTCACGCTCGCGAATGGCGCTGCACCGGTTGTCGGGCACGATGCGATTGCAGCACGCGCCACCTGGACCCCCGCGGCCTACCAGCTGAAGTGGACCCCCGAAGGCGCGCGCATGAGCACGTCCGGCGACATGGGTTTCACCTGGGGCCAGTACGAAGGCGACTCAAAGGATGCTGAAGGAAACCCAGTGAAGAAAACCGGTCGCTACATGACCGTGTGGAAAAAGCAGCCCGACGGAAGCTGGAAGGTCGAACTCGACGCCAGCAACGACGGGCCGCCCGAGGATTGCTGCCGCTTGAAGTGACCGAAATTCGAAGCAAAACGGCGGCTTTGTGTTACCTTTGTGCACTAGCAGGCTGGGGCGTACCGTTACTGCCGGAAAGTGACCTAACCGATACGTAGAACAGGACTTGGCATCACCCGAACGGGGCAGAGCCGAGCCCGAATATGTCTGCAACAATGCTCGTGATCCCCCATTCTGACGCGGCGAGCGACTGCCGCGTTTGTGCAGGTTTTCTGCCTTGGGGGCTCGGACTCGCCGGAGTCTGTGGAGAGGGATGGGTTATCTGGCCACGAGCGCGCAGTGGAGCGAAGCCGACCGGCTCAAGTCTCTGCACGAATATGAGATTCTCGATACGCCCGCCGATCCGGCGTTCGACGAGATTGTTCGTGTGGCCGCGCAGGTCACCGGCGCACCCTACGCGTATCTCGGCTTTCTCGACTCCAATCGCCTGTGGTTCAAGTCGCGCTTCGGTTTTCAGGGCATCGAAATTCCACGCCTCGCCACGGCAGATCAGTACACCATCCTCGAACCGGAACCGCTGCTGGTCGCCGACGCAGCCATGGAGCCGCGCTTTCCCGTGCGCGGCATTCCCCTCACCCGCACCGTGCACTGCCGCTCCTATCTGGCGGCGCCGCTGGTAGGACCCGAGGGCGGTATCGGCACGCTCGCCGTGCTCTCGCCCAAACCGAATCAGTTCACCGAACAGCACGCGTCGATCCTCGCAGTGCTGGCGCGCCAGGTCATGACGCGTCTCGATTACGCGATTCACTCCAAAGGACAGGATCACTCACTGCGCGCGCGGCAGCGCATCGAACGCGCCCTGATGGTCGAGCGCAACTTCGTCTCCGCCGTGCTGGATACGATGAGCGCGCTGGTGCTGGTCGTCGACACCGCCGGACGCATCGTACGTTTCAATCGCGCCTGCGAGCAGATCTCCGGATATACCTTCGCCGAGCTGGCCGGCCGCTCCTTCCCCCAGGAATTGTTTCTCAACGAAGAGCGCGCAAAGGCCTTCCACCTGCTCGAGGAATCGCGCAGCGACGTCCGTCGGGAGCCTACCGAACTGCACTGGCTTTCGCGCGACGGCCGCCGCCGCCTCATCGCGTGGACTACCACCACCCTCACCGACGGCTCCGGCGACATCAACTTCATTATCATGACCGGCGTCGACGTCACCGATCAGCGCGAGGCGACTTCGGCTCTGTACGCGAGCGAAGCGCGCTACCGCCAGCTGGTCGAAAGCTCGCTGGGCATCGTCTTCACCCACGACCTCGAAGGCCGCATCCTCTCCATCAACGCCAGCGCTGCCGAGAGCCTCGGCTATCGCGCCGAGGAGATGGTGGGCCGCAGGCTCAGCGACTTCGTGCCCGACGAAGACCGCTCCGCCTTCGATACCTACCTCCGGAAGATCGCGCTTTCAGGCGAGGAGCAGGGCACCATCAGCCTGCGCCATCGCCACGGCGACGTGCGCATCATCGCATGGCGCAACCGCCTGCTCGACCTGCCTGAGGTGCTGCCCTTCGTCCTGGGACACGGCCTCGACGTCACCGAGAAAACCGACGCCGAAAACAAGCTGCACGCCGTCATGCGTCAGCGCGAGTCGATCCTCGAATCCGTCGGAGACGGCATCTACGGCGCGGATATGCAGGGTCGCATCATCTTCGTTAACGAAGTGGGCGCGCGGATGCTCGGCTACAACCAGGACGAGATGGAAGGCAAAGACCTCCTGCAGGTGCTCGGGCACGCGCGCGCCGATGGATCGCCCTACCGCATCGAAGACAGCCCCATCTATGCGGCCCGCGGATCCAGCACGCCCATCCGCGCGCGCGATGAGGTCTTCCGCCACAAGGACGGCCATCCCATCCCCGTCGAGTACGTTGCCTGCCCCATGCTGTCGAACGGGCGCATGAGCGGCATCGTCGTCGCCTTCCAGGATGTGACGGAGCGCCGGCGTCTCGACCGCATGAAGGACGAGTTCATCTCCACCGTGAGCCACGAACTGCGGACGCCCCTCACGGCGCTGCGCGCGGCGCTCGGACTCATCGCAGGCGGCGCCCTGGAGAAGCGCCCGGAGAAGCGCGCCCAGATGATGGATGTCGCCATCGGCAACTGCGACCGCCTCGTCCGCCTCGTCAACGACATTCTCGACTTCGAGCGCATGGGCGCAGGACGCCTGCCGATGCGCTTTCAGGAAGTCGAAGCAAAGGATCTGCTGCGGCGCGCCACCGACCTCCAGCATCCGAGCGCCCAGAAAGCCGGTATCGGCTTCATCGTCGATGCGCCGCCGCTCATCCTGTGGGTCGACGAAGACCGCATCCTCCAGACCCTCGGCAACCTGATCAGCAACGCCATCAAATTTTCACCCGCCGGCTCGGAGATCACGCTGCGCGCGCGCGTGCAAAGCGCGACCGAAGCCATCCTCTCCGTCGAGGATAAAGGGCGCGGCATTCCGCCCGAGAAGCTCGACATCATCTTCGAGCGCTTCCAGCAGGTCGACGCGTCGGACTCCCGCGACATGGGCGGCACCGGTCTCGGGCTCGCCATCTGCCGCAACATCGTGCGTCAGCACGGCGGCCGCATCTGGGCGGAGAGTGTCGTGGGCAAGGGAAGCACCTTCTACTTCACGGTGCCGCGCAGCGCGGCCCGTGCGGAAATACCAGGCGAAACCAGCGCCGGAGCCTCGTCTCCGATGGCTGGCGCACGGTTGCTATGAACAGCGCTCAGCGGGGTTGAGCATCCGTCTCGGCGGCTGCCGGCGCAGGCACGATCACCGGCCGCGGCGGCATCGGACGAACGCCCGCCGCGGCCTGAGGGGTCATCTGATGCATGGTCACAATCAGCGCGACTGCGGCTGCGGCTCCCGAGCAGCGATAAGCATGCGGCGTCGCAGCATCGAAGTACACGCTGTCGCCGGCTTCCAGCGCATGCGTGCGGTCGCCATGCCGAATCTCCAGTTCTCCCTGCAGCAGATAGAGAAATTCGTAGCCGGGGTGAACGTGGGGCCGAACCTCCGTCCCTTTACGCACTGGCACGAACTCGGCGAAGTACGGGTCCAGCTGCCGGTCGGGCACCATGTACGCGAGACTCTCGAAGTAATACGTCGGATCGTCCACTCCCGATTGCGGCAGGCGCACGCGCTCCGAGCGCCGATGCACGCGAAACAGTGGGTGCGGCTCCGGCTCGAAGAAGTAGGAGAGGTCGCGGCCGAACACCATCGCGATCCGCGCGAGATTCCGCAACGTAGGCACCACGCGCCCGGTTTCCAGCTGCGAAAGAAAACTGGCGGACAGGCCCGTGTGGCGGCCGAGTTCCACCAACCCCATCGACCGCTTGAGACGAAGACGGCGAATACGCTCGCCGATGCGTTTTTCAGCAATAAAGGTTTCGGCGGAAAGAGCGGCGGGAGGAACGGCTTCCGCTGGCAGGGCAGATGGTTGGATCTTGCTTTCCATAAGTTTGCCCGCTAAAAGTGTTTTTTCATTCGACGTTGCTGAAGCTACCATTATGTTGTCAAAATCACAAGATGTTTTGATGATGTGAATAGACTTGAGGTTGTGGAAAATTTCGTCCTTTTCCCGGCCCGACGTCCCCGTTTCGGGGAAATCGCCTGAGAAATGGACATCTCCTGAGGAGGAGAGTGTGCCATCCTCCTGGAAGGCGGCCATGAGCAAGACTGTGGGGCGGATTCTCATCAGCGGGGCTTCCGGGCTGATTGGCTCGGCGGTCCGGCAGGCTGCGCAGCAGCGCGGCTACGACATTCGCACCCTCGTGCGGCGGCATCGCGAGGTGCACGGTGGGGCGATCTACTGGAATCCGGCGGATGACAACCGCGGAATCCATCCCGCCGCGCTGGAAGGCATGGAGGCGATCGTTCATCTGAGCGGCGCCAGCGTGGCGCAACGCTGGACGCGGGCCCGTCGCGAAAACATCGTCGCCAGCCGCGTGCAGAGCACCGAGGTTCTCTGTGATGCGCTCAGCAAGGTCCGCGAGCGCCCGCCCGTACTGCTGTGTGCCTCCGCCATCGGCATCTACGGCAGCCGCGGGGACGAAGTGCTGACGGAGAGCAGCACCGCCGGGACGGGATTTCTGGCCGAGACCTGTCAGGCGTGGGAAGCGGCGGCGCAGCAGGCGAGTTCTCTGGGCATGCGCGTCGTGCATCTGCGGCTGGGCGTGGTCCTCAGCCGCAAAGGCGGTGCGCTGGGCAAGATGCTGCCCGTCTTCCGCATGGGGCTGGGCGGCAGGCTCGGCGACGGGCGGCAGTGGATGAGCTGGATCAGCCTGCGCGACGTGGTGCGGGCCATCTGGTTCCTGATCGTCCGCGAGGAGTTCTCGGGCCCTTTCAATCTCACAGCCCCGCAGCCGGTGACAAATGCGGATTTCACCCATGCCCTCGCGCACGCCCTGCATCGTCCAGCCCTTTTCCCCGCGCCCGCGCCTGTGCTGCGCGCAGCCTTCGGCGAGATGGCCGAGCAGACGCTGCTTGCCTCCGCGCGCGTCCTGCCGCAGCGCCTGCTGGAGGCAGGCTTCGACTTCGAAGATCGTGAGATCGGCGCTGCCCTTCACGCCCTGCTGTGAACGTGCCCGCCGCTGAACTTCCCGGCGATGCTTTAGGCTGGAGAAACGATCGATGCTTCAGCCTGCTTGTGTTACAAGGATGAGCGCGCGTCGCCGGCGCGCTGCCGCGACCGGAATCCTGCTGGCGCTGGGTGCTCTCGCGTGGGTGGCGGGATGTGCGCTGGCGGCCAATCCCCAGCCGCCGACCCTCTGGCTGCCGGCTCCCGTCAAAGACCTGAAGGCCACCCGGACCGGCGATGCCGTGCATCTCCACTGGACCATGCCAAAGAACACCACGGACAAGGTAGCCCTCAGAGGCGATCAGCAGGCGCGCTTCTGCTGGCAAACGGCGCCAGCTTACGACCCGAAGGCATGCACGCCCGCGGGCGACGCAAAGTTCGCACCGGAAAAGCCGGCAGACTTCACCTTCCATCTTCCGGCTGAGCTCAGCAAAGAGACGCCGCGCCCGATCGCCTTCTACGTGACGCTGGAGAGCCCGGCAGGGAAGACCGCGGGCCCCTCAAATCCGGCCTGGGCCGCCAGTGGAACGGCTCCTTCCGCCGTGACCGGCCTGCAGCTGGAAACGCGCGCGGAGGGCGTGGTCCTGCACTGGCAGCCGAGTGCCGCGGGACCGGGTCTCCTCATGCGCATCCATCGCGCACTGGTGAAGACCGGCAGCACGCCGAAGCCGGATGAGTCGAAGGGCGTTCCTCCGCCGGAGGTGCAGACCCTGGAAGTGGATATGGACCATGCTGATCCCGGAGGCGCCGTGGACCACGACGCGATCCTTGACCGCAGCTACGAGTACTGGGCGGAACGCATCGAGCGCGTCGACGCGCAGGGCCATGCTCTGGAAACCGCAGGCCAGCCCTCGCCGACGGTGACCATCGACGCGAAGGATGCCTTTCCCCCGGCGATTCCGGCAGGGCTGGTCGTTGTCGCCGATGCGCAGGCAAAGGCCATGGATTTATCGTGGACCCCGGATGCCGACGCGGATATCGCCGGCTACGAGGTGTATCGCAAAGACCTGACGGCAGGAGGAGCGATGCAGCGGATCACGCCGAAACTGCTGGTGCCCCCGTCGTACACGGACGCAGGCGTTGTGGCCGGACACCGGTATGCGTACGCGGTGACCGCCGTCGATCAGGACGGCAACGAGAGCGCGAGGTCGGGAGAAGTGGAAGAGGAGCTGCCGGAGTGAAGAACCCCAAAACCTGACACAATAGAGCAGCATTGGAGCGAGCTATGGAGCGATGGGACCGAATTAGCCAGGATCCGGAAGTGATGGGCGGCAAGGCGTGTATCCGTGGGACGCGTGTGACGGTAGGAACGGTTGTCGGCCAGATCGGCGCGGGACATACGCTGGAAGAAGTGCTCATCGATTATCCGTATCTTGAAAGAGAAGACGTTCTGCAGGCCGTGCGGTATGCATCCTGGCTGACCAATGAGCGCGAAGCACTGATCGCTAATGTGCAGGGTTGACCGCCTTCCTGCGTGGCCAACCGCACCTTTCCGTCTCCCGCTTTAACTGGCTGCGGCATTGATGTTGACTGACGCTGTGTCAATCTTCCGATCCGCCAGGAGCCGCGGATGAAAATCACGGTCGACATGAGCCTCAGTCCAAAGTGGGTCAAAACACTTGAGAATGCGGGTATCGCCGCAGTGCATTGGTCCTCGATTGGCAAAGCGGACGCGCCCGACAAGGAGATTATGCGTTTCGCTGCTGAGAGCCAGTCCGTTGTTTTGACCCACGACCTGGACTTCTCCGCGATCTTAGCCGCGACCAGGGGTGGCAAGCCGAGCGTCGTCCAGCTTCGAGCCGAAGACATCAGCCCCGACGTGATCGGATCAAGGGTCATCATCGCATTGAGGCAGGTTGAAAAAGAGCTTGAGGCAGGCGCGTTGCTGACGATCGATACCGACCGCATGCGCCTGCGCTTGTTACCACTATGATCGGGAGAGATTGCCAACGATGAGATATTGCCGTTTTCAAACCCAATTCGGCCCGCAGTATGGCGAAGTCGTGGATCGCGCGGGCACGCCGTGGATCGAGCGTCTGCTCCCCCCCTTCGAAGAAGATGCCTGGGCGCGGCCGGCAACCGGCATGTTTGAGCCGGTGCCGTTTCTTTCGGCGCAGTTGCTGGCTCCCGTCGTCCCCCGCAAGATCGTCTGCATCGGCCGCAATTATCGCGAGCACGCCGCAGAGCTCGGCAATGAAATCCCCAAAGAGCCGCTCGTCTTCCTCAAGGCTCCAACCTCGGTCATCTCCCCCGGGGATCCGATTCGCATCCCGCCGCAGTCCCAGCGTGTCGATTTTGAAGGAGAGCTGGCCGCGGTGATCGGCAAGCGCGCCACGCACATTGGCGCCGACGAAGATGTGCGCGGCTACATCCGCGGCTACACCATCGTGAACGATGTGACGGCGCGAGATCTGCAGAAGCCGGACGGCCAATGGTGGCGCGCCAAAGGCTTCGACACCTTCTGCCCCATGGGCCCGCTCGTCACCGATGAAATCGATCCCGCCGCCGGGCTCACGCTGGAGACCTGCCTGAACGGCGAAGCGAAGCAGCACGGCGTCACCTCGGACTTCATCTTCGATATCCCGACACTGTTGCGGCACATCACGGCGGCCATGACGCTGCTGCCTGGCGATGTGATTCCCACAGGGACGCCCTCCGGCGTAGCGCCGATGCAGCCCGGGGATCGTGTGGAAGTCAGCGTGCAGGGAATCGGCGTCCTCGCCAACCCTGTCGACGGATACGGCAAAAGATAGCGCGAATCAGGCCGCAAGCCGTGTGACAACGCCCGACGTCCGGGCATCTAACAGGATAAGACGCCGTTCACGAGAAATTCTTTCAGCCATTGGATGGGCATTTTCGTGTTGCGGCAGAAATGCCGGATAATCGTAAGGAAGGCAGGAGGAATGAATGGCGAAGACATTGTTGGCGCAGCTCCGGGCGATGACCACCGTGGTCGGCGATACCGGTGATATCGAAGCGATCGAGAAGGTGAAGCCGCAGGACGCAACGACCAATCCGTCGCTGCTGACCACCGCAGCGCAGATGCCGGCCTACAGCAAAATCGTGGACGACACGCTGCTGGACGCGAAGAAACAGCTGGGCGAAGATGCCGAGGATGCGAACATCGCGAAGCTGGCCTTCGAGAACCTTGCCGTCGCTTTCGGCAAAAAAATTCTGCAGATCGTGCCCGGGCGCGTATCGACCGAAGTCGACGCGCGGCTCTCGTTCGACCGCGAAAAGACAATGGAGCAGGCGCGCTCCATCATCAAAAAGTACGAGAGTGCCGGCGTCTCGAAGGAACGCATCCTGATCAAGATCGCCTCCACCTGGGAGGGAATCCGGGCCGCCGAGTTGCTGGAGAAAGAAGGCATCCACTGCAACCTGACCCTGCTCTTCGGCATTCATCAGGCAGTGGCCTGCGCTGAGGCGGGCGTCACCCTCATCTCGCCCTTCGTCGGCCGCATCCTCGACTGGTACAAGAAAGACACCGGCAAGGACTACAAAGGCGCCGACGATCCCGGCGTGCAGTCGGTCACCCGCATTTACAACTACTTCAAGAAGTATGGCTACAAGACCCAGGTGATGGGCGCCAGTTTCCGCAACACCGGAGAGATCGTCGAGCTGGCTGGCTGCGACCTGCTCACTATCTCCCCCACACTCCTCGAAGAACTGGAAGCGACTCAGGGAACGCTCGAGCGCAAGCTCGATCCCGAGAAGGCGAAGACCATGTCCATCGAGAAAATGCACATGGATCAGGCGACCTTCGAAAAAATGCATGCCGAAGACCGCATGGCCCACGACAAATTGACCGAGGGCATCGAGGGCTTCAGCAAAGCGCTCGTCCAGCTCGAACAGTTGCTGGCGAAGCGCCTCAGCGAACTCGAAGCGCAGTCGCCGAAGCCGGTCGGCGCAAGGTAAACGAGCTCCTGCCCCGCCAGGAATCTCCGAACAACGAAAACGGGCAGCCTTCCGCGGGTTGCCCGTTTTTTGTAGTTCGCATGAAGGTCGATCTCCCGCCTTTCTCCGGAGACAGGCTTGACCCGGAAGGTATCCCTTGTCATGATCGGGATTCGCAAGCATTTTCCTTCCCCGGTCTCCCTTTGAGTCTTTCCATTCTGCACAAGTCCGGATTCACGGTGCTGTCGAGCGGCTTGGCCCTTCTGCTCGCTGCCTCGTCTTGCCGCGCGCAGCAAGCTGCAGCGCTCCGCAATCC
>JBKICP010000376.1:0-17607 GCA_046567085.1 Acidobacteriota bacterium
GACACCGCGGCACGCAGGAGAATGGCGCGCCTGCTTCCGCGGAAAAGGGCCCCATAAAGCCGCGACCCTAAGCTCTCAGCAATTGGCATTACACCTCGATTGTATGATTCCGGCTCTCCTCCCGCCCCGGACGCTCCTGGCGGACAGCCCCACCGAACGCGCCATCATGGCGGTTCTCCTTCTCCGGCGTCTGCCCGTTCAACTCCGGCGGACCCACGCACATCAACGGCAAATGGGGTCGGGAACAATCACATCCACGTCACTGCATTCCAGGTCGTCCCCGACTACACTTTCGGCAATGCGCTTCGCACGGCGCCCTGGAACCTCTAGGGCCCTGGCAGCCTCTTCCATCTCCGCACTCTCCCAGGAGGAACAAAAACAGCATGCTGCGCATCGGATGGTTCGTGTTCGCATCGCCGATTCTGCTGGTCTCCACTCTCTTCGCTCAGGACACAAGAACCGTCACCGAGCCCGCCATCCCGCCCGCCTGTGTCACCCTCCAGGCTGCCCTCGCCGCACCCAACGGCGTGCTCAGCGATGCCGATGAGCGCAGGCTCGACACCGGCCGCATCCAGCAGGCCATCGACGGCTGCGCCGCAGGCAAGGCTGTCGTCCTCCAGTCCCACGGCACACGCAACGTCTTCCTCACCGGACCGCTGCAGCTGAAGTCCGGCGTCACCCTCGTCGTCGATGCCAATACCATCCTCGCTGCCTCGCGCGATCCCCGCGTCTTCGACATCGCCCCCGGCAGCTGCGGCATCGTCAGCCAGCACGGCCACGGCTGCAAAGGCATGATCACCGCGGTCGACACCACCGGCAGCGGCATCATGGGCGACGGCTCCATCGACGGACGCGGCGGCGCCAAACTCCTCGGCCAGCAGGTCACCTGGTGGGATCTCGCCCACCAGGCCAAAATCACCGACCAGTCCCAGAGCGTTCCCTGGATGCTGATGGTGCGCAACTCGAAGAACTTCACCCTCTATCGCATCACCCTGCGCAACTCGCCCGGCTTCCACGTCTCCGTCAATCAGACCGACGGATTCACCGCCTGGGGCGTAAAAATCATGACCCCCAAAACCGCGCGCAACACCGACGGCATCGACCCCGGCTCCTCGCGCAACGTCACCATCACCCACTGCTTCATCCATGCCGGAGACGACAACGTCGCCGTCAAGTCCTCCAGTCGCGGCGGACCCGCCTCGCACATTTCCGTCATCCACAACCACTTCTATACCGGCCACGGCATGTCCATCGGCAGCGGCACCGACGGCGGCGTCGACCACCTCCTCGTCGACGACCTCACCATCGACGGCGCCGACAACGGCATCCGCATCAAGTCCGATCGCAGCCGCGGCGGCCTGGTCCAAAGCGCCGTCTATCGCAACGTCTGCATCCGCGAAACGAAGAATCCCATCGTGCTCACGCCGCTCTACACCACCTTCTCCGGAGACAAGCTGCCCGTCTACCGCGACATCACGCTGGAAAACGTCCACATCCTCTCGCCCGGCGCCTACACCTTCCTCGGTCTCGATCCCCAGCACCCGCTGGAGGTCAAACTCGACAACGTCTTTGCCGACGCGCTCGACCGCTCCGAGATCCTCGCTTCCAACGCGAAGATCACCGTCGGTCCGCACAAGGGCAATCTTGCGCCCAGCGGCAACAACGTCACCGTTGAATCGGCTCCCGACACGCAGCCCGGCACACCGCTGCCGTGCGAGGACAAATTTCTCCCCTTCCCATCGTTAGCCGCCGCCCCCGAGCTCGCCGGCACTCCGGAGCCCGAGGATAAAACCCTTTACGTCGCGGCCGATGGCACCGGCGACTACTACTCCATCCAGCGCGCCATCGACGTCGCCCCCGCCACCGGTGGAGCGCTGATCCTCGTCGCGCCCGGAACCTACCGCGAAGTCCTCAGCATCGATAAGCCCGACATCCGCCTGCGCAGCGCCAATCCCGACGCGAGCAAAACTGTCGTGGTCATGGATAAGAGCGCCGGCACCTCCGGCGGAACGCTGCACTCGGCCACCGTCAACGTGACCGGCGACAACTTCTTCGCTGAAAACATCACCTTCCAGAACGACTGGAACGCTCACCACGAACAGCTCCCCGCCGGCTCCCAGGCGCTCGCTCTGCTCGTCCGCGGCGACCGCGCCGTCTTTCACAATGTTCGCCTCCTCGGCAATCAGGACACCCTCTTCACCGGCAGCAAATCCTGCAGCGGGGAAGGGAACAGCCGCACCTGCACGCCCGCGCGCCAGTATTTCTCCGACTGCACCATCGAGGGCAATGTCGACTTCATCTTCGGCGACGGCAAAACCGTTTTCGATCACTGCGAGATCAAGAGCACTCCGCACTCGGAAGGCTTCGTCACCGCGCAGGGAAAAAGCTACCCCGGCGAAGATTCCGGCTACGTCCTGCACGCCTGCAGGCTCACCGCGGATCCCGGCGTCGACAACGTCTACCTCGGTCGGCCCTGGCGTCCGTATGCTTCTGTCGTCTATCTCGACACCGAGATGGGCGCGCACATCCAGCCCGCCGGCTGGCGCGAGTGGCATCCGGGTGAAACCCACTCGCTCGACACCGCGTTCTACGCCGAAGAAAACTCCACCGGACCCGGCGCGCAGCCCTCGCAGCGCGAGCCCCGCTCCAAACAACTCACCCCTGCGGAAGCAGAGAAATTCCTGCCTGAAAACTATCTCCGCGGCAGCGACGGGTGGAACCCAACCGCCGCCAGCCAGAAATAGATCCAAAGAATAATCCTGCCCCAAAACAATCTTTCAGGTACTATGCCTGGTGACCGAAAAATCGGTCCGGTCTGCCTCCTGTGATCGGAGGCCGGCCGAGCTGCAGAAAACGATTACCGATTTCGACGTTCCACACATTCTCCGAACCGGCATGGAGTTCTGCATGAGCCATCGTGTCCTCATCGTTGCAGCGGCGGCGTTCTCGCTCGCCGGAACCCTCACCTCCGCAGCAGCCCAGCCAGCACCCACTCCTCCGCAGACCCTCAAAGTTGCCATCGACGCACAGCAAACCGCCGCGCCCGTCTCGAAGTATGAGTACGGCATGTTCATCGAGCACATCGGCCAGCTCATCTACCGCAGCCTCTGGTCCGAGATGCTCGACGACCGCAAGTTCTACTTCCCCATTCAGCCTGAGGCGCCCGCCGCCGCCGCGCCCGCTCAGGGCGGGCCCTTCCGCGGCATGCAGATGCGCAAGTGGCATCCCGTCGGCCCCGCCGACGCCGTCACCATGGACAAGGATCAGCCCTTCGTCGGCGATCAGAGCCCGCGCATCGCGCTCGATGCCTCCACTCCGCAGGGCATCCGCCAGTCCGGCTTCGCCCTCGTGCAAGGGAAGAAGTACACCGGCCATCTCTGGCTGCGCGCCACACCCGGAGCCAAAGTCCGGCTCTCCCTCGTCTGGGGCGACGCCCCCGGCGACCGCCAGACCGTCGCTCTCCCCGCGCTCGCGGCCACTTACAAAGAATTCCCCTTCACCTTCACCGCGGGAGCCGACACCGAATCCGGCGCGCTGGAGATCGCCGGCACCGGTTCCGGCGACTTCCACATCGGCGCCGTCTCTCTGATGCCCGCCGACAATCTTGACGGCTTCCGCCCCGAAGTCATCGCGCAGCTCAAGCAGCTCCACTCCGGCTTCTGGCGCCTGCCCGGCGGCAACTTCATCTCCGACTTCAACTGGTACGACTCGGTTGGTCCGCGCGACAAGCGGCCGCCCGACTTCGACTACGCATGGAACGCCATGCAGACCAACGATGTCGGCATGGATGACTTCATGACCCTCTGCAAACTCCTCGGCGTCGAGCCCTATATCACCGTGAACGCCGGATTCGGCGATGCGCACTCGGCTGCCCAGGAAGTGGAGTACATGAACGGCGCCATTAGTACGCCCATGGGCGCCGAGCGCGCGCGCAACGGGCATCCCGAGCCGTATCACGTGAAGATCTGGGATATCGGCAACGAGCCCTACGGACCGTGGCAGCTGGGCCGCACCGATCTCAAGTACTACCTCCTCAAGCACAACGAATTCGCCAAAGCCATGCGCGCGGTCGATCCGTCGATCATGCTGCTCGCCTCTGCTTCCATGCCGGAAGAGGCGATCCTCGAGAACGTCGTCAACGACTGGCACATTCCCATCGATCAGGCCGGCATCTGCTCCGAGGCCGACTGGACCTGCGGCTTCCTCAAGCACGACTGGGGTAACTTCGACGGAATCACCGAGCATTGGTATACCCGCGCCGGCACCCGTTGGGATCGCGAGCGCGCCGAGAAGGGAATCAAGGTCGGCCGCCTCGAAGCCGGTTTAGTTCCCGACCAGGAGACCGATCTGGAATGGGTGCGCCGCCCCTCCGACCGCGTGCACCTCAAAGGGGAAGAGTGGCAGGAGTATGAGCAGCGCTATCCCGAGATGAAGACAAAACATATCTTCATGTCGAACGACGAGTACGCCTACACGGGCGGCCAGACCGACCTCAAGCTCGCCCTCGCCTACGCGATGGTCTTCAACGAATTCCTGCGCGAGACCGACTATCTCCGCATGACCGCCTTCACCATGGGCGTCTCCACGCTCGACTTCAACCAGACCGCAGCGACGCTGAACACCAACGGCCTGCTCTTCAAACTGTATGGTGAGCACCTCGGCGAAGGTTCCATCCCCGTCACCCTCACCGGCAACTCACCGCAGCCCGCGCCCACGCAGCACATCGTCGGCGACCTGCCCCGCACCAGCGCCGGCAGCCCCACCTATCCGCTCGACATGTTTGCCGCGCTCAGCCCGGATCGCAAATTCCTCACCCTCGCCGTCGTCAATGCCACCGGCTCCGAACAGAAGTTCGACCTCAGCGTCACGGGTGCCAGCCTCAGCGGCAAAGCAACTCTGTGGCAGATGACCGGCAGCAGCCTCGACGCCGCCAACCACGTCGGAAAGCCGCCGCAGGTCGAAGTCAAAGAGACCTCCGTCGGTGGAACGCCAGGCACCCTCACCGTCGCACCCATCAGCCTCGACATCTACCGTTTCCCCCTCAGCCCGGCGGCCCAGTAGCTCAGCCTTAGAGACATGACTCAGCCATTTACAGAAGACGCACCATCGGCGCGAGAGAGCGAAGAGGCACGGCTGGACGGCGTTCGGAACAATGCGCTCCGCTATCGGCTTTGTAACAGGGCACGACCTCGGTCGTGCCGCAAAGCCTGCAAAATGAACTCGGGCTTTAGCTCCCGAATTTTTTTGTTTTCCTCCCTCGACCGCCATGCCGTCCCGCCAACCACTCACCGGAGTTCATCACGATGACCCAGCGCAATCTCACCTTCGCCGCCGCCCTGCTCTCGATCTCCCTTGCTGCCCCTGGCTTCGCGCAGGTGCAAACCGTCGTCCCGCCCGTTGTTCCCGGGGCAAAGCCGGTCACCGTCGAGCACATCAAGGTGCACTCGCCCGCCATCGAGGGCAACCTCGAAGGCGAATCCGCCGACCGCGATGTCATCGTCTTCCTGCCGCCCAGCTATAACAAGGAGAAGCACCGCCGCTATCCCGTCGTCTACGCCCTGCACGGCTACTCCATCGGAGCCGAGCAGTGGACCCACGAGATCCACGTCCCGCAGACCATCGAAGGCGCTTTCGCCCAGGGCGCGAAGGAGATGATCGTCGTCCTCCCCGACTCCAAAAACGCCTACAACGGGTCGATGTACTCCAGCTCCGTCACCACCGGCGACTTCGAGAAGTTCATCGCCCACGATCTCGTCGCGTACATCGATGCGCACTACCGCACCCTGCCCGACCGCATGAGCCGCGGCCTCGTCGGCCACTCCATGGGCGGCTACGGCGCCACCCGCATCGGCATGAAGCATCCCGACGTCTTCGGCAGCCTCTACATCATGAGTCCCTGCTGCATGTCGCCGCGTCCCGCCGGCCCCCCGCCTGGCATGGACAAAGCAAAGTGGGAGGAGAACGAAAAGGCGTTCGAAGCGAAGGTCGCCTCGATGAAGACCGCGTCCGACTCTGCAAGCATGCCCTTCTTTGAGCGCGCGCAGCTCGCTTCAGCCGCCGCCTGGTCGCCCGACCCGAAGAATCCGCCCCTCTACCTCGACCTGCCGATGAAAGACGGCGTGCCGCAGCCCGACATCCTCGCGAAGTGGACCGCCAACGCCCCCCTCGCCTTTATCGATCAGTACATCGACAACCTGAAGGAGTACCACGCCATCGCCGAAGATGTCGGCGACGAGGACGGCCTCCGCTTCGACACGCAGAAGCTCCACGAAATCCTCGACAACTACGGCATCCGGGACAGCTTTGAGATGTACCACGGCACCCACATCAGCGCCGTCGCCGACCGCTTCCAGAACCACGTGCTTCCGTTCTTCAGCCAGAACCTCTCGGACGGCAAATAACCGGACGCCCCACCCCAAAAACAAAAAGCGGGAAGAATTTTCATTCTTCCCGCTTCGCTTGTCGCCAATCTCTTTAGAGAGGCTGGACGTTCTCAGCCTGCCAGCCCTTGGGGCCTTTGACCACGTTGAACTGGACCGCCTGGCCTTCCTGCAGCGATTTGAAGCCGTTGCTCTGAATCGCGGAGAAGTGGACGAAGACGTCCTCACCGTTTGGCCGGCTCAGAAATCCGAAGCCCTTGGCGTCGTTAAACCATTTCACTGTTCCCTGTTCCATATCTGTGTTTCCTTTTCAATTTGAATAAATCGCTGAACTCCAGGTGGGATTGTTTGCGAGTCTAGCGATGAAGCGGAACAGGCAAGAACACCAGGTCGGATTCGACGATCAACGACAGTATAGCATCCCTTGCCCCATCCCCGGCAGAAAGGCTGGAGCGCCGCAAAGGGCGTATGCTGGAAGCAGGCCTGATCCGACCTGCGGATCGGACCTGCACTCCTCAGCCAGCTCTCGACCGCTCTGCGAAACCGGCACTTTTCGCTCCCGCCGGATCGCAACTTCCCGACAGCCCGACCCGCAATGGGTACGTACGTCGAGCCCGGCTTCAGTAGCAAACGCACCATTACCGGGAAAAGAGGCAGCTATGCGATCGGATCTGGTGTACTCCGCCGGCCGTGTCATCGAGAACCGCTTTCTTCTCGCCACCGTGGCCATTCGCACGGTGCGGGCTCTCCACGTCGACTCCACACGAACCGAGGACACCGCCAACCGCGCCTTCTCCGATATTTCTCAGGGCCGGTATGCCCCCACGGCTCTGCCCGATCCGCCGCCGCCACCCCTCATCGAACCGCTGCTGATCGCCGCCGCAATCTGAATCACGGGCCTCCGCCGGCTGTCCTCCGACAGCGCCTGTGCGGGTCATGCGAAGCCCTCGCTCCGGGTACGAAGGCTTCAACATGACCCCTTCCACCACCTCCAACCCTCACCCGGCACCCCTCGAGGTTGTATGCAGGCGAACGCCTATAGTCCTTACGCTCTGAAAGATCTGCATCAGGCCATTGACCTGATCGACCGCAAGCTCGTCTATTGCAAAAACTGGGAAACTTTCCAGTCCGAGGAAGCGCGCGAAACCCAGCTGCGCAAGCTCTCCACCAAACGCGCCGCCCTCGTCAAATCCGCGCTTGCGCTGACCAATCTGGGAGTCCGCTGCGATCCGCAGTTCCTGCCCCGCTCCTTCACCCAGCCGGTCCAGGAAGAAGCTAGTTCCGCCGTACCGGGTCCCGTCCTTGTTGCAGAAACCAAGAGCAGGAAATCCCCGCGCCCCCGGCAGAAAAGGAGCTAACTTTGGCGCCACGTACCAGTGCTACCTTTGCCAAACGGCAAAAGGAGCAAGCCCGTCAGGAAAAGCAGCAGGCCAAGCAGCAGCGCAGGCTCCAGCGCAAGCTGGAGAAACGCGAATCGCCGTCGGGTGAAGAATCCGGCGAATTCGGTTCAAACGCGGAACTGGCATCTCCCTCCGAGCCCCTCTCCGGCGTCGCGGGGAACTCTGCGGTGTCTCCCGCCGGTCCCTGACTCTCAGGCGCAGGGCAGCTCGATCCGAAACAGCGTCCGGAATCCAGCCGGCAAATTCTGTGTCTCCACCAGAATGTGCCCGCCGTTCTTCTCCACCAGGTCTTTCGAAACCCAAAGCCCGATGCCCGTCCCCACGTCGGCCTTGGTAGTGAAGAACGGATCGAAGATCCGTCCCAGATTTTCCGGCTCGATGCCATGGCCGTTATCGAGGATCGAAATCGTCGCGACGCTGTCGGCGCACCTCGCCTCCACGCGAATGCGCCCGCCTGCTTCCGGCAGCGCATCGCACGCATTCGAGACGATATTGGTCAGGATTTGCCGAAAATCGTCGGCGGAGATCGGCAGGCTGAAGTCTCCAACCGGGAGCACTCTGATCTCCGCGTTCCGGGCGGCGCAGCGCGGCTGGAACATCCCGGCCACCGAATCGATCGTCTCGGCCACATTCGCCGGCTCCGGGGACGAGCGCGACCGCACAAACGTCAGCGTCCGCCGCGCAATCGCCCCCAGCCGTGCAAGCTCCTGATCGGCGCGCTGCAGATAATCGCTCGTCTCCGGCGGCAGTCCCGGATCCGACTTCGCCAGGTAGATCAGGTTCGTGACGGCCTCCAGCGGATTGTTGACCTCATGCGCGATCGTGGCGGAAATGCGTCCGATGGCCGCCAGCTTTTCCGACCGCACCAGCGCCAGCTCGGCGTTCTTGCGATCCGTGATATCGATCGTCACCCCATGCCAGATCTTCGGATTGGCCGCGGATGGGGTGCCCCGCGTCTCCAGCCAGTGAATCTCCCCATCCGGCCAGCGGATCCGAAATTCAGAGCGAAAGCTCTGCCCCACCGAGGTCGCTTCCCGCACCGTGCGCAGAACCCGCTCCCGATCCTCTTCAAGGATGAAGTTCGTCCAGTCCTCGGAGAGCGCGGTCTCTGAGAACGGCCGCCCGAAGATCTCCGCGCCTCCTTCGGCCCATTCGATCCGGCCCGTCTCGGCGTTGTGCATCCACGCGGCAAAGCGGCTGGCCTGCTGCGCTTCCACCAGGGCGTTGGTGCGCTCCTGCAGCGACACGAGCGCTGCGCGCAGATCGCTGCTGGTGATGCGCTGGCGGTCGCAGAGAAAGGCGATCAGCGCGCCAATCGCCACGATGACCACGCAATACAGGATCGATTGTGGCGTCACCGACAGAAACGCGTTGCGCGCCAGCGCCAGGTGATCGAAAAAAAGAGCCGTCAGCAGGACGGAGAGAAGTCCCGGCCCGAGGCTGGTGAAGATCGTAATACCGGCCACAAACACAAAGTTCAGCGCGAGGGGCGTGCCGTGCAGCGCCGGAGTCCGGATGCTGAAGACTACCCCGATCCAGGGAAGCAGAACCGCGGCCGCATAGCCGCAGATTTGTACAAACAGGCGAGGGCGGCGCGCGCCGCCGGAGCGAACGGGGGTGGTCAAATTGCGGCCTCGTACAACGATCGCGGATCGGGGGACGTTCGGCCGAGCTGGGGACCCCGCCGCGATGTATGACAGGATACACAAGCCCATCGGCGGCCAGCGACGCCACGGGAGCCCGGCCAGCCGGATTGCGAAAGCACGAAAATTGCGAAATCTTTGTTAAACTGATGATTCGCAAATTCCTCAGAGAAACGAGTTAAGTCATGTCGATCCATCCAGTGATGCAGCGCCTTGCCGAAAAGCTGAACCGCACCGATCTGCCCCCCTTTGGGCCGGGCGACACCGTGCGCGTTCAGGTGAAGATTAAGGAAGGCGACAAGGAGCGGCTGCAGGCTTTTGAGGGCGTCGTTATTGCCCGCAAGAACGGTCCGCAGGGCAGCTTTACCGTGCGGAAAATGAGCTTCGGCCAGGGCGTCGAGAGGATTTTCCCCTTCAACAGCAAGGTCATCGACAAGGTCGAGAAGCTGCGCTCCTCGAAGGTCCGTCGCGCCCGCCTCTTCTACCTCCGCGGCTTGCGCGGTAAGGCGGCCAGGCTGAAGGAAGTGGAGAAGAGCTAGGCTCAGAACACCGGCAAGCCGAGAACGCGCAACGCCCTGGCCGAACGGTCGGGGCGTCCGCCTTTTTGGGCTTTTCGGGAATGTCATCAAGTGGCACATGCCAAAAGGGTGGCTGCTCGCCGACAACGCCGGCTGGAGCATCCCATCGAGAGGTGGAAACGATGGATCATCGGGAAACAGAACCGGGCCCGCATCGCGGGCCATCGCGCAGGATGAAGGGCTGGATGGCCGTCGCTGCCACTGTCGCCCTGACTGTGGCGGGCTGGATGGCCTGGCGGCACTGGGAAGACGGCCGCTGGGACAATCAGGCCATTGCCGCGCAGTTCAAAGACTTCACCGTGCAGCGCCAGAACGAACGCGATGTGCATCTGCTGCTGCGCTATCGGCTCACGAATGCGACCCGCACCCCCTACCAGTTGGCCCCGCCCCAGCATGGAGTGCTGATGCGCCGCGTGCCGGAAGGCGATCTCGAGGAGATCGATTCGGTCGTGTGGGAACCCATCGTCATCCCCGCCGGCAAGACTGCCGATGCCGAGTTCGACGTGACGCTGCCCTCGGCACAGGATGCGGCAGGCACAACCCCCGCCCCTGACGATCAGGACCTGAAAGACTTTGCCAACCACGAACTGGCCCACATGCAGGGCCTGGTCTTCTTCGATTACGGCAAGCGGTACTGGATCGATCTGCCCAAGGGATGGCCCTAGCCCCCACCCTGGCGCCTACGCGGCGCGCAAGAGCCAGGACTTCATCGTTTCCGCATCCACCAGCCCGGCCTGCTGAAAGGTGAGGTTGCCACCGGAGAAAACGGCGAAGTTCGGGATTCCCTGCACATTGAAGCGTGCCGCCAGCTGCGGGTGCTGCTCCGTATCCACCTTCAGAACCACAGCGCGCCCGGCCAGATCGCGCGCCGTCTGGGCCACGTGCGGAGCGGCCATACGGCAGGGCCCGCACCAGGCCGCCCAGAAATCCACCAGGATCGGGACGCGGGATTCGCGGACGATCTCGTCGAACTCGGCAGGACCGACGGCAACCGGCTCGGCGACCGCGGGAAGTGGAGACTTGCAGCTGCCGCACCGGCCGGTGTCGGCCAGATGCCGCGCCGGAACTCGATTGGTTTTGCCGCAGTTCGCACAGGTGCGAAGGATAGCCATGGCGTGCTCCAGTATATGGATGCGGCAGAACTCGCGGAGGAGCAAACTCCCGCTGACCTCTGCGCGCCCTGATTTCCACCAGCATCCTCCCGTGCCGCGGCGATAGACTCGGCGTATGGGGAGCGCCTCCGTCAAAGAGGAGCAGGGCGAACGGGTCCCGCGCCGGGGAAGAAAAAAACTTCCCGACGATGCGGTATCGGCGGCAACGCGGAAGATGCGCATGCTCCGCTCGCTGGCCTGCGGCAACAAATACGAGAAGCTGGCGCGGGCCACGGGTGCGGTCCGGATCGCCGGCGTGGACGAGGTCGGCCGCGGGGCGCTCTTCGGTCCGGTTGTGGCAGCGGCGGTGATTCTGCCGGCGGACACGCGCATCCGCGGGCTCCGCGACTCAAAACAGCTGATGGTGGAAGACCGCGAGCGCCTGGATCGGATCGTGCGCGAGCGGGCAATTGCCATTGCCATCGAGGAAGTGGACGCCGAGACGATCGACCGGGTGAACATCTATCAGGCGAGCCGGATGGCGATGTCGGCGGCCGTGATGAAGCTGGACCCCCGGCCGGATCATCTGCTGATTGACGCTCTGCGCCTGGATCTGCCCCATGCGCAGACGAAGATCATCTATGGAGACTCGCTCAGTATCTCGATCGCAGCGGCCTCCGTGGTGGCCAAGGTCTATCGCGACCGGCGCATGTGCGAGCTGGACGCGCAATACCCCGGCTATGGGCTGGCGTCGCATAAGGGCTATGCGACCCCCGAGCATCGCGCCGCATTGAAGAATCTTGGGCCCTCGGTCCTGCATCGAAAAAGCTTCATGCCCGTGGCGCAGTCGGAGTTGCCGTGGGACATGTTTGAGATTGAGGAGGGCCCCGAGCCCGGCGATCTCGCAGTGCCTGAGGATACATCCGCTTGCCCCATCGACTCCTCTGTGTAACGGCCCATCCTGACGACGAAAGTGGCGCCTTTGGCGGCGCCCTCATGCTCGCGCACGCTGCAGGCTCCGAAACCTTCGTCCTGTGCTTCACCGACGGCCAGGCGGCGCACTTTCGCGAGGGCGCGGCCGATGACGAAGAACTCGGCAGGCTGCGGCGAGCCGAGATGGATGCCGCCGCCGACGTGCTCGGTGTCACGCATCACGAGGTCCTTTCCTACCCCGACGGGGAACTGCCCGAGCAGAATTTCATGGAGATGGTCGGCGCGGTCGTCGAGCGCATCCGGCGCTGGCGTCCGCAGGTGGTGCTTACCTTTGGAGCCGATGGCGCGGTCAACCTGCATCGGGACCACACCATGGTTTCGCTGGTCACGACCGCCGCGTTCCAATGGGCTTGCCGGCCGGAGATGTTTTCATCCGCGGGCCCGATCTTTGCTCCGCAGAAGCTGTACTGGTCGAGCACGCCCTTTGTGAGCGTGCGCAACCGGCCCGAGCTGAGCAGGGACGCTGCGACCGTGCCCTGGTCGCTCACCCTGGAACTCGGCGATCTGGCGGATCGCAAGATTGAGGCCTTCCGCAGGCATTCCTCGCAGCAGGGCGTGCTGGATCGTGTCGGCGATCAGATCCGCAACGTCATGAAGACCGAGCGATACCTGCTCGCTGCGAAACGCGGCATCGGGCCCGTCGCGGCCGATGCAGGCATGTGGGCCGGCATCGACGACAGGGACGGGACAGGGAAGTGACAGACCGCGGCTGCGGTATAGCGCATGGCAGGTGGAACCAGGTCAAGTGACGCTGGTTTCCTGCAAATGCAGTTGTGGGGTTCCGGAAAGGCGCATCTCCTGATAAAGAAGACATGAGGCGCCCATGACGGAACGTGGTATTCGGACGAAGCTGAGTGGCTTTACCCTTCTGAATCATCCAGGACTCAACAAAGGAACAGCATTTACCGAGCAGGAGAGGGATGCATTTGAGCTGCATGGCCTGCTGCCGCCCCACGTCGGCACGCTGGAAGAACAAATCTGGCGGCGCAGGGCGGTCTTCGACGCGTATAAGACGCCCTTCGAGAAGTACACCTTCATGCGTGATCTGCAGGACATCAATGAGACGCTCTTCTACGCGCTGATTCTCTCCGACGTGAAGACCTTCATGCCCATCGTCTATACGCCGACGGTCGGCGAGGGTTGCCAGCGCTTCAGCGAGATCTGGCGCAAGCCCCGCGGTCTCTTCCTGAGCTATCCCAACCAGGCGCGGATCGAGCAGATCCTCTCCCACAAGCGTTACGACAACGTCAAAGCCATCGTCGTGAGCGACGGAGAACGCATCCTCGGCCTGGGCGATCAGGGTGCGGGCGGCATGGGCATTCCGATCGGAAAGATGGCCCTCTACACCGCGCTGGGCGGCCTGCATCACGGATATTGTTTGCCCGTGCTGCTCGATGTGGGCACCGACAACGAGGAGCGGCTGGCGAACCCCGTCTACATCGGGTGGCGGAACAAGCGCGTGCGCGGCCAGGCCTACGACGACTTCATCGAGACCTTCGTGCGCGCCGTCGAAAAGCGCTGGCCCCACGTCCTGCTGCAGTGGGAGGACTTCGCCGGATCGAATGCCGCCCGGCTGCTGAAGCGATATCGCGACCGCCTCTGCACCTTCAACGACGATATCCAGGGAACCGCCGCGGTGGTGCTGGCGACCCTCCTCGGAGCAATGAAGGCCGGGGGCACGCAGTTAAAGGATCAGCGCGTCGCGATTCTGGGCTTCGGCTCGGCCGGCATCGGCATCGCCGAGCTGCTCGTGAAGGCTCTGCAGGATGAAGGACTGTCGCAGCAGGAGGCCAGGGCGCGGATCTATGCGCTGGGCCGGCCCGGCCTGCTGGTGGAAGGCGCCGAGGGCATTCATCCGGAGCAGACCGACTTCGTGCGCCCCCGCGCCGACGTGGCAGGCTGGCAGGTTGCCGATGCAAAGAAGATCGGCCTCGAAGAGGTGGTGCGGAACGCGAAGATCACCGTCCTGATCGGCGTAGCCGGCAAGGCAGGAATGTTCACCGAAGACGCGATCCGGGCAATGGCGAAAAACACCGAGCGCCCTATCGTCTTTCCGCTGTCGAATCCGACCTCGAAGAGCGAGGCGGTTCCTGCCGACCTGCTGAAGTGGACCGACGGGAAAGCCCTGATCGGCACCGGCAGCCCCTTCGATGCCGTCCGGGTCGGCGACCGCGAAGTCTGCATCGACCAGACGAATAATTCCTATGTCTTCCCGGGATTGGCCCTGGGCATCGTCGCCTCGCGCGCCCGCCGGGTGAGCGACGCCATGATCATGAAAGCTGCGCGCACCCTGGCCCAGCTCTCCCCGGTGGAGAAGGACAGGAACGCAAGTCTGCTGCCGCCCCTGGCCGATTCACGGAAGCTGAGCCGGGTGATTGCAGCGGCCGTCGCGCGCGAGGCGATCCGGGAAGGACTGTCGGATCTGAAGGACAGCGACGTCGATGCAGCCGTCGACAAAAATGTCTGGGAACCGGTGTATCTCCCCTACGAGAGAGAAGGCTGAGCCTGGTCCGCGGGCGCACTTTTCCGTGAACCAATGCGCTGGTGCGGAAATTTCCCCGCGACCTGTGTACCCTGTACAGCGGAGACGGCCATGCCTCATTACGCCACCCTGCATACGCACACCGATTCCGGCATCCACACCATCCTGCTCAACCGCCCCGAAAAGCGGAATGCCCTCAACCACCAGCTGATGGAGGACCTCACGCAGGCTCTGCAAGCCTTTGCCGCAAGCGAAACCTGCCGCGTGGTGATCCTCTCCGGCGCCGGCTCGGCTTTCTGCGCGGGGCTGGACCTGGAGCATCTGCGCACGATGATTCACACCACCGGGGGCGACTCTGCCACCGAGGACTATCGTGCCGACGCCCAGCGTATCGCCACGCTGCTCCGGACCCTCTATACGTTGCCCAAGCCCAGCATCGCCGCTGTGAATGGTCCCGCCATCGCCGGCGGAATGGGCATCGCCACCCTCTGCGACTTCACGCTCGCCGTTCCCGAAGCCAAGTTCGGCTATACCGAAGTGCGCATCGGATTTATCCCGGCCGTCGTCTCCGCTTTTCTGCGCACCCAGATCGGCGACAAGGCCTGCCGCGATCTTC
Source organism: Acidobacteriota bacterium (assembly GCA_046567085.1). GTDB lineage: Bacteria > Acidobacteriota > Terriglobia > Terriglobales > Acidobacteriaceae > Palsa-343. Next base: position 15,184 of record JBKICP010000376.1, read on the forward strand.
TCCTCACCGGCCGCATCCTCTCCGCCGAAGAAGCCCACTCCCTCGGCCTGGTGACGCGCATCGTTCCCGAGCCCGAACTCGTCCACGAGGCTCGCTCCCTCGCGCAGCGCCTTCTGCGCAACAGTCCCGCCGCCATGGAATCCACCAAGCGCCTGCTGCGCCAGTTCACCGACCGCTCTCTGCCCGACGACATCGAAGCCGCCATCCGTGCCAGCGTCGATGCCCGCTCGAGCCCCGACTTCGCCGAAGGGGTCACCGCCTTCCTGGAGAAGCGCGAACCCCGCTGGCCTTCGGCGAACCACTCCGGCAAAAAGCCGGTCGGCGCGCTGTAGAGCGCTGATTCCCCGACGCCGAACCCGCCTCCCCAACCCGCTGTTTTGCCATCAGTCGGCATAGCCACTTTTCACACCGCAGTGGCATCGACGCATGACAACTTGCGGAGAATTATGCATAGCCACTACGATCCTCTGCATGCTCGACGTCTCCGCAGGCATCGTCCCCGTCATCCCCATCGATCGCGAGGCCCCCGCGCCGCTCCACCGCCAGGTCTACGCCGGCTTTCGCGACGCCATCCTGCGCGGCGATCTGGCCGCCGGCCAGCAGGTTCCCTCCAGCCGCGCGCTGGCCGCTGAGCTGGAAATCTCCCGCTTCCCGGTGCTCGATGCCTACGCGCAACTCCTCGCCGAGGGCTACTTCGAGAGCCGCGTTGGCGCGGGCACCTTTGTCGCCTCGTCGCTGCCCCATCGCGCTACGGCCGCAAAGCGCCCCCCAGAGGAGGCATCGGCTTCGCGTCGCACCTCGCGCCGCTCCATGCAGTTTCCCGCCTACGATCCGCTGCCATGGCGTCACGGATGGGGCGCCTTCGGCGTGCATCAGCCCGCTCTCGACCAGTTTCCCTTCGACCTCTGGTCGAAGATCCTCTCCCGCCACAGCCGTACCCTGCGCCTTCACTCCGCGAACAACCTGCATCCGCTCGGCCTCAAGCCTTTTCGCGAAGCCATCTGCTCCTACCTGCGTACCGCCCGCTCGGTCCGATGCGAGCCGGAACAGATCATGGTCGTGTCTGGCTCCCAGCAGGCACTCGACATCGTCACCCGCGTCCTGCTCGATCCCGGCGAAGCCGCATGGATGGAGGAGCCCTGCTATCCGCTCGTGCGTTCGCTGCTCCTCGGCTCCGGCGTCCGCCCCATCCCGGTTCCCGTCGACGAGGAAGGGCTCGACGTCTCCGCAGGCATGCGCATGGCTCCCGATGCGCGCGTGGCCTTCGTGACGCCCTCCCATCACTACGCCCTCGGCGTCACCATGAGCGCATCGCGCCGCTTCCAGCTGCTGGAGTGGTCCCGCCAGGCCTCCTCCTGGATCGTCGAAGACGACTACGACAGCGAGTACCGCTTCGACTCCATGCCCATTCCGTCGCTCCAGGGGCTCGATCCCGCCGACCGCGTCATCTACATCGGAACCTTCAGCAAGGTCCTTCGCCCCTCGCTGCGCCTCGGCTACATCGTCATCCCCGCCGACCTCGTCGACCGCTTCGCCGCCGTCCGCTTTGCCATGGATATCTTCCCCTCCTATCTCTTCCAGGAGACCCTCACCGACTTCATGCACGACGGGCACTTCGCCCGCCATATCCGCCGCATGCGCGCGCTCTACAAGGGTCGCCGCACCGCTCTGGTCGAATACCTCCGCGCCGAGTTCGGCGACTTCCTGCACATCCACGGATCCGAAGCCGGCATGCACCTCACCGTGATCCTCCCGCCCGGCTTCAAAGGCGGAGCGGTCTCGGATGTGGAGATCGCCGCGCGCGCCGCCCAGGAGAAGCTCTGGCTCTGGCCGCTCTCTCCCTGCTACACCAACGGAAAACCCCGCCAGGGCTTCATCCTCGGCTTCAGCAACACTCCCGAGGAGCAGATGCCCGCGGCCGTGCGAAGGCTCCGCCAGCTCATCTAGACCTGTCGCAGAGAATTCGTTCCCCGTGTCGTTCGCGGACTGGAAAGGGCACGGCTCAAGGTGCTGCGAAACCTGAGCCCTCGCCAGTGGCGACAGCTCCTGGTCCGCGCGCAGTCATGGCACTCTGAGCGCAGGCCGAGCCGCGCTCGGCGAGTCGAATGGGCGAATCGACCCCCAGCCTGGCCTGAGCAAGGCGTCGTCATGACGCCGCGCCGAACGGCGAGCGCCACGAACCACCCGCACGACAATGCTCTCAGCGCGGAGGGAGTCGGTGGCGTAGCCACCGATAAAAAATCTCAGGGCTCTCATCGTCCGGCACGAATCCTGCCTGGTTCGCGTCTCCTGGCTCAGCTTCGAAAGGTAACTATGGCCGACCACATAGACCTTTGGCCCCCAACATAAATGTCATCGTGAGCGGAGCGCGGCCTTAGCCCTCGCCAGTAGCGACAGTCCCTGGTCCGCGCGCAGTCATGTCAA
>JBKICP010000377.1:0-3341 GCA_046567085.1 Acidobacteriota bacterium
GCCAGCTCGCAGTGTGGCTGCCCGATCAGTGGAAGATCCGCCACAACACATGCCCGGAAGATCTGCAGAATCCCATCCCTCAGCCCGCGTAGGAACGGGGTTCACGCAGCGCTCACGGAAGAGCTGTCCTGCCTGCCCCGAATGTTTAAGACAATCTCTCCGCGACGACGAAGCCGCACAGACCGAAACTGGCACCGACTCCTCGGTTGCTCGCTCGACGTGGTTATCCGAGTGGCCATGTACTGAATCTACGGGTGATTGGGCTCGATGTGAAGATATGCATAGAGAAGAGGCTTACCGCTCGGATGGCTGCTGCCCCCGTGCGGCTCGGCGGTGACAAAGACAGCGTCGATGCCATTGAGCGCTGTCGCGTTTTCGGCCTTGAGAACCCAGCATTTGTTGGCAGCATTGTCCTGGTAGAAGATGCCGAGGCTCACTGCATCGGAGCGATCGGAGCCACGGCTGCCCCATGCCTGGAATGTGCTCGAATTGCGGATGCCCGGCTGCAGATCCAGATCATAGGCATAAAAAATCAGCGACTTGCCTTTCGTGTAGAAGACGCGTCCGAAGGGCTTCTCTGTCTGACCATTCCTGGCAACGTCGTAGACCTCTCCAACATACAGATCGCGTGAGCCCATCAGATCCCGAATGTCCCGGTCATGGTCAAGGAGTTCCTGCCCGCGGGCGATTGCCTTGTCTTTGTCGCTGATGGTGGCCTTCAGATCGTCGATCTGATCGCGCAGCACCGCCAGCTGAACGGTATCTTCGGAGTCCAGTTGGCTGGCGGCGGAGACGCGTTGTCGAAGCGCGGCAAGGTCCGACTCGTCGGTGGCAAGTTGATGGTTCATGGCATCGGCATCGCCCTGCAGTTGTTCCTGGACGGTTTGGCTTGATGCCAGATTCTGCCTAAGCGCCGCCCTTTCCAGCCCGAGTCGGGCGATTTCGGCGGTTTTGACGCCGAGCTGCGCGCGCAGCCCCGCCACTGCGGCCTTCTCATCACGGATCGTTGCCAGGACTGCGGCACCGTGCGCGGCGCGGTCCTCGCCGTGATCCACGGCAGACTCCGAATGGGCCCGAGGTGTCGCAACGGCGGCTTGCTCCGCACCCCGGCGGAGACCGACGCGATAGAGGGAGAATCCGAGCGCTAAGACTAGAAGAATGGCGGCAGCAAATTGCCACCACATCGCGCGCCACATCCCATTGTCGATTTCGATGCCTCCCTCGTGCCGAGAGCCGTTCTGTCCGGCAAAGGGAGCGCCGTGGTGCTCAGGAGCATTTCGGTTGTGCAGTGTCGAGGTGGTCTGGAGGGTCTCTTGATCGAGACGGGCAAACAGAGCGGCCTCGCTCTCATCCAGCTCCGTATCCGTGACAGAGTGGACCGAACGGTTGCCTTCCACTCCGGTGACAGCCGCAGGTATTCCCAGATCAGCCAGCGCCTGGTATTGAGCATGGATTTCTTTGCAGGACGGACAGCTGCGGAGGTGCTGATCCAGATGACGGCGTTCCTCGGGACTCAGCAGTTCGCTCACAGAGAGAGCGCTAAGTTCGAGATACTCGTCGTGGGATTCGCCGGGCGGCAAGGTCCAGCCACCTCCAACGGAGCCATTTTCTATCGAATCGCTCATTTTCGCGAGATCTTCTTTGCGAACACCTCACGGCGCATTTTTTCGAGGGCCCGGTAGTAGTGATTCCGGACGTTGCCGACTGACTGCCCGATCATTTCCGCGATCTCAGCCACGGTGTAACCATCGACGAAATGGAGGTGAATGACCCTCCGCTGGTCGTCGCTCAGAGACTCGTCGATGCGACGCAGCGTGTCCTCGCCCAGGACTGCTTCAATCGTGTCGTCATACAGGGTAGTGCGGCCGAGCGGCTCATCTGACCGGAGAATCGCTTCTTCGAGTTCGACACCGGAATAGAAATGGCGCGACATTAGCTGCCGGCGGCGGTCGATTGCGCGGTGATAGGTGACCTGCGCCAGCCATGAGCGAGCCGATCCCTTGCCCGAATCGAAGAGCGCCGCCCGTCGGAAAACGAAGAGAAAAACCTCCTGAACCAGGTCCTCCGCTTCGCCTCGATCACGGAGAATCCGTTCGGCGAGAACGCGCACCATCCTCGCGTGCCTATGGAAAAGGAGCGACAGAGCCTCCTGGTCGGCATCTGCGATTCGGATCAGGAGGTGATCGTCTGAATCGTCGGTGTGGAGAGTCTCGTGAAGACGGATGCGGGACGGGACTTGTCCGACTGTCTCTCGCCCTGCTGAATTGTTTCCCCCAGGCGTTCGCTCATCCTGCCCCACAATGGGCACCTTTGGCCACGAGGTAGCTCCTGAGCTCATCCTGTCTCCATGCCACGGCGTAGCGCGGCTGGCTCGCCGAGGGTCCTAGCTCGGGCACGTGCGAAATGGCCGCGCGACATCCCTGCCAGCCTCGCAGCGACGCGCCGATGGCGTGTCCAGTCTACAACATTGTGACGCATAGGCTGTGTACCCAAAGACTACAGCACTGAACACTGGGGGCGATGCCATTAGATGTGCGAATCCGATTTGGCCGTGCCATCCGTCGCGTTCGCGAGGAACTGCAGATCAACCAAGAGGAGGCTGCTGAGCGCTGTCATTTGCATAGGACGTACTATTCTGGCGTGGAGCGAGGAGTTCGGAACGTTTCTCTGGTCAATATCGAAAGAATTTCTAAAGGGTTAAAGATTACCCTCCCCGACCTCTTCAAACGGGTTTAGCAACACCTCCCGGTACTGCGAAAGAAACTGAAGACCAGCAAGTCGCATGCCTTCCCGACAGCCTGCACGCTCAGTTTCCGATTTGCGCCAAGGTGCGCAGAGCCATTCCTTCCCAAGATGCTCCGCAACAGCCTCCTTCATCTCTTCGAGGTTGACGGCCCTGTCCCTGAACTGCTTTTCCAGATGCGCAAGCGTGGTGTGATACGCTTCGACGCGCGCGAAGCGATACTGCTCCGATTGCCGATTCATCGGCTCCTCCCATTCGATTTCAGCGCAAACGAAAGCGCCAGCCACGCGCAAACGTGGCTGGCGCCGGGTCAATTGCACAGGGGGTCACATGGAAGTGTGGTCCCCTGTGAAGGATCAACGGGTCAGAAACAGCTTGCCGTCCTGGTTGAACGCCTGACGGAGCATGATTCGGGCCTCGCGCAGATACTGGTGTACTTTTGCTTTGCTCACTCCCATCGTCTGAGCGATGACCGCCGGGTCGAGGATCGGCCTTCTGCACCGTTCCCGTTTCCACGCGTCCGGGTCACCGGATGCGGTAAACGCGTGTTGTTTGAGGGCATGATCCGAACCAAGGGAACGGATGCACTCCAGGGAGA
>JBKICP010000378.1:0-15028 GCA_046567085.1 Acidobacteriota bacterium
ACGGTCAGTCGGGCATTCTGGTGGTAGTCCATCTGGTCTCCTGAGTCGCAGAGTCTTCGCAAACCCAGCTTCCCAGTTCTCGGTCAGATGGACAACCTATTGAAACCTCACAACTAGCCGTCCCAGGTCCGCCAGGACAGGGACCTGGGCAGAGGGCAGGGAATGAAGGCAGGATTATGAAGGCATTTCTCGGGCGCAAATACCGTCTCAGTGCATCGCATCGGCTGTTTTGTGAATCGTTGAGCGAGGCCGAGAATCGGAATGTGTATGGCAAGTGTGCCAATCCGCACGGACACGGTCACAATTACACCGTGGAAGTGCGGGTGGGGGGCGCCATCGATCCGGTCACAGGAATGGTCATGGATCTCGGGCAACTGGACAGTTGCGTGCATCGGGAAGTGCTGGAGCCCTTCGACCACGAAAATCTGAATACGCTGGCGTGCTTTCGCGATGTTGTGCCGACTACGGAGAATCTGCTGAAGGAAGTGCAGAGGAGGCTGGAGAAGGCGCTGCCACCGCAATTGACGGTGACGGTTCGCGTGGAGGAGACGAGCAACAATTTTTTTGAGTACAGCCGGTAGCGTGTGGCCTGCAGGGGCGGAAAACGGTTTCGGAGTCAGGAGCGCGGCAAAAATGACGAGAACGGCAGTCGATGGAAAGAGAGAAAAACTCGACGCTGAGATTATCGGGCGGACGGGCCTGGAGAGAGTCTCCACGCAGGACATCTATCGCGAGATCATCCGCCGCTACGATGTGGATCCTTCGCGGGACGGGCTGGAAAAGACGCCGGAGCGGATCGAGAAGGCGCTCGGATTTCTCACCAAGGGATATCACGAGAACCCGACCGAGATCCTGCGCGGGGCGCTCTTCGAAGTCGACTACGACGAGATGGTCATCGTGAAGGACATCGAGATGTACTCGCTGTGCGAGCATCACATGCTGCCCTTTTTCGGCAAGGTGCACATCGCGTACATCCCGGACGGAAAGGTGATTGGCCTGAGCAAGGCGCCGCGGCTGGTGGAGGTCTTTGCGCGGCGGCTGCAGGTGCAGGAGCGGATGACGCGCCAGATCGCCGAAGCGATCCAGGAGGCGATCCATCCCCAGGGCGTCGGCGTGGTGATTGAGGCACGGCACCTGTGCATGATGATGCGGGGAGTGGAGAAGCAGAACTCGTCCACGGTGACGTCGGCGATGTTGGGAGTCTTCCAGAAGCAGAACACGCGGGCGGAGTTTCTGTCGCTGATCCGGGAGCGGACGCCTGCGGCCCTGTGAGGTGGCCTGTCGCCGGTAGCCTGTAGCTTGTGGCCCGCAGCCTGGAGGGCTGTATCGTAGTGAAGTGAATGGGCTCCTGATTCTGGATAAGCCGGGTGGGATGACGTCGCACGATATGGTGGCCCGCGTCCGGCGGGCGACCGGCGAGCAGTCGGTCGGACACCTGGGCACGCTCGATCCGATGGCGACCGGTGTACTCCCGTTGCTGCTGGGAAAGTACACGCGGTTGGCGCAATTCTATGGCGCGAGCGAGAAGGCCTACGCGGGGACGATCCGCTTCGGCTACGCGACGGACACTTACGACGCCGAGGGAGAGCGGGTGGGCGAGGTGCTGCCGGTTGCGCCGACGCTCGATGCGGTGCGTGCGGCAGCGGCGACTTTTCTCGGCGAGATCGAGCAGATGCCGCCGCCGTATTCCGCAAAGAAGATCGCAGGCAAGCCGGCGTACAAGCTGGCGCGGGCGGGGAAGACTCCGGAACTGAAGCCGGTGAAAATCACGGTGGAAGGGTTCGCAATCGAACGCGTGGAGGGGGACACGGCGCACTTCACCATGCGGATCTCCGCGGGCGGCTACGTGCGCGCGGTCGCGCATGCGATGGGCCAGGCGCTGGGATGCGGCGCGCATTTGGCGAGCCTGCGCCGAACTGCGGCGGGCGGATTCAGGCTGGAGCAGGCGCTGACGGTGGACGAGATGGAGCGGCTCGCCGCGGAAGGGAAGCTGGAGGAGCGGATGCCGCATCCACGAACGCTGCTGCCGGAGATCCCTGGGGTGACGGCGGATGAGGCGACGGTGGGGCGCATCCGCAACGGGATGCAGGTGAATCTGCCGGAGTATTCAGGAGCGCCGCTGGTGAAGATCTTTGAGGGGCAGCGGCAGTTGGTCGCGGTGGGACGTCGCGTGGCGGGGACGCTGTTTCAGCCCTTTGTCGTGCTGACCTGAGGCGGGGAAGCGGGAGTCGGAAAAAGTCCTGAATCCCATGAGCGGGCTTGCCGGCTGGCAGACCGTGTCTGCCGGCCCACGGATCGTCTCCGGGTGCCCACACCTGCCCGAAGCGATCCTCGCTTAAGTCCTTTTCCAGCAACCCGACGGGGGTGGCCCACGCCGTGCTCCTGCTCCGTGCAGCAACGGAGCCACGACCGTGAACCGCATATTCCTCGTCCTCGCCTTCGCGCCGATCACCACGCCGTTCACGCCGAAGCATCGCACGTCGGCCGCGATGCAGCGCGCTCGCGCTTTCGAAAACGCCTATCTCCGGATCCGCGTCCTTCCCGGGTGGACCGTATCGCCGCAGGAACGCAACCCGGATCGCCCCTTCGACTGCTGCATCGTCTGGCTCACGCGCGGCAAATACGTGCTGGCCATCCATCCGGTCTTCGTTCACGCCAGCGGGGTCACAGGCGGCCGCGTCAGCGAGATCCTCACCACGCAGCCCAGCGCGGTCGCCGTCTTTGGTAGGGAGGATCCGATGAACGCCGCGTTCGGATACACGCAATCGAAAGACATCCGGATCAGAGCGACCATGGAGTTGCGGAATCTCTACGTCGATCCGTCCAGGATGACGCGAAATTGCGCGCTTCTGCCTCCCCGGCATGCTGTCTGGTTTGCCTCATTCGCCGGGGGCGCAGGTCCACGCTCCGACTACTCCATCGCGCTGACCTATAACTCCGACGACCTCGATGCGCTCCCGCGCCGCGACTCCGCGGAGCTTCGCAGAACCCTGCGGCAGGTTACGTGGATGCTCAGCACCCTTCGTCTTCAGGCGCGGGATGCGCACTGATCTTGCGCATCGTTTTCGTCTCGTTGTTCAGGGCGCGATGGGGGAGCCGCCCACAAGCCGGGCCATGGCCTCGTTGCCTCCATCCTCGCGAAGGCCCTGGCAAACGCCTTGCCGGTCGGCTGCGGATCGGTTCTGGCTCACTTTCCATTTGCCCTCGATCTTCAGAATCGGAATCTCAATCCCGATGATCGCTTTGATCTGAGCCTCGATATATTCTTCAGGCGCATCGGCAATCTTCCACGGGTCGGGACGGGGCGCCTCCTGCCGCGAGGTCAATTCGCTCAGCTGCGCTCGCAACCAAGCCGGGTCTTCTATGACCCGCGGCTTACCTCGCGCCTGGACGACCACGTAATTCCAGGTTGGCACCACGCGCCCATGTTCCTTTTTCACCGGATACCAGGAAGGCGTGATGTAGGCTTCGGGTCCCTGAAAGAGGACCAGGGTCTCAGCTCCGGCTCTCAACGGCTCGACCTGATCGTTCGCCCTTGCGACATGAGCGCGCAGGGTTCCCCGGTCTCCGCCATCGACGAGCGTAAACGGGACCAGATTCGCGATCAGCCCACCCGGGCCGGCCGTGATCAGCGTTCCCAGCGGGTGTGCGCGGATCAGAGCATGCAAAACCTCCAGGCGCTCTTCTCGGAATGAGGATGGCTGATACATGTCGGGTCAGTGTACAGACTCCACCCGGCCCGGAATCGCCTGCGAGTTTGACGCTCAAAGGCCGTCCGATTCAACGCCCGGTGGAAGGCAAGTGGCCTTAGCGGGGCCGTTCATGGAAGCCCAGTCCGCTCAGAATCATCGGCACACTGTGGGCCGCTCGGGCAGCTCTTGTTTTTGCCTGCCTGGCGCTCGCGATGTGGAGGATCCAGGACCTCCTGCGGCCGGGTGTGAGCGCGTTGAAGGCCGCCGCGACGCGCGCGTTTTCCGCCAGCAACGCCTGCAATTCCTCGGAGAGGGGCTCATCCGCGGGCTTTTTTCGCTCGACTTTCCTGCCCGATTCTTCGAGTGCAATCGCCTCCAACAGGTACTTCCGCAGGGTGGGGCGCAGGGCTGCGATTTGTTGAACGGAGGTGAACCGGATCCAGCGTCCGGCCTCGGTGTGCTCGCCAATCCGCTGGAGGATTCCTTTTGGGTCGCTGAGCAGCGCACCCTTGAAGAACGCGAGCGCGCAGGAGTCGCGCAGCGGGGTGATAATCGCAACATTTTTCTTCTGGAAGGTGAAGCAGGGTTTGCTCCACTTCAGTTCCTCCGTGAGGAAGCAGTCGAGGGCGATCTGGCGGAGTGCGTTCGTCTCCTTTTGCCACTTTTTCGCATAGGGAACCTGCATGGGTCAGCTGGTCTACCTCCGGGGGGCGCGTTGTTGCCGGCGATGACGTTACCTGCGAGCCTAGGCGACGCGGTCCCCGGTGATCTGCACCAGATCGTCGTTCTTCCAGTCAGAGGGCGATTGTTCCCGCTGGCGCCAGGAAGGAGTGGCAACGTCCTGGAGGCGCGCCATCGCGTTTCCGATGCCAAGCGAGGCCCGCATGATGTGGCCGGGGGTGAGGGGGCCGGCGATCTTCATCTGGCTGACCCAGTGCGCGGCGACGCTGGCCGAGCAGCCGCACTGACTGCAGTCGGGATTGCCGCCGAAGACGCAGGGTTCGACGTGGGTCTTGAAGTCGGCCGAGTAATTCTTTGACAAGCGGGAGAAGGTACACTCCTTCGGCGAGGCTGGCGGGTTGAGCATGGTCTGCGTGTATCCGGCTGCGGTGAGGAGTTTGGGGTAGAGGGTGTGCAGGCGTGCCAGTTCCTGGGCGACCTGGGTCCTCTGCTCCGGGGTGAGCCGCTCGGCGCTCTCTTCGCCGCGCTGCGGGGTGTAGAGGCTCACCCAGATCTGGTTGACCTCGGGGCGCTCGCTCCAGAATCGCGCGTATTCCTCGAGGTAGCCTTCACGCGCCAGCATCTGGGCGGTGATCGTCCAGTGGACGTTGATTTTGCGGCCGGCGATATTGGCGAGGATACGGTCGTAGGTGGCCGGATGCCGCCGCACGTTGTGGTGCTCGGGCAGGCCGTCGATGGAGATGGCGGCGGTGAACAGCGGCAGATCCATCCACTCCATCGGAAGGGGGATGATGCCGCTGGTGACGACCATGCTGAAGATGCGGCGTTTGGCCAAGACGGGCAGGATACGGCTGAGCTCGCGATGACGGACCATGGGCTCGCCGCCGACCAGGGTGACGTGCATCGGCTTGTGCCGGTCGATGAGGCCGAGGACGCCGGCCACCAGCTCGTCGTCGCGTTTGTCGCTCAGCTCGCGCAGGGTGACTTCGCCGCCGAGATGGTTATCCCCGTAGGCATAGCAGCCCGGGCAGTGCAGGGGGCACTCGCGCGTGACTTCGATGGACAGCATCGGGGTGTGGCCCAGCAGCACCTTACCCCAGGAACTGAGAATATCTGTCGTGCGCAAAGTGGTCACTCCATTGAGGATTGGAGATCGAGCGGCCCGCAGACCTACTTTTTAGGTTAGACGCTCCAGCGCAGGAACCGATTCACACTTCGTGCCGGGAAGAAAAATTTCCCGTTGTTGGGGGGTGGGGCGGCTCGTCGAGGGATGCCCGGAGTTCGGGGAAAGGGGCGAAATGCTGTAAAATGAGACTATCCGACGGAAAGGTTGTAGAACAGAACCATGCCCAAAGAGGGAATTCACCCAAACTATCACGAGATTCGCGTCGTCTGCGCGTGCGGGAACACGTTTGCGACCAAGTCCACGCACAAGGGCGACATCCACGCGGAAATCTGCTCCAACTGCCACCCGTTCTTCACCGGCAAACAGAAGCTGGTCGATACCGCGGGACGCGTCGAGCGCTTCCGCCGCAAGTACGCCAAGACGGAGCAGCCGGCCGCCGCGAAGTAGGAAAGTGGCGGGTTGGGAAAGACAAGGCCTCCGCTGCGGCGGAGGCTGTTGTTTTGGGGAAGAATGAAGAAGCACTGGGACAATCCGATTGAGCATGCGATGCCGGAGGGGACGCGTGTGCCGGCTTCGGTTGCGATCGGGGACGTCACCGTAGCGCCTGCGACGGTGCTGGCGCCGATGGCGGGCGTCACGGACACGGTGTTTCGGCGCTTCATTCGGAACGCTAGCGTGTTCTCGTCGAGTGCTGAACATCCGGCGTCGGTGGATGAGGCGGTGACGAATCAGCAGTCCGGGTGCGGGCTGATCATGACGGAGTTCACCTCGGCCGACGGGTTGTCGCGGATGCGCGAGTCGAAGCGGAAGCGGTACCTGACGTTTTACGACGACGAGCATCCGATCTCGGCGCAGCTGTTCGGGTCGAATCCGGCGACGCTGGCCGAGGCGGCGCGGATCGTCGAGGATACCGGCTTCGACATGGTCGATCTGAACCTGGGCTGTCCGGCAAAGCGCGTGGTTTCATGCAACGGCGGCAGCGGGCTGCTGCGCGATCTGCCGCTGATCGGGGAGATTTTCCGGGCCGTGCGTGCGGCGGTGACGATTCCGTTTACGGTGAAGTTCCGGCTGGGCTGGAACGATCACCACATCATCTGCGTGCCGCTGGCCAGGCTGGCGGAGGAGTCGGGGCTGAACGCGGTTTCGCTCCATGCGCGGACGCGCGAGCAGGGTTATGCGGGGCAGGCGCGCTGGCACCACATCGCGGAAGTGAAAGATGCGGTAAAGATTCCGGTGATCGGGAATGGCGACGTGCGCACACCGGAGGACGCCTGCGCGCTGATCGCGAAGACGGGATGCGATGCGGTGATGATCGGGCGCGCGGCGCCGGGGAATCCGTGGATCTTCCGGCAAATTGCGCAGTACACGGCGACGGGCCGCTACGATCTGCCGACGGAAGTAGATCGTCACCGGATGATCCGAACCTATTTCGAGATGCTGCTGGCGGAGGCGAATCCCGAGGCTCCGGGAAAGATGAAGCAGTTCGCTTCGTGGTTCACGCACGGGGTCCGGGGCGGGGCAGCGCTGCGGAAGTCGATCTACGAGTCGCGGTCGGGGGCGGCGATCCTCGAGGCGGTGGACCGGTTCTTCAGCCGGGGCGCGGAAGAAGCTCCTGAGGCGGCTGCGGCGGATGGCGTCGAGAGGATGCCTGCGTTTGTCGAAGGCTGAAAATCAGCGTACGGGTTGCAGTGTTCAGGTTGGCGGCCGGCACGCAGCGGGCGTCAGCGGACGACGGCGTCGAGACGGGCGTCGTGGGCGGGGACTTCGGCGCGCTCGCCCCAGGTCTGCTCGATGAGCTGCAGAGCTTCTTCGGGGTCGCGCGCGACCTGGACGAGGGTGCGATTCTCGGCGTAGATCATGCCCTGCTCGACGCAGTGGTCGAGGAAGGCGAGGAGCCCGTTCCAGAAGCCGTTCACATTCACGAGCACGCAGGGCTTGCCATGGATCTTCAGCTGGGCCCAGGTGACGATTTCGATGAACTCGTCCATGGTGCCGTAGCCGCCGGGCAGCGCGACAAAGGCATCGGCCCGGTCTGCGAGCATCGCCTTCCGCTCGTGCATGGTGCGGACGACGTGCAGTTCGGTGAGGCCCTTGTGGTCGATCTCGCGCTCACGGATGACGTCGGGAATGACGCCGACGACATCGCCGTCCGCGGCGAGCGCCGCATCGGCAACGGCGCCCATCGCGCCTACCGTGGCGCCGCCGTAGACGAGCCCATGGCCGCGCTGGGCAATGCGATGGCCCAGATCGTTCGCGGCCTGTAGATAAGTCGGAGACGCGCCAGCCGCCGAGGCACAGAAGACACACACCCACTTTTTTTCAGGAGCCGAAAGAGTCATCTTTCCGAGTCTATCGCCGGCTTGGGTGGAATTGTGTCGATTCCGGGGGCGCTGCCGATGAGGCCATCCGCACGTCCGCAAAAGCAGGGATGTTGGGGGCACCTGGACGAAGAGCCAGCTACCGGACGCGGACGTCGCCGGCGATCCGGGCGTACTCCTGCTCGCTGACGGCGCCTTTGCTGACCAGGTCGTGCTCTGTTGGGTAGGGCCGATTCGCCTCGATCCGCCGCGCAGTCGCTGCTGTGACGCCGGGGAGAGTTTCCAGCTGGGCGCGGCTCGCGGTGTTGACGTCGAGTGCTCCCTTGCCGTTATGCAGACCGGCTTTAACGCCGGAGGCAACGTCGTGGGCCTCGCGCGCCGCGTTGGCTGCGGCCACACGGGCTTCGGCGGCGGCTTGGTCCGCGGCCTGTTTTGCCTTGATGGTGGCCTCCTGGGCCTGCTGGCGGATCTGCTGATCGGACTCCGGTTTTCCGTTCCAGTTGCAACCCGCCACCCAGAGCAGAGCGGCGCAGAGCGCCACGGCAGCTATCGCCCGCATGGTTAAATCCGTTAGCCTGGTTTCCTGTATCTCGCGCATCGTTCCGGCCCTCGCCTCTCCATGGAATCGTTTGATTCGCGAAGAGTTGCCAGCTGGTAACGGGGGAGGCATAAAATTTCGCTGTTCAACGGCCCCTCAACAGCGCTAACATGCTTCTCCGGACGGCCCCTCCTGCCCTCTGAGCCCGGATTTCAGGGTTTCCGGACCCGCTCGGCACCAGGAGCCGGCTCAACCGCTTCGTGGCTCGGCCCTTCGGTCAGCCCCTCGGTTGCAGCCGGTCACATGCTCGGACCCACTGCATACCGCAAGCTCGCCGGTTCGGCTCTGCACTCGATTCGGAATCCGTCCCCCGAGAGGCGCTTATGAGTTCCATCATGAGCTTCATGCCTGTTGTATGGATCGTTTGGGCGGCAGTTATCACTTTCCTGCTCGTCCTGCTGGTTTATCGCTCTAACCTGACGCGCTACGAGGAGGATCAGATCTTCCTGGACGACGCGGCGAGTCATCAGAAAAAAGAGCAGGAAGAACTCATGCTCAAAGTCAACAAGATTCAGCCCTGGATTCGGATCGTCACGGGAGCCACCTGCGCCCTGACTGTCGGTATTTTGGGTGTTTATGTCTGGGATGCGCTGCAGCATCTGATGTAGCCTCGGTTGCACCCCCGGTGCACGCATCTGCGCCGCGGTTCGATGCACGGCTTTTCGCGCGGGACCGGAAATCCCACCGCCTCCGGCCCGCGCGGAGTCCGGCCTCTGGTGTCGTTGATTTCATCGCGCGAAAAGCCACGGATTCCGTCTTGACATGGAGCCGAGCCGACCTTAGGCTCAGGCCGTTCGGCGGCTTGCAACCGCTCGTTCGTGTATTTGCCGTGTCCATCGGGTGGCGCCTGGCCATCGCTTCTTTCTCCTGAGTCTGAGGCCCTGCCCGGCTTCCACCGCGGGAATTCAACCTCGGTTGGACGTGGTCGATGCGCGCCGCACGATTGTCCTCTCGTTCCTCGGGCCCCGCTCCTCTCATTTTCGAACCCCGTCCACTGAGAACTCCGCCTGCATTCCTGCAGGCCAGGGAGGTCCTCATGAAGAAGCGTTCGTACGTCTTTCTTGCGGCACTGTTCATCGCAGCGAATCTGCCGTCCATCTCTCAAACGCTGGTCGTCGGCACCTGCAAACCCCATCAGAAGAGCTACGCCACGATTCAGGCCGCGGTAAACGCGGCGCCGGCCAACGCCACGATCCAGGTATGTCCCGGCACTTATGCCGAGCAGATCCTCATCACCGTGCCGCTCACGCTCAAAGGGGTCTCGATTCCGCCGCTGGATAATCCGACAATCGTGGCTCCGGCAGCGGGCCTGAGCAATACACTTCCGACGGGACCGGCGGCGATGATTGCGGTTGCGACGCACGGGACGCCGGGCTCGGTCAACATTCAGGGCATCGTGCTCGACGGCCGTGCCATGAATACCTCGACCAATCAGGAAATCAGTGGGATCTCGTATCTCTCCACCAGCGGTGTGATCAGCAATACGGTCATTGAATATCTCGGGGCGGCGGCTCTTCCGACAGGACTGTGGATCGAGAACGACGATCCGTGGCCGGTGACTGTGACCGCAAAGGGCAACGTCATCCATAGTCTTCCTTATGGAGTCGGGATCGCTGCATCGAGCGGGCCGTCCTCGTCCACGCTGGGCTTTCAGATGCGGGACAACATGATCTGGCAGGCGCTGGACGGCGCCGAATTCTCGACGAACGGCGGGGGGGTGTACGCCTCGGCCAACATTATCGAGGCCTATGGGTCGGGCATGCGCATCTACGACGCCACGGTTGCGGATCGCAATGTGATTACGGTGCCGGGAGAAGCGGTCGGCATATTCGTCGAGGCGAAAGGCTCCAGCATTACGGGAAACACCATCAACACGACCGGCTGGGGCGGTATTTCTATCGATGCGTCCAGCAACAATGTGAGCGTGAGCTCGAACAAAATTGTGGCGGGTCTGGAAGAACTGAGCAGCGAAACGATTGATCCGCACGCACGCGGGATCGTCAACGGAAGCCCGACGTCGAACCTGCAGTCGAATACGATCCTGAATTTTCACATTGGAATCGATCTTGGCTGCGTGGCGGCCAACGTCACCGGCAACACCATCTTTCACTCGACGATTGGGATCGGCGGCGTTCCTGCGGGAACGACTCTGACCAACAACTTCGTCGATGTTGCAACACCGCAGGCCATCTGCCAGTAAGTGGTTCTCTCGTCAGCGAAGCTTGCGGGTGGCTCGGCCCGAACCGGCGTTCGAGCCATCCGCGGCGTCGCTTTCCGCCTGCGATGCCGATCGGGATTTGTGTAGAGATCCGGTGCCGGGGCGATTTGACCATTATCCTGAAGGGTGATCCACCGGCGAACTCGACAGAGCAGGAGCCCGCGCCGCACAAGTGTGCTGCGGCGTGTGGTGCAGGGTTTGGCGCTGGGGATTGTAGCGCTGTGGCTGCTGGCGGCGCTGACGCTGGTGGCCTGTCGCTGGGTCGATCCGCCCACGACGGCGCTCAGGATTGAACGGCGATTCCAGGCGTGGACGCAGAATCAGCCGTATCACGCGCGGGATGCATTCGTGCCGCTGCGGCAGATTTCGCCGAACCTGCAGCACGCCGTGATTGCCGCCGAGGATGCCCGCTTCTATCAGCACCACGGTTTTGACTGGCACGCGATCCAGCTGGCCGCCGATAACGATATGGAAGGCGGCCGCCTGCGCGGCGGATCGACGCTGACGCAGCAGCTGGTGAAAAACCTGTTCTTCGGGACGGAGCGGTCGCTGTTGCGCAAGGGGGCTGAGGCGTCGCTGGTGCCGGTGGCGGAGTTCTTCCTCGGCAAGGAGCGGATTCTGGAGCTCTATCTCAATGAGGTGGAGTGGGGCCCGGGCATCTACGGAGCCGAAGCGGCCTGCCACGCCTACTACAGGACGTCGGCGGCGAAGATCGATGCGGATCAGGCGGCGCGGCTGGCGGCGATTCTGCCTTCTCCGCGGCGACGGCGGCCCGAGCGCATGAACCATTACAGCGCGCTGATTCTGGAGCGCGAGCGGCAGATGGGCTGGTGACGGGCGGGGAAGCCTGTACGATGGCGAGTTGCGTTTTTGCGCGTTGTTCGAGCGGGGAAAAATGAACCGAAGAGACATGCTGAAACTTTCGTCGTATGCGGTGGCCGCTGCATCGGCGACTGCGCTGGGTGAATCGAGGAATGCTGCGGAGACCACGCATTCTGTGGCGCGGTGGGACTTCATCGAGTTGCCCCTCGCCGGGCCGGCGGATGGGAATCCATTTATCGACGTGCGTTTCGCAGCGACCTTTCGGTACAGGAACCGTGCCGTGACCGTGGAAGGCTTCTACGACGGCGGAGGGACGTATCGGGTCCGCTTTATGCCGGATGAGCCGGGGACGTGGACGTGGACGACGGCGAGTTCTGCGCCGGAACTGGACGGGAAGTCGGGGGCATTCGAGTGTGTGGCGCCGGGGGAAGGGAATCGCGGGCCGGTTTCGGTGCGCGACGACTATCACTTCGGCTATGCCGACGGGACGCCCTATGTCGAAGTGGGAACCACCTGCTACGCGTGGGTGTTCCAGCCGGAGGAGACGCAGCGGCAGACGATCGAGACACTCACGCATGCGCCGTTCAATAAGCTGCGCATGTGCCTCTTTCCCAAGTGGTACGAGTACAACCGCAAAGAGCCGCCGCTGTATCCGTTTCCGCGTAACGGAGAGGTGAATGACTATTCGCAGTTCAATCCGGCGTACTTTCAGCATCTGGACGCGACGATTCTGGAGCTGCGGCGGATCGGGGTGCAGGCGGATTTAATTCTGTTTCATCCCTACGATAAGTGGGGTTATCAGTCGATGCCGGCGGAGGTGAACGAGCGCTATCTGCGCTATGTGATTGCGCGATTCGGCGCATTCCGGAACGTGTGGTGGTCGCTCGCGAATGAATACGACTTTATGAAGGCGAAGACGAATACCGACTGGGACAGTTATGCGCGCATTGTGACCGAGTACGATGCGTTCGCGCATCTGCGCTCGATCCACTACGGTGCCCATCAGTACGAATACTGGCGCGGGTGGTGTTCCCATGCCGGGGTGCAGGACTCGCGCATGGAGATGGCGGCCAGCTGGCGCGAGGACTGGCGCAAGCCGGTGGTCTTCGACGAGTGCAAATACGAGGGCACAATTCCGTCGAGGTGGGGGAACCTCTCCGGGGATGAGATGACGCGGCGGTTCTGGCAGGCGACGGCGCAGGGCGCGTACTGCGGCCATGGCGAGACGTATCTCGTCCCGGATGAAGTTCTGTGGTGGTCGCATGGCGGCGTGCTGCACGGGACGAGTCCGGCGAAGATTGCGTTTCTGCGTAGCCTGCTGGAAGAGACGATTGCCGTGGGGCCGGGGCCGATCGGATTTACGAATTTTGCGACGGATCCGGCGGCGGCGCGGCGCGCCAATGACGCGGTGATCTTCTATTATCTGGACTACCACCAGCCTGCGCAGCTGAGTTTCGATTTGCCGGCAGGTAAGATCTATACGGCCGAATATGTCGACACGCAGCAGCTGACGCGCACGTCGATCGCCGGTGATCATGCGGGCAAGGTCATGCTGCAGTTGCCAGGGCGTCCGTGGGGTTCGGTGTGGTTCCGGCAGAAGGGCGTTTAGTTCCGGGACTGAAAGAGCAGCGGCGCGAAATGGATCAGGTTGTCGCGCCAGACCAGCCAGGTATGCATGCCGGGCGTTTCAATGGCCGTGACGGGCATGTGCTTTTCTTTGAGAAACGCGACCAGGCGCCGATTCGGGCCGATGAGGCCGTCGCCGGTGCCGCAGGCGATCCAGAGCAGATCGAGGTTGGCGGTTTTGGGGTCGAGGGCCGCGAACTGCGTTGCGAAATCCAGTTTCTGCACAGCGGCGCTGAGGCCGATGACGTTTCCGAAGTAGTCGGTGTGCGCAAGGCCGATGGTGACGGCTTCGAGGCCGCCCATGGAGAGCCCGGCGATGGCGTGGTCATTGCGGTCTTTTGAGATGTTGTACTCGGCTTCCACGCGCGGCATGACTTCGGTGAGGAGCGCCCTGGTGTAGAGCTCGGTGTTGTGGTCGATGCTGGGGGCGTCGTGCCACACGTCGATTTTGCTGTGGATGAAGGCGAGGTCGCCGTAGCCGAGCGGCATGACGACAATCATCGGCTTGATACGGCCCTGAGCCAGCAGGTTATCGAGAATATAGTTTGCGCGGCCGTTGTAGAGCCATCCGTAGGCGTTGTCGGTCCATCCGTGGAGCAGATAGAGAACGGGGTACGGTTTGCTCGGATCGTAGTGCGGAGGCGTGTAGACCCAGTAGTCGCTCTGACTGTTTTGATTGCCGAGGCCGAGCACGATGTGCGTGGTGTAGATGTGGTGGTGGATCTCCCCATGCGGCACATCGGTTGCGTCCCAGAGTTGCGGGCCGTCGCCCGGGATTTCGAGCATGGTGGCGGGCCGCATCTGCGAGTTGGAGATCCATGGATTGGCCGGATCGAGGAAGGAGATGCCGTCGATCTCGAAGTGATAGCGGTAAATGCCGGGCGGAAGGGGCGCCGAGGTTGCGGTCCAGATGCCGTCGGGGTCTTTCTTCATCGCGAGGGAATTCGGCACGTTTTCGACGGAGCAAAGGACGGCGGCGGTGCCGGGATCGCGATAGCGGAAGGTGATGGAGCGATCGGAGTGAATCGTAACGGAGGGGAAAGTGGGCAGGACCTGGGCCGCCAGTCCGGAAGCGATGGCCACGAGCGACGAAAAAAGGAACGCGCAGCGGAATCGGCTTCGGGTGCACCGGAGGGCAGCAGCATGGGCAGGCATAGGCGCCCAGTGTAACTGACGTCCGCGCTTTAGCCAGCCTGGCTCTGCAGCTCTTCGATACCGGTGGGCAGCCCATCGATACTGCGGGTGTTCTTCGTCTGCCGGTATTCGCGCAGCCCCGCTTCGCCTTTTGCCTGCGCCCAGCGGGTGAGGGTCGGGCGCTCCTCGACGAAGGCAAACTCGGGGACGCCGTAGCCGCAGGAGGTCTGGACCCGATCGACATCGAGGATGACCATCTGGCGGGCACCGGGGCGTTCCTCGCTGCCGAACCACATTGCCTGGAGGGTGCGATATTCCTCACTGCCGCGCGGCACGACGCGGCCCTGGCCGTAGAGGCGCAGGATCATCGGCGCGCCTTCGAAGGCACAGAACATCAGCGTGAGACGGCCGTTCGCGCGCAGGTGCGCCGCAGTTTCGTTGCCGCTGCCGGTCACGTCGAGGTAGAGGACGCGATGCGCATCGAGCAGGCGCAGCGCCGCCGCGTCTTTGGGAGACACGTTCACACGACCTTCTGCGGCCGCCGAGCCAGTGAAGAAGATCCTCTGTTTCTCGATGAAGGCGCGGTGCTCTGCTTCGATTGCGGCGAAATGCTTGCCCATGCGAAGGTTCCTTTTGGATTTGAGCGTGCTGGGGTGGTGTCCTCTTCATTGTAGTGAAGCGGTCGGAGCTCGGAGCCGGGAGCCCGAGCCCACAGGGTGACCCATTGCTCAGGCTCGGGCTCCAGGCTCAGGCTCGGGCTCCAGGCTCAGGCTCGATTGTGCGATGTCCCACTCACGATTTAAGTGCGGAGGT
>JBKICP010000379.1:0-10510 GCA_046567085.1 Acidobacteriota bacterium
ATCCGAATGCCACAGGCCCGTCCGCTTATCCTGGAGTGCTGCCACCGCCGCCGCCATTTCGCGGAGCTGGGCCTCATATCTCCCGCGTGTCGCATGACCCGGCGGCATGTCGTCCAGCAGGCGCGCAATGCCGCCCATCACCCAGCCGTTGCCGCGCGACCAGAAGATGGGATCGCCGCGCTCGTTGGTCTTATGCAGGAACGTGATGTCGCGGTAGTAGAGATGGCGGTGCGGGTCGTAGAGCAGATCCGAAGTCTCCCACCAGTGCTTGTCCACGTAGTCCAGATACTTCTCCTCATGCGTGACCGCATCCATGCGCGACCATACCGGCGGCGCCATGAAGAGCGCATCGCACCACCACCAGGGAATCTGCGCCTGGCCCTCCGGAATCCGCGCCGCGCCCCCGGCCAGCAGATCGTCCAGTGCCGCTTTCGTCGGCTCAAACTTCTCCGGCGCCGGCTGCAGCAGATCCAGCTCCAGATAGGTCTGGCCGACACTCTGATCATCGGCGTTCGGGTGCTCCGAACGGAGTTGCCAGTGGAATTTTTCCGCCATGCCCCGCATCGCATCGCGATACTTCGGATCATCGAGCGCCGGCGATGCGGCCATGAACCCCGAATAAAGCACGCTCCACGTCCAGATGCGATCGAAATACGGCTGCGACCACGCCAGTTCCCAGTCGGCCACCTTGCGCATCGCAGCCTTCACATCCGCCGGGCGCATCGATCCGGAAAGCTTCGCCTTTGAGCCCGGATTCGCCGGCGCATCGCCGAAGTGGCGGCTGATGTCACGATCGATATTCTGCTGCTCCTGCGGCGAGATCCCTGTCCCGGCCGATGGTGCGTCTGCGGGCCCGGTTTGCGCCAGCAACGAGCTTGCCGCCAGCAGAGTTGCCGTCAGAACGAGACGGTGCATCACGGATTCGATCCTCCCATCGTTGATAGAACGCCGCTCTGCTCATCGCTCGCCGGCACAAGGCGCAACGGTCCGAGAATCCCCGACGGCAGAGGCTCCAGGTGATCCATGTCCTGGGGCGCAAATCGCTTCCCGTAGCGTGCCCACAGGAGACGGTAATCCGTAGGCGCGCGTCCGGCGAGTTCATTGATCGCCGTGTTCGCGACGACGATCTTCAGTTCGTTCGAACCCGCATGCAGCAAGGGCCCGATATCCAGCACGAACGGCGTGTGCCATACCGAGCCGGCCCGCGTTCCGTTGACGTACACCACGGCGGCATCGCGCAGCGGCGCATCGAACCACGTGCGCATGCCCGGAAAATTCATCGTCCCGCGCTCAACGGGAGTTCCCTTGCCAAAATCGAGCATCGCCGCACTATCCTGCGGGAAGCTCGCAGGCATCTCAACCGTGCGCGTGTAGGTCGCCGTGCCGGAGTAGTACTTGCCGGCCGCATCCTCCGACCACGAATGCAGCGTCTGCATCGTTTCGCTTGCGCCCGTCCTGTCAAGCGTGACCTTCCAATCGCGCCCCAGGGCGATGGGCGCGAAATTCGTAGCAGTCTCCGTTGCTTTTGGCGCGATGGAGTCGTCCGTAAAGACGAAGACGCGCGATTCATAGGGAGCGAGCGTCATCGACAGCGTCCGCCCCTGATCGATCGCGGAGATCTTTCCCGAGAACGGATCCCACAACGAAGCTGCCGGATGCGCGGTGCGGAACGTTGCCGTAAAAGTCTGGGGACGGTTGTCGGTATTGGCCAGGAAATAGACATCGGCGTTCGTGAGTTTGCGATGGATAAAGCCGACGGCAGGCGCGATCGGCGCCAGTGCCACATCCGATTTCAGAAAAGCACCGATAGCCGATCCCAGGTCTGCCGTCTTCTCAATGAGCTTCGCGTTTTGCGCTCCCGGCGCGAAAAGTTCCTTCGAAATTTGCTCGACCGCTGCCGTGTCGCGAGGTGCTTCCAGCAGTCCCGGAGCATGCTTCGGCACGCCCTCGGTTGCCAGAACCACACCGCCGTTCTTCACATACTCGGCGATCTTGCGGTACGTCGCCAGCGGAAGGCTGTGCACGTCGGGGAGTACGAGGATCGGGTAATGGATGCCGATCCGATCGATGGCCTCCGAGTCGATGAAGTCGAAGTTATAGCCGGCGTCGAGGATCGCGGGGACCAGTTCCTTGCCCAGCAGTTGCGGCATCTGCCCGCTGACCGTGGCCTTGCCGAGCTGAAAATTCGACTGGGCATCTTCCTCCGGCAGCAGAACCGCGATGTCGTTGGCGGCCTTCCCCTGGCGCAGCAGCCAGCTCATCCGCGTGCAATAGGCCGTGACATCGGGCATCACAATCCACCAGGGGTTGTGATTGTTGAAGACCGCGGCGGCGTAGAACGAGTAGCCGGGATCGCCGGCATACGGCGGGGAGTAGGGCCAGCCATGTCCCATGAACTGGTTGATGCCCTGGAGGAAGAACGTGTCGGCTTCGGCCTTCATATCCAGCGGCGTCGCGCGAAAGGCGGGCGAGTGCAGCCAGGTCCAGGTCTCCGATGAGGTGACCCGCCGCCCGTAGACATGGCTGGCCGAAGTGGCCCACCGCGTGAACGAGAAAGGCCCGTGCCACTGCGAGCCTTCGCCCTCCGGCAGATCCACGAGAGCGTTGCTCGACAGCGTCACCGCGGGAATGCCGTAGCTCTGCGAGCGGAACTCTGTGTGGTGCGCCCGCGCCCACGTGTTGATGCCGGTGAGATAGTTCTGGTCGATCAGCTCGGCCAGCGTCCGCCCCCAGTCGTAGCGGAGATCGGCCGCTTGTGGTCCCGTTCCGGCCACCAGCTCGGGCAGGTGCGGCGTCAAATCGTAACCGCGGCGGTTGCGAAATTCAGTCAGAAAATCCGGCGTCCAGTCCGATTCGTAAACTTCAAGGCTGTCGCTGAACACCGAGTAAGGCGGATGCGCGCCAAAGGCCTGGATCAGCGGATCGGCCACGTTCTTCAGGTGATCCTGCACCGCCGTCGCGCTGAAATGATCGAGAACGAAACCTTCGGCGCCATACGCGGCCCGCTTCACCTGCTGGCCCGTACGGCTGGAGATAAAGAACAACGCAACCTGCGGATCGCTGAGCCCCGCCGGAACCAGCAACCGCCCGTCCTTCATGTCGTCAACCCGCCGGGCATGATCCGCCTCGTAGTGTTGCGCAGTGCCCGAAGCAACAAACGAGGCCAGTAACGTCTCACCGTTCTCCATCGACGGCACCGCAACAGAATGCTCACCTGGAGAAACAGGCGTGGCCACGACCCGCAGCCGTCCCGCCGCTTCCGTCGCCGGCACCCATGCCCCTCCGTAAGGCCACCCGCTGCCCAGCGTAAGGCTCACCCGCATCCCGAGTTCGCGGCCGGTCTCCGCCGCAAAGCTCACCATTTTCAGGTAATCCGGCGAAAGGAATTTCATGTTCCGAATTCCCTTCTGCGGATCATCCAGAGCCAGTGGATAGACCGGCTGAATCTCCACGCCTCCGATGCCGCCCTCTTTCATCGTGCGCAACTCGCGGGCAAGCTCGTCCGGCTCGACCGCCGGCCCAAACCACCACCAGCGCATCATCGGACGAGCGTCCATCGGAGGCGAGGCGAAACCCTCGCGGAGCGCGGCGAGCGAATTCGCCGGAGCAGCGCTCGCGCCATTGTGCTGTGCACGCAAAGCAACGGCAGCCGCAAAGCAGATCGCAGTCGCACAAAGAGCAGATTTACCAAAACGCATCATGAATCCAGGGACTCCCCCAACAGCCGTTCATCGTACGCCGCGCGCCGTCACGGCCATCAATGCAGCGTGACGTTCGCGCCTTCCGCTTTCACGATGCCCGATCCATCGCTCGCCTGAATCGTGACGTTTTCGCCCGTCACATCGGCATTGCTGATGGGCATTCCATGCTGCGCCTGAATGTGGACGTTCTTCAGCACCACATTGCGAATCGGCGCTTCGGGCAGGCCCGCGATCGCACCCGCGGAAACAATATCTGTGGCCGTTACGTTTTCGAGCGTGATGTCGTGAAAGTGCGGCGTCAGGCGCGTCACCGGCGCCGCGGGATCGGGGTCGGGCGGCAGGATCTTCGGGTAGTACTCGCTGATGATGATTGCGTTCTTCACGTTCTTCATCTCGATATCCCGGAAGACAAAATCCCCCATGTCGTTGCCGCGATCCCGATTGGCCTTCACGCGGATGCCATTGTCGGTGCCATCGAAGTGGATGCGCTCGGCGCGAACGTGCTGCGCCCCGCCTGCCATCTCGCTTCCAATCGAGAGTCCGTGACCGTGCCGGAAATCGCAGTCGGTGATGGTGATGTTGCGGCTGGGATCGTCCGGGCCCGGCGAGTTGGCCATCCCCGATTTGATGGCCACATCGTCATCCCCCACATCGGCGAAGACGTGATCGATGCGCACATTGGACGAGGAAAACGGGTCGATGGCATCGGTATTCGGTGCGTGCTGCGGCGCAAGCACATGAATATTCCGGATCGTCACATCTTCGGAGTAATAAGGAACCAGCTGCCACATCGGCGAATTCTGGATCGTCACGCCTTCCACCAGCACGTGCTGGCAGTGATCGAACACAACCAGCCGCGGCCGCGTGTGGTCAGACCCCATGACGCCGTGATCCTTGACAGCGCGCGCCTCCTTCCACCAGCTGTCCCCATTTCCATCGATCACGCCCTCGCCGGTGATGGAGACATGCGTGGCCTTGCTGGCGCTCACCAGCGCCTGCCGCCCCGGAGCCCTGAATTCCGTGATGGCGACGTAGTCGCTGTGATCGGGTGAGCCCAGCAGCGTGGCTCCCTTGTCCAGTTGCAGAGTGATATTGCTCTTCAGCACGACAGGCGCACTGAGCCACATGCCCGCCGAGAGCCGCACCGTGCCGCCTCCGCGCTTCTCACAGGCGTCGATCGCCGATTGAATGGCTGCCGTATCTTTCGTGACGCCATCGCCCTTGGCGCCGTAGGCATGGGGATCGCAGGTGGCTGCCGCAGCGGCGGCACGGGTCGGCTTCGCGGCTGCGAGGGTCAGAAGAACGAGTCCGGAAAACCAAACGGAAGGGCAATTTCTGCGTCGCATCAGGTGCATTTTCCTCTTCGGGGACAGGTGCAATTGCGAAACCAATGATACGCTGGATGGCGGTCAGTGGTCATACCACTTACAGTCCCGCAATTTGCCAGCGGGATATTCCTCTTCCAGGATCGTGCCCTTTATGAATCCTTTCCGCTCCAACCGCCGAGAACTTCTTCGCATGAGCGCCCTGGGTTTGGGAGCCGTCGTCGGCTCGTCCCTGCCCGAAGCCTACGCCGCTCCCCGTTCGACCCCTTCCTCCGGCATGCCGGGCGTTTTCGATATCCGCACCTACGGCGCGGTCGGCGATGGCAAGGCAGTCGACTCTCCAGCCATCAATAAGGCGATCGAAGCGGCGGCCGCCGCCGGCGGAGGCACCGTCGTCTTTCCTCCTGGAACCTGGCTGAGCTTCTCCATCCGCCTGAGGAGCCATGTGGGCCTCTATCTGTCGCAGGGCGCCACGCTGCTCGCGGCTGCCTCTCCCCTCCCCGGTCAAACCACCGGTTACAACGGCGGCACCTACGACGCGGCCGAATCCAATGCGCCCTGGGAGGCTTACCAGGATTACGGCCATAACCACTGGCACAATTCGCTGATCTGGGGCGAAAACCTCACCGACATCAGCATCACCGGGCCCGGACAGATCTACGGCAAGGGGCTCAGCTTCGGCGCCAACCGCAGTGCGCGCGGAAATTACCCGATCTATGTCGCTGAGCAGGCGGGCGTCGGCAACAAAAGCATCGCGCTCAAGAATTGCCATAACGTCCTGCTGCGCGATTTTTCCATCCTGAAGGGCGGGCACTTCGGCCTCCTGCTGACCGGCGTCGATAACATGACCATCGACAACCTGACCATCGATACGGATCGCGACGGTATGGACATCGACTGCTGCCGTAACGTGCACGTCTCGAACTGCACCGTCAATTCGCCGTGGGACGACGGCATCTGCCCCAAGAGCAGTTATGCCCTCGGCTACGCGCGCGCCACGGAAAACGTCACGATCACCAACTGCTACGTCACCGGCGACTACGAGCTCGGCACAGTCATCGACGGCACCTTTAAGCGGTTTGCCCCCGACGCGCGCGTGGGACGCACCGGCCGCATCAAGTGCGGCACGGAGTCCAACGGCGGCTTTAAGAACATCACCATCTCCAACTGCGTCTTCGACACCTGCAACGGGCTGGCGCTGGAAAGCGAGGACGGCGCGCTCTGCGAAGACATCGCCGTCACCAACATCACCATGCGCAACATCACCACCGCCCCCATCTTCATCCGCCTCGGCGCGCGGCTGCGCGGACCGAAAGAATCAACAAAAGTCGGGACCATGCGGCGGATTCTGATCAGCAATCTCTCCAGTTACAACTGCGCATCGCGGCTCTGCTCCATCCTCAGCGGGATCCCCGACTATGCCATCGAAGACGTGAAGCTCGACAACATCTACCAGCACCAGGTCGGCGGCGCCTCTCCGGATACGCTGTCGATCCAGCCCCCGGAAAACGAGGCAAAATATCCCGACCCCGGAATGTTTGGCCCGATGCCCTCCCAGGGCTTCTTTCTCCGTCACATCAGAAACCTGGAGATAAGTCACGTTGAGGTTGCGGCGGCATCGCCGGACCCTCGGCCCAGTTTCTACCTCACCGGTGTCGACCGCGCTGACTTCATCGCGGTCACCGCCCCAACAGGCGTCAAAGCGTTCCATCTGGATAAGGTGACCGACCTGCGCATCCTCATCAGTCGCGCCGCCAAAGACACCCAGCTGCAGACCGCCGATAATCAGACGCTCTGAGTAGCGGATTTCGGTTCCTGGGCCGTTGGTCGTGATTGTGGTCTGACCAAACGGCCCTGGATCCGCCTGAATCGAAAGTGCTGTTGGCCGGTCGTCATGCACAGACGAGCGCTTGCTTTCCGGGATCGCCGAAGTTCGTGGCAGCCCCTGTGAATCCTCCCCGAAAATCCCTGACAAACATCGGAGATACCCTGCGTTTGGCGCATCTCCCGGCTCGTGAAGCAAGTCCCGCCCCCATTGTCATTCGGCGCCCGGTAATCCCCGACAATCTTGATCCTTGACAGTCCTGGCGGCCGTCCACGATACTGGTCCGGTTTTGCGACAGGTCAGACCTCTACAGTAAAGCCATGACCTGCACGAGTGATTTTTTCGGAGGAAACAACATGACGCAGACGTACCAGCGGCCCCCCCAATGGGGGCGACCGCTTCTTTGGGCTCTCGCACTTTGCCTGATGGTTACGCCCGCATTCGCGCAGCTGGCAGGCACCGGCAACATCCAGGGAACGATCAGCGATCCCTCGGGCGCCGTCATTCCCAGCGCACAGGTGACGGTGACCAGTGAAGCCACTGCAGTAAAGCATGAGACGGTCAGCAGCAGCGGAGGCGTCTTCAGCTTTCCCAACCTCCCCATCGGAACTTACGACCTTTCCGTCAAAGCTTCGGGATTCAAGGTCTATACCCGGACGGGAATTGTCCTCGAGGTTGGCAGCAACATCGGAGTCAACGTAACACTGTCCGTGGGCACGGAAAACCAGGTGGTCCACGTTCAGGCCAATGGCATCGCCCTTCAGACGCAGGACACTTCCTTCAAGCAAACGATCGACCAAAAGGAGGTCAACGAGCTTCCTCTCAACGGACGCCAGATGACCGACCTGATCGTCCTTTCCGGCGGCGCCGCGCCGGCCCCCGGCAATGACATGGTCGGCAGCAAGAACTTCTTCAGTTCCAAAGCCATCTCCATCGCCGGCGGCATGGGTAACCAGACCGACTACCGTCTGGACGGCGCAGACAACAACGACTACATGACCAACGTCAACCTGCCGTTTCCCTTCCCGGATGCGGTCAACCAGTTCAGCGTTGAAAGCACGGCCATGGGCGCGCAAAGCGGTCTGCATCCCGGCGGCGAGGTCAACGTCGTCACCATGTCCGGCACCAATGTCTTCCACGGCGATGCCTTCGAATACATCCGCAACAACCTGATTGACGCAACGAACTTCTTCTCCAGCAAGCCCGACCAGCTCCACCAGAACCAGTTCGGTGGCACCATCGGCGGCCCCATCCGGAAAGACAAGCTCTTCTTCTTCGGCGGGTACCAGCGAACCATCGTCCATCAGGTGGTATCGGACAAGACGGCGTACGTGCCCAGTCAGGCCAATCTGGCCGGTGACTTCTCCGGTTCCGATTCCAGCCCTCTGTACAACCCCATTACAGGCGCGACGCTGGCCGGCAATCACATTGACCCCTCCTACTTCAGCAAGCAAGCGCTGGCATTGGAGAAGTTCCTGCCCCA
This sequence comes from Acidobacteriota bacterium, assembly GCA_046567085.1. Classification (GTDB taxonomy): domain Bacteria; phylum Acidobacteriota; class Terriglobia; order Terriglobales; family Acidobacteriaceae; genus Palsa-343. The sequence continues at coordinate 8,335 of JBKICP010000379.1, forward strand.
GACCACCGATCCCACAGGCAAGGTCCTCTATGCTCCTCCGGGCAACTGGACAGAAAATCAGTTCATCACCCGCATCGACGCCAGTCTCTCCCCAAAACAGAATCTCTATGGCCGCTACTTCCTCGACGGATATGCGTTTCCGGCTGCCTGGGACCCCACCAATGCGCTGGTCACCGCGGCATCCGGCAATCTGGAGCGCGTGCAGTCGCTGACCCTTGGCGACAGTTACGTCTTCAGCTCTCACCTGGTCAACTCCGTTCACGCGACGGCCGACCGCCGCCGCGATAACCGCGCGCCTGCAGCGCAGGGTGTCAGCCCGAATGCGATTGGCGTCTCGATGTACAACAACGACCCCAACTTCTTCCGCTTCACGGCCAGTTCCAAGTTCGGTCTCTACTGCGGAACCTGTGCACCCTCTCACTTCAACGTCAACACGTTCTCGATTTCCGACGACGTGAACATGGTCCGCGGCAAACACCAGATCGTGTTCGGCGGCGAATACGCCCGTTCCCAGTTCAACGCCCTCAATCACTATGAGATGAACGGCGCGTTCACCTTCAGCGGCGACTTCAGCCAGAAGGGCCCCGGACAGAACCTGCCCAAGCAGCCCGCGGCCGATGCCAACCTCGACTTCCTCACCGGAGCGCTGCACGGCTTCGAACAAAGCAAGCAGCAGGGTAACTCGCTGCGTGCGCCCATTCCCAGTCTCTACGTTCAGGACACCTGGCAGGCAACGCCGAAGCTGGTGTTGACGGCTGGCGTTCGCTGGCAGCCGGAATATATGCCCACGGACTATTTCCACCGTGGCTCGGAGTTCAATGAATCCTCGTTCCTGCAGGACGTGAAAAGCGGCGTTTATCCCAATGCACCCGCTGGCGTCTTCTACTACGGGGACAAAGGCATACCGAAGAACTACACGCAAAACTCCCCGTGGCAGTTCTCTCCCCGCCTCGGCGTGACCTGGAACCCCGACGGTGCCGGCAAGACCGTCCTCCGCGTTGGCGGCGCCCTCATCTACGACGAGCCCAACTTCTTCACATCGAATCGAAATCAGCAGAACCCACCGTTCGCAACTGCAGCCTCGACGATTCCGACAACAACCCCCCTCGACTTCGGGAATCCCTGGTCGGGTGGAAGCGCCCCGGGCAATCCCTTCCCTCAGCCTGCGATTCCTACTTCCAGTGTGGTCTTCCCGAAAACCGCTCAGTACATCTTCCTGCCCCATCACTTCCATCCACCGTACGTGATGCAATGGACGGCGAGCATGCAACATGAACTGGCCCACGGCTGGATGGCGCAGATCGACTACGTCGGCAACGAAACGGCTCACCAGACATGGGGATTCCCGCTCAACCCTGCGGTCTACACCGGGGGCAAACCCAGCGCGAACTACAGCACGCGTTTCCGGCTCTATCTGGAGAATCCCAGCCAGGGCGTGGCATTCACCGGCGGTGGAGGCGGAACGGTGCTGATCGATGACTCCGCCACCGCGAATTACAACGGCATGATCGCCACCATCCAGCACCGCACCTCCACCTTTACCTTCCTGGCGAATTACACGTGGTCGCACTGCATCGACGTGGAAGACGCACAGGGCGACATCGGCGGGACCACCGTCGAAGATCCGTACAATCCGCGAATGGATCGCGGCAACTGCGGCTTCGACTACCGCGGCATGTTCAACGCCAATGCCGTTGCCACCAGCAAGTTCACCAGCCTCCACGGAGTTACGGCAGCGCTCCTGAATAACTGGGAGCTCGGTCCGCTGCTCCGCGTCACCGATGGCGCGCCGTTCTCCGTCGTGGATGGCACGGATATCTCAGGCACGGACGTGAACAACGATCGCCCCAACCTGACCGGTTCCAACTCCTACACGCACAACTCGATTGCGAAAAACCAGACGTTCCTCAACGCCGCCGCCTTCACCTACCAGCAGGACGGCACGTACGGCAACCTCGGACGAAACACCTTCCGTGCGCCGAACTACGTCGATGTGGATGCCGAACTCAGCCGGTTCTTCCCGATCACCGAGAAGACCACGCTGGACTTCCGTATCGAGGCGTTCAACGCGCTGAATCACCCCAACTTCGATGCTCCCGGCAGCGGCAACCTGAAAGTGAACAACACCAAAACCTTCGGTGTCATCACCGGGGCCAACGATCCGCGTATCTTTCAG
>JBKICP010000380.1:0-2946 GCA_046567085.1 Acidobacteriota bacterium
GAGCACGGCGCACGACCTCGACGATTCCAAAGACAACGAGGGCAAGGATGCCCAGAGGTACGAGGAGAAGGAAAAAAGGTTGGACGACACGGTTGCCGGCAATGGTTGCTGTGTTGGCTGCGCGCACATCGCCGAACATGGCGACGGCATCGTTGCCGATGGAAGCGTTCTCGCCGAGCCGGATGGTGCCGAAGAAGTTGACAACATCATGGCCGACGCTCGCATTGGGGCCAAGACGGACGTCCCCAAAGAAGTCGACGACATCATGTTCGGACCGCGTTGAGATCTTTGTGCTGCCGAAGAAGACGACGATGTCATGCTCGGCGGTGCCGTCGATTTGCACGGAACAGAAGAAGCAGACGGCGTCGTGGATGGATTGACCCTGAGGGACAACGATGTCGCTGCCGAACTGGACGAGATCGCGACTGGCGTGAGCGGGCACAGCAGCGGCGAAAACGATCACGACCATCAAAAGGAACGCAGACAGAAAGGGGCGTTTCATCGTGCCTCCTGGATGTGCTACGAAAAGGAGACGGTTTTGGTTCCATCAAAATGGTACGCCCAGATCCGCGCGGAGTGATTGTGTTTGTCTGAGAACGTGCTTCGGCAGGAGGGGCGTTTTGGAGGAATCAATCAGGAAGTGAGGAGCCGGGGAGCGAGGAACGGCATAGCAGTTTCGCCGGGCTGAGGACGTGGGTCCAGTCCGCCGGGGAGTCGACAAGGACATCCGGTGGGACAGTATTGAGGCTGTCTGGAGACAAACCAAAGGTGCAGCCGATGGACCAGGATCCTGCATTGCGCGCCGTCTCGACGTCGACCTGGCTGTCGCCGATCATGACAGTTTCTTCGGGGCTGGCGCTGGCCTCCTGCATGAGTGCGAAAAGGCCCTCCGGGCTGGGCTTCTTGGTGGAAAAGCTGTTCCCACCGTATATGTTGAGGAAATATGGCGCGAGTCCCAACGCTTCACAGATGGCGCGAGCGGGGCGCACGGGCTTATTCGTCAGGACGGCCATGGCACGAGCCGGGGCGTCGGGCATGTCATGAACGGTTCTGAGCGCCGTCAGCGCCTCCAGCACGCCGTCATAGGCATACGTGTAGTCAAGCTTGTGCTCGCGGTAATAATCGAGGAAATACTGATATGCCGCAGCAAGGGTGTCCTCGCTTACGGGAACCTTGCCATCGCTCGCCAGAGATCGCTGCACGAGCATCAAGGCTCCGTTGCCGATGTAGCCTGCGATGGTCTCATCCGGTAATGGATCGCGGCCGAAGTGGGCGAGCGTGGCGTTGACGCTGTTGCAGAGATCCTGGGCCGAGTCAATGAGTGTGCCGTCGAGGTCAAAGACGAGCAGCTTGATGGACTCGATCGGCAGCGGTCGAAGGACGCGAATCATACATTCCTAGTGTAAAAGCTGCGCAAGGCCGACAAGGCAGTGAACCTCGGGTGCGGTGAGTAGGATGAACATAGTGAGGACTTCAAGGCGAGACCCGGCAAGGAGCAGGAACGCATGACCCGGATGGTGGTTTGCGGAGTTTTGGCAGTCGCGACACTGATGGCGCCTGCTGCGGGAGGGGCACAGAGCAATCCTGCGCCTGCGCAGCACGAGGGAGCTTTTGCACCTGTGGCGCAAGGGGAACAGATTGAAAACCTGGACGCGCTGAAGCGCGAGGTGCGGCGCTACCACGATTGCACCTGTACCTGCGGCTGCTACGCGAAGGATCTAGACACGCAGGCCGATCGGGCTATCGCTTATCTGCAACGTCGTACGGCGCATCGCGGTTCGCGGGAGAAGCTTGCGCTGGTCCTGGATATTGATGAGACGACGCTCTCGAACTGGGAAGAGATGTCGACGGCTGGATTCGCGTATGACAAGAAGGGCTTTGATACCTGGGTGGATTCGGCTGCGGCTCCAGCGATCCCGGCAACACTGCGACTCTACAGGGAAGCGGAGAGGCTGGAGGTGCATGTGTTCTTCCTGACGGGGCGATCGGAGACACAGCGTGCGGTGACGGAACGCAATCTGCGCAGCCGGGGTTTTGCGGCCTGGGACGGATTGATTCTGCGCTCACCCGAAGAAGCTGCACTGACTGCGCAGGCCTATAAAACGGCGGAGCGGGTGGCACTGGTGGCAAAAGGCTACGACATTGTGTTGAATGTCGGGGACCAGTGGAGCGACTTGCGCGGCAAGGCGCAGGCGGAGTACTCGGTGAAGTACCCCGACCCGTATTACTTCATTCCATAAGATGCGACGCCGGCTGACGGTTGCAGAGACATCAATGGATGGTGATGTCGCCTGATCCCGTTTCGATGTGTATCAGCGGCCCGCCGCCGCCCATTTTTCCGGTGACGTGGTGGCGATTCATCGTCCCCTGGGTTGCGATTTCACGATCGGTCCGAATGGTTCCCGAGCCGGAGGAGGCGTCGAGGGTGAAGCCGGCATTTCCCGGGGTCACGTCGATATTGCCGGAGCCGGTTCCAAGGTGCCAAGGCGCAGTCGGAGCGCCTGCGACCCGAATGTTGCCAGAACCAGTCTGCGCACGGAGGCCCCCACGCAGCCCGCGGAGATCGATGCTTCCGGAGCCGGTTTCCGCTTTCACGTCACCCTCGGCCACCTGTTCCGCCACGATATTGCCGGAGCCTGTGTTGATGGTGAAGGCGCCCTGCAATCCATCGGCTCGGATATCGCCGGAGCCGCTTGAGAGCTTGGCATTCTTTCCGACGCCGTCATCGGTCACATTGCCAGAGCCCGTGTTGGCATCCAGATCCGATTTGGCAGGGGCCTGGATATCGTAGTCGATGCTGATGTTGTGCAGGTTCATGTGCTGCCTGCCGATGCGCACGATATTTCCCGTTTGCTCGATGGGGGGATTCGCAGCAATGGAACGGACCTGCTCCTCGCTTGCCCCCCAGCCTCCGTGGACTCGACCAAAGATGTGAACCTGACTGTC
>JBKICP010000381.1:0-10548 GCA_046567085.1 Acidobacteriota bacterium
ACTCCAGATGGAGAACGCAGCCGGCAGCGGGTACGACGAGCCCCTCCTGATGCGGAATCCGCCGTGGGCGCTGTTCGTCGTGGCGCCGCTCGGGCTCTTCGGCGTCCGCGTCGCAGCCTTCCTGTGGCTCCTGGCGCTCATCGCGCTGGCCCTCCTAGCGATCAAGTGCCTCCGCATGGGCTGCAAACCCCCGCCGCTCGTGGTCTATCTCTTCGCGCCGATCCTCGGCTGCGCCATGGCCGGGCAGCTCTCCATCTTTCTCCTCGCCGGCATCGCGTTCTTCTTCAAGTACCACGAGGATCGGCCGTGGCTTTCAGGCCTGGCACTCCTGATGCCGGCGATGAAGCCGCATCTCTTCCTGCTGCTGTGGCCGCTGATTCTCATCGAGTGCGTGCGCCGCAGGAACTGGCGGCTGCTCGCCGGTTTCGGTATGGGGCTGGCCGCAGCCGCGGCGTTCCCGCTGCTCTTCGATCCCCACATCTGGACGGATTATTTTGCCGGGATGCGCGCCGAGCACATCGCAGGGCAGTACCTGCCGAACCTCTCCTTCGTCCTGCGCTGGATGGTCCCCGGGCATCCGGTCTGGGTGCAGACGGTGCCGTCCGTCCTCGGGCTCGGGCTGTGTGCCCGCTATTACTGGCGCCGCCGCGGCGTCTGGAACTGGCGCGTCGACGGCGCGGCGTTGCTGCTGGTTTCCATGATGGTCTCGCCCTATTCGTGGCCGTTCGATCAGCTGCTGATGCTCCCAGCCATCATGCACGTCTGTTCCGTGCGGCCGGGCCGCCGCTGGGCGCCCTGGCTCGCCGTGCTCAATGCCGCCGTCATTCTGATCCTGCTGCTGAAAACGCCGCTGAGTTCGCCGGTGTACGCATGGACCGCAACGGCGTGTCTGATCTGGTATGTGTGGGCAAGGAAGCAGGCAGGACTGGCGGGAGTGAAAGAGCAGCCCTGAGCGGTTCGCCTTTTGCCCTCAGCTTCCCGCTTCTTCCTTCCGGATACCGGCTACCGGCTACAGGCCACCGGCTACAGGCTGCCTTTCTCAGATCTCCAGAATCACCGGCATGATCAGCGGCCGCCGGCTGGTGTTCTTCTGGATGTAGCGCTTCAGATCGATGCGGATCTTCTCCTTGATCACCCCGTAGTCGGCCTTCTCTTCCGGGCTTGAGCTGTCCAGCGTCTGCGTGACCACCTGGCGCGCCCCATCCAGCAGACCCGGCTCAGCACCCACAAACCCACGCGAGACAATCTCCGGCTGGCGCTCCACCTTGCCGCTCAGCTTGTTGATCGTCAGGATCGGCAGCACAAATCCGTCTTCCGAAAGATGGCGGCGATCCCGGATCACCAGATCTTCCACCACATCCGTCGACGAGCCGGAATCGATGCAGACACGTCCCGCCGTCACCTTGCCGTTCTTCGCCGCGTTGTTGCGATCCAGTTCGAGGACATCGCCATTCTCGATCACCAGCGCCAGATCCACCACGCCCAGCCGCTGCGCCACTTCGGCATGCTTCTTCAAATGCCGATAATCCCCGTGAATCGGGATAAAGAACTTCGGCTTCAGAAGATTGATCATCAGCCGCTGCTCTTCCTGGCTGGCATGGCCGCTCACGTGGATCAGACCGTGCGAGCCATCGTCGTAGATCACCTCCGCGTCGCGGCGGCAGAGGTGGTCGATCACGCGGAAGATCGATTTCTCGTTCCCTGGAATGACCCTCGAGCTCAGGATCACCGTATCGCCGGCGACGATGCGCGCGTGCTTGTGGTTGTCCACGGCGGCGCGGCTCAGGGCGCTCATCGGTTCGCCCTGCGTGCCGCTGATCAGGATCATCACTTGCTCGGGCGAGTAGTCGGCGACCTGGCTGGGATGAATGATCAGCGACGGAGGCAGATCGAGGTAGCCGAGGTCCTGCGCGATCTCGCTCGATTCCAGCATGGAGCGGCCCACGATCGCGACCTTGCGATTGTGAAACCGGGCCAGCTCGCACGCAATCCGGATGCGGTAGATCGACGACGAGAAGCAGGCAAAGAAGAGCTTCTTCTTCGTGCGCGAAAAAATCTCGTCCAGCCGCGGTTTGACCGCCCACTCGCTCGGCGTGTAGCCGTGCCGGTCCACATTGGTCGAGTCCTGCAGCAGAGCCAGCACCCCGCGCTGCCCGTACTCGGCAAAGCGATGCAGGTCGAAGGGCTTCCCATCCGGCGGCGACAGGTCGATCTTGAAGTCCCCTGTGTGCACCACGATGCCCACCGGCGTCTCGATCGCGAGCGCCACGCAGTCCACCATCGAGTGCGTCACGCGGATCGGCTCGATGGCAAATGCGCCCAGCGAAAACTTCTCGCCCGGGACGATCTCGATCAGCTCCGTGTCGTCCAGCAGCGCGTGCTCTTCGAGCTTGCCCTCGACATAGGCGAGCGTGAACTCGGTCGCGTATACCGGGACGTTCAGCTCGGAGAGGATCCACGGAAGCCCGCCGATGTGATCTTCATGGCCATGGGTCAGAACGATGCCGCGCACGTGCGGCCTGTTCTCGACGAGATAGGAGATGTCGGGGACCACCACATCCACGCCGAGAAGCTCGGACTCGGGGAACATCAGCCCGGCGTCGATAACGATGATGTCGTCTTTGTAGCGGAGGGCGAGGCAGTTCATGCCGAATTCGCCGAGACCGCCTAAAGGAATGATCTGGAGTTTTGCGTCGGGCATTGATTTTTGGGCTTGCGCCCCTGGACTCGTGTCGTTCAGGCCGGGTGGTCCAGACGTACGCGCCTGCGGCGCCAGACTGAACATGGGTGAGGGTTGGTTGTGCCGGGTAAAAGAGCGTTTCGGATCAAGACACAGGATACCAGCGAAAGCGGGCCGGAGAACGGCCCGCTTTGGAATGCTGCCCTCCGACCCCCTGACGCTACTGCATCGAAGCCGACGGGTAATACCCCTGCTTGGCGTTCACCTGCAGCCCCGTCAAACCCTCCACGCGGACATCGATGTTGTGATACTTGCCGCTGATCACCGGCTGATGGCTGTAGTAAACGATCGTGTACGCGGTCCGCAGCGAATCCGTGATCTTCACGAAGGCGCTCTGGATCCCGTTCTCGCTCAGCTCGTGATCCACATCGCCGCCCGTCAGCAGCGCGTAACGCGGCAGCACGTCTTCCGGCTGCAGGAACGGCAGCTTGCTGCGATCCAGGTAGCCGACCCCCCACAGCGCCGAGTCGCCCACGTTCGTGCCGTAAACAGAGATGTTGTTCGTCAGCAGATACTGCAGCACTTCCTTGAAGCTGGCCTTGCTGCGCGAGTTCTTCCCGTCGCTGATCACGTAGATCACCCGGCGGCGTCCAGGCGGCTGGCTGGCCAGTTGCTCCGCTGCATAAAGAATGGCGTCGTTGAGCGGATGAACTTCTTTCGGCAGGACCAGGAAACCACCCGCATTTCCCCGCTGCGGCGCCAGCGTCGGATCGGCCTGCAGGCCGTTCACCGTAGGACCGCTGGCAAACGGGCCGTCCACAACCGGGACACCCGGCTGCTCGCCCGGCCTCTTCGCCATCTCCATCGCCGCCATCAGGCGCGGCCCCTGGGCGGCCGTGAAAGCCGTCACCATCTGCGGGCCTGTGCCCGCATACGTGATCACGGAAACCGTATCCGCCGGCGTGAGACCGTTGCTCACCACGGACAGGCTCCGGTTCACCTTCTGCATAATGTCCGACGGCAGCGTGGCATCGATCACGAATGCCACCGACAGCGGGAAAGCGTCCGTACTGAACCAGGCAATGTTCTGGCGGATGCCGTCTTCATACACGCGGAAGCGCCACCACGGCAGCCCCGCGATCTCCTTGCCGTGCTTATCCTTAACGATGACCGGGACTTCGACGGCGGTGACACCGGTGTGGAGGGTAAGAACCTTCTCCTCCTGACCGGGAGTGCCGGTTTCAGGCGCTGCCTGCCCCGTGTCCGCCGGAGGTGCTTCCTGTTGAGCCGGCTGCTGTCCCCCCTGGCCGTTGCTGACTTTCGGGGCGGCCTGCCCGGCGTCGGCTGCGCCCTGTTCGTCGGAGGTGGTCCCCTTACCCGGGGTGACCTGGTTCCTCAGGTCCGGAAGAGACTGGGGGACAGGCGCGTTCGGCGCAGACTGCGCCTGCGGGGCCGGCGCATCCGGCACATTCTGCCGCTGTTGGCCGAAAGCGGCAAAACCCGCCACTGCCGGGAAAAGAATGAAGAACGCGCTGAGCCGAACTGCACGCATCACGCTGAAACCCCCTGATTCTTCCAAAACTCTTGCTGGACCGCGCTCATTTTCCTCAGTTTTCGAGTCCTCAATCCGGAGACGATGCGCGGAAGTCCTCTTATTGAGATGCGGCCTCGAACGGCCGAACGCCTCAGGCGTATGCTCAAGATTAACAGAGCGCATGGCGCCCTGTTCCGCCGAATACCCCAGCGGATCACTCTGCAAATAACCCAGGCCAGAACCGTCCGTCTAAGGCGTAAGGAGACTAAGGTCGTGCGCTGGTTGCGTTTACTATTCCTCCCGGTCCTGCTCTCAGGAACCGCTATCCCTCTGACGTGGGGACAGTCGGCTCCGTCACCCGATGCGCCCCCGGTGAGCAACTTTCCAGCGGACAACTCGCCCACCGAAGTCAATCCCCGGGAGACCCTGAAAGTCACCTCCAACCTCGTCAGCGAATACTTCACCGTGCGCGATAAACACGGCGCCCTCATCCCCTTCCTGACGAAAAACGACTGCTCCGTCTTCGAGGACAAGCAGCCCCAAAAGCTCACCAGCTTCACCGCTGAGGCCAATCAGCCCCTGACCCTCGGCCTGCTCATCGATACCAGCGGCAGCCAGCAGTATGTCCTGCCCCTGGAACAGCAGTCGGGGTCCGCCTTCCTCAAAAGAATCCTCCGCCCCAAAGACGAGGCCTTCCTCCTCAGCTTCGATGTCGGCGTCAACCTCGAACAGGACTACACCAACGATACCCGCGCCCTGGAGCGGGCCATCAATAAGGTTCAGATCAACACAGCCGCCGGCGGCGGCTCGGTAGGCGTGCCCGGAATCGGCCAGGGCCCCATCCCCACCCAGGGTGACCCCAAGGGAACCCTGCTCTATGACGCCGTCTACCTCGCCTCGAACAACAAGATGCGTACCGAAACCGGGCGCAAAGCGCTGATTCTGCTCACCGACGGCGAAGATCAGGGCAGCGAAACCAAGCCAAAGCAGGCCATCGAGGCCGCGCAGAACGCCAACGTCATCATCTACGTCATCATGATTGCCGACCGCGGCTTCTACTTCAACAGCGGCTTCGGCCTCGGCTACTCCGGCGACATGCAGATGCGCGCCCTCACCGAAGCCACCGGCGGCCGCGTCATCAACGTCGGCAACAACGGCAAAAAACTCGAAGATGCTTTTGGTCAGATCGAACAGGAGTTGCGGACCCAGTACGTGGCCCAGTACGTCCCTGCCAACAAGACCATGGATGGCCGCTTCCGTAAGATCGACATCGCCTGCCACGATCAGGACGGCGACCTGAAAGTCCAGGCCCGCAAAGGCTACTTCGCCGTCGGCGACGACGAATAAACTGCGCCCGCACCCCGTAACGCGCCGCTTACCCGGCGCGTTGCTTTTTACGGAACCCGCGCCACTCCTCCGCCGTGATCTCCCAGATCTCGCTCGTCTGTACGCCCGATACCAGCGCGCGCTCCTCCGTGCCGATCCGCCGCATCCCCGTCTTCTCCGAGATGCGTCGTGAGGCCGCGTTGGCCACCGCCTTCGGCGCGCGCAGCACCGGGAATCCCAGCACCCCGAACCAGTAGTCGGTCACCGCCAGCACCGCTTCGGTCATCAATCCCTGGTTGCGCCACTCCGGCGCGATCCAGAAGCCCCGGTTCTCCCCCTCGCCGCGGATCAGCCCGATCGCCCCGATGATCGCCGCCGGTTCGGCCTTCCTCCGCAGGCTCCAGTGCCACTCCTCGCCGCGACCTATCGCCGGCAGAGCATGTTCGCGAATCCAGACCAGGGCGCCATCCGGCGGATAAGGCCACGGAACCACCGCGTTGAGATACCGCACCACCTCCCACTGCGGGAAAACGCTCTGAATCGAAGCGGCGTCCGCCAGCGCAAGAGGAACAAGAATCAGCCGCGGCGTTTCAAGGGTGGGCAACATGGCTGGCGGAGCAGCGCTTAGGCAGGCGAAGCACGCTCAGCGTTTAGCCTACAGCGAGCCCGCAATCGGGAGGCGAGTCTCGCAGGCGCGAAACCCGCCTCAGGCCGCATTACTCGTGGATGACTTTGCCCTCGCCCGGCTTCACACTGCCGCAGTCGGAGCTGAGGAATTTCGTCTTCATCGTCATGTGCATCGTCATGCCCTGGGGAAAGGCGGGACCGCTGGTTTTCACATCGGCGTGGCCGTGTGCATCTTCCGTGTCGTCGATCAGCATTTCAAAGTGCACGTTGGTCGAATACCCACCCTGATTCGAACAGACCTCGTCGAACGTGACCTTGTGCGTGTCCTGCTGGAAGTTCGACTGCGTGCAGTCGGCAGCGTGCTGCCGTTGCTGCGCGCCCTGGATGTCCCTGGCCCAGGATTCCGGCGTCAGGCAGCCCTGCGTGACGGTGGTGCGGCCCGCGCCACCCATCGCCTGGCCCATCGGCGTGTTGGGAGCGCCGGCAACCGACGTCGTGACCTCCGACTGCCATAGCCCCATCTTGATCGGCGGCGGCGTGGTCGGAGTTTGTGCAGCGGCGACGGCGACAAAGGTCAGGAGCAGCGGGAGCGGGGCAACCGTGGTGAAACCGATTCTCATGGATGCCTTCCTCGTGGGCGAGATGCCGAGTGAAGGGGTTATAGCACGGAGCAGGGTGAGGTGGGAACGGAAAGCCGCAGGACGCCGGGAGTCCTCGCCGGATCAGGCGACGACGGCTGCCCGCGCGGCCACCGGCAGAAGCGCCGCGCCCAGAAGCCCGGCATCGCTGCCCAACTGGGCCGGTGCCACGTGGGTCTTGCCCCCCTCAAAGACCTCGGGATTCCGCGGCATCGACTGGCGGTAGACATAACTGCCCTCCCGCAGCGTCGCGAACATGCGCGGCGCAAACAGCGGCCACGCGGCGGCGGCGCCTCCCCCGATCACATACAGCGGCAGATCGAGCGCATTCACAAGATGCGCCAGCGAAAGTCCAAGCGCCAGACCCACCTGGTCGAAGACCCGTACCGCGCGCTCGTCGCCCGCCGTGGCAAGCCGCGCCACCGCCGATGCGGTGAGATGCGGCTTCTCCTCTGACGCCGGCGCCTCGATGCCCAGTTCCTGGGCGATGCGCACGATCGACGTCGCCGACGCATACATCTCCAGGCAGCCGCGCGCTCCGCACGGGCACGGCACCCCGTCAGGAAAAATCGGACCATGTCCGGACTCGCCGGCCGCACCCTTCATCCCGCGCCAGATCCGCCTCTCCAGCACAATCCCGCATCCCACCCCGGTCCCCATCGTCAGCATCAGCAGCGAATCGACCGCGTAAGCGCGTCCGGCCCCGAGCAGGAATTCCCCGAAAGCGGCGAGGTTGGCGTCCGAGTCCACCTGTACCGGCCGGTCCAGACGCCGCTCCAGTTCCGTGCGCAGGTTCAGCCCATCAAATCCCGGAAGGTTCGGCGGATGATGCAGGACACCCAGCGGCAGCTCGATCGGCCCAGGGCTGCCTACCCCGATGCCCACCGGATCCCCATCGTGCCTCTCCATGAGCTGGCGGATCGCCCCCGCCATATCGTCGAGTACGGCCTGCGGACCGGCGCTGAGCCGGGTCGGGAGATACAGGGTCTCCAGTGATTCGCCGTGCTGGGTGACAGCAGCCACGCGAAGATTGGTGCCGCCGAGATCGACGCCGATCGAATAAGAGGTCATGAAAACACAATCATACGTGACGATCCAGCGAGCGAAGGGCCGCGAACCTGCGCCCGCGGCGGCCGTTTCGCAGGCGAGCCTCGCATGAATTCTGCGCCGGCGCGCGCGCGAGCCTCTGTGAACGTGCTAAATCGCATATGATGGTCCGGGCTATGCCCCCCGATTTTCCTGTGCAGGAAAGGGCGGGCTCCGTGGCATCCAACGGATTATTGCTTCATCCAGTCCGAGGAAATTTTCAGCCCATTACAGAAGGAGAGAGGTATGCAACGTACGGCGAGCGCCGTCTGGCGCGGAGGTTTGAAAGACGGCAAAGGTACCATTTCCACCCAGAGCGGCGTGTTGAAGGATACGCAATATTCCTTTTCGACGCGCTTCGAGAGCGGTATCGGAACCAATCCCGAAGAACTGATTGCAGCAGCGCATGCCGGATGCTTCACCATGGCGCTGAGCGCGCAGCTGGGTAACGCCAATCTCACCCCCGAATCCCTCGAAACCACCGCGGACGTGAAGTTCGAGAAGACCGACGACGGATTCACGGTCACCGCCATCCACCTGACCACGCGGGCGAAGGTTCCCGGCGCCAATGCCGCCAGCTTCGAGACCGCCGCGAACAACGCCAAAAACGGCTGCCCCATCTCACGGCTCTTCAAGGGCAACACCCAGATCACCCTCGACGCCAAGCTGGTCTGATCCGGGACACGCCACAATACTCAGCTGAGCGCCGCTTCCCGGAGCGGCGCTCGCTGTTTTGGAGCAGCCCTGCCGCCGATCGTGTGTACCCTGTAGCTGGAAAAAGAATGGAACCTGTCACGCATTTCCTCACTGGCGCGTGTCTCGGGCGCTCGGGATTCAATCGCAAAACGGCCTACGCGACGCTGGCCATGACCCTGGCCGCCGAAGCAGGGGACCTCGATGTGCTCTGGGGCTTCCGCGGACCCGTCGCCGGCCTCCAGCACCATCGCGGCTGGACCCACTCCTTTGTCGGCGCACCCGTCGTCGCGCTGGCCACCGTCGGCTTCGTCTGGCTGCTGCACCGATGGCGCAGGAAAGAGCCCGTGATCCCGCCCCGCTGGGGATGGCTCCTCTTCGGCGCATGGATCGCCGCCATGAGCCACATCCTCCTCGATTACACCGTCAACTACGGCGTCCGCCCCTTCTTTCCCTGGAACCAAAAGTGGTATGCGTGGAGCATCGTCTTCATCGTCGATCCATGGCTGCTGCTGGCTCTCACGCTGGCGTTGATCGTACCGGCGCGCGCAAGAAACTCTTTCGCGGACGAGGCTGGGCTATCGCCGCCCTCGTCTTCATGGTCCTCTACTGGGGACTCCGCAATGCGGAGCGCGAACACGCCTTGGCCCTCATCCGGACCGGCAGCTACACCCATGAGCGGCTCATCCGCGTCGCCGCCGAACCGCACATCGCCAATCCCTTCCTCTGGCGCATGATCATGGAGACCGAAGACTACTACCAGACCGCCGAGGTGAATACCATCGGCGACGTCGTCAACACCGACGCATACGCCGACGTGATCTACAAGCCCGCCGTAACGCCGGCCGTCGCTGCAGCGAAGCAGTCGTATCTCGGCCGCGTCTATCTGGACTGGGGCAAATGGCCGATCGTCCAGGATCAGGGCGACGTCCAGGCCCCGGGAGCCGAGCCTCCGCAGCCCGGTTGGCATGCGGTTGAGTTTCAGGACCTCCGCTTCGGCTACCAGTCGCTGGGCTCGCGCCAGCGCACCCCGCTCAGCGGGTGGGTCGTCGTGGGCCCAGGCAACGAAATCGAGGGAATGTACATGTCGGGAAAGGAACAAAAGTAGAGCGCGATCAGGAGCATGGAAGGCGAACCGAACAAGAGAGGGGCGCCCTTTGTTAGTACAATGAATCGCCGCTTTGATCTCACTGCAAGTACTCCTTGACCAAAGATTTCCGGGTCCGCAGAATGGGTACAGGATTTTCGACTTCGAAGCGATGAGGGATTGATGGCCGCATATCTGCTCGTAGTGCTGGCGGTTTTGAGCCGAGTGGTTCCGTTTCCGGGGATGAACTTTACCGCGGTGGGTGCGGGGCTGCTGTTCTTCGGCGCGCGACGCCCGCTGCGCGAGATGGCGCTGCCGGTGCTGGCGCTCATGGGCACGGATGTCTACCTGACCGTGTTTGCGTACCACTACCCGTGGCACACCAGCCAATACCTGATCTCGTGGGCATGGTACGCGGCCGTCGTGGTGCTGGGACGGATCCTGCTGCGGCGCGTGACCGTGACGCGGGTGTTCGGCGCTCCCGTGCTGGCCTCGACATCGTTCTTCCTCATCAGCAACTACGCGGTGTGGGTCGGCGGTGGGATGTATCCGCCCACCATGGCCGGACTCGGCGCCTGCTACACGGCAGCCCTGCCGTTCTACCGCAACGACCTGCTGGCGACCACGCTGATCACAGCCGTGGCCTTCGGCGTTCCCGCGCTGGTCGCAAGGATGAGCGAGGACCGGGCGCACAAACTCGCAGCCTGAACAAGCTTCAAAAAGAAAACAGCGGCCACCTGCGGGTGGTCGCTGGTGTTTGTGGGGGGCACCGGGCGACAGTGACCTGCGGCCGCCCAGGTCAAAGTCTCTCGGCAGCCATGAGCAGGAACATCGGGCGCCGCCGCTCGTCGATCCATTCCGGCCTTTCGGTGAGCGC
>JBKICP010000382.1:0-5631 GCA_046567085.1 Acidobacteriota bacterium
CGAGCTTGAGCCGTTCGAGCTGTCTCCGCTGGTACCAAACCCGACTGCCTCTCTGAGCCCAGCGCGTGGTGTCGTCAACGACGCGATCGCCAAAGCGACGACGCAGAACGCGGGCGGAACTGTCGGCCAGCTCACACCGCTGCGGAGCTTCCTGACTACCCGGTTTGACACGGGTGAGGCGATCCCAGAGATGGTTACGCCGCGTCAGCTCCTCGACTTGCGTCGTGGTTTCAACAACGAGTTCGTCACATCCTGGAATCCTGAGACCCAGCCCGGCGTCACCGGCACCGCCCGGCAGGCTTATCACGAGCTGAGCAACGAGCTTCACAACGTTGTACCCGGCACCGCGCCGATCGATCGCCGGATCAGCAGCCTGATCCCGGTCGCGAAGCGAGCAGCCAGTGCCGATTTGAACGCCGGTGTCGCGCAGCGCGTTGCGGATCGCATCGGGCGGCCTACCGGCGGAACCCTGCCGATCGCCGTCGGTGCTCACGTCGCCGGACCCGTTGGAGCGGCTGTCGGCGCAATTGCTCCGGATGCCCTTTCAATGCCAGCGCCGCGCATGATCGCGGCTCGTGCTCTCACGCGGAGTCACCCCCTCGGCAAGGCTGCTGGATGGCTTGAGCGGCTGCTGCTCGGAGCAGGTGTCCAGTCGCAGCACGATCAGCAGTAAATCGTCTTTCAGAACCTCTGTAGGAGTTCCCCATGTCTCTGTTCACCAACAGCGCCTTCGGGCCGCCGTACACCAAAACGCGCCGCCTCAACACCGACACGCCGCCTCAGTACCTCTTCGGTGAAGGTCATCCGGACGGCGATCCCTTTGTCTTCCGTGTGACCAGCGTTTCGCTGAACGCCAACGTCGCCACGATCGGCGTGTCAATCAAGAGCGGCGGCGGATCGAATCCTCTCAACGTGCCCACGGTGGGCGCAAAGATGGGCGTGCAGGGCACCCAGACCAACAGCAGCCTCTTCAACGTCGATCCGACGACCGTTAGCTCCGTGGACTATGACGCGGCCACCGGCACCGGCACCATCAGTTTCGCGCTCGAAGGCTCCAACGTCACCCAGACCGATGATGTGGGTTCGCTGGTCGTGTGGGCGTATGAGACGCCGGACCTCGTGAGCGAAGGATCGGCTTCCGCGTCCTACGCGCTGTTCTATGGGCCGGATGAGTCGGACAACAGCCGTTGCGCGTTCGCCGAGGCGAAGTGGACCGGCACCATGCCGACCACCGCGACGGTGGTGCTTGAAGTCAGCAACTATCCGGACAACTCCCGCTTTCAGGTGGTCCAGAACTCCTACGGCACCTCGCCGACCGCCACCGTTGCCGCCAGCGATGCGCTCGCGTCCGTCGCCGATGGAGCCGTCACCCAGAGCGGCGCAAACTATCAGTTTCTGATCGGCAAGTTCGTCCGCGCGAAGGTCCTCAGCATGACCGGCGGCGATGAGACGACCGGCCTCGTCGTGACGATCTTCGGCTAATCCTCTGCCCATTTCCTGGAACAAAACATGAAGAAGACACTCATCTCGATCCTTTTCGCTCTGGGCGTGCTCCTCGGCATCTCGGCACCCGCGCGGGCGCAGAGCCAGTACGGGCTCTACCAGAACTGCCAGTTGCAGACCGCGACCGGCCAGGCTGTCGCCGGAGCCCAGGTTTACTTCCTGGACCAGCCCGCGAACACGACAAACCTGACGCCTCAGGCACAGGTGTATTCCAGCTCGACTGGCGGCGCGGTGTCGCAACCACTCACTACGAACGGCTTCGGCCAGTGCAACGCCTATCTTGCGCCCGGCCTCTACACGGTCGTCTACATCTCGCCGTACACCGGCACGCGTGCGTTTCCGGATCAGGCCGTGTACCTCCCCAGCGGAGCGTCCACGCTGATCAATCTGATCACGCAGATTCTCTGGCCAATCGCCTCGGGCACATCGCTGCCCAGCTCCTTGTGCCCAACGCCGGTCACCGGCAACCTGACGAATGGCAGCCCCACGATCCTCGGGGTCTCGAATTTCGACAACATCTATGTGAACCAGCAGGTCGCAGGAACGGGCATCCCGTCTGGGACCTACGTGCAGTCGATCGACAGTTCCGCCGGGAGCATCACGCTCACGCAGAATGCGACAACGACCCAGAGCGGTGTGGCGCTGTCCTTTTACTCGGTCGGTCAGCCATTCCAGAACACGTCCACCAATGCCGAGTACTTCTGCGGCCTGGGTGGCTGGCAGTCTGGCGTGCAGCAGATCGTCGCCGGAAGCAACGTCACGATTTCACCGACCAGCGGAACAGGAGTCGTGACCATCAATGCGGCGGGCGGTTCCCCGGCTGCGCCTTCCGCATCGCTCCAGTTCAACAACGCCGGAGCATTCGGAGCGGCGAATGGCGATTGGAGCGATGCTAATCCCGGCTCGTTCACGCTGGGCAATGTCACGGTGGCATCGCCGACGACGTTCTCATGCGACGGAACGAACTGCACGGTGAACGCACCGAATGTGTTCACGGTAGGAGAGACGATTCAGCTCCTCCCCAACGGAAATCCCGGTGACTGTCTCACTTTCTCCAGTGGCACGCCGCAAATTCGGCAATCAACCATTTTGGCCGCTACCTCAGGCAGCTACACAATCGCGGAGTCTGACACGTTCGGCTGCAGTGATGTAGTGCCTCCCGGTCCTGCGCTTTCGCTGGCCGCCACCGACTTCGCGGGCCTCACCGTCAATGCGGGTGGATATGGCATCAGCTTGGTCACGGTTGGGCAGGGCATCGTACCGATCGGCTCGGTTCGCCAGGACACCCCAGTTGTGGAGGGCGATCCCGGCATCACCCTGTGCGCCACAGCGCCGACCCCGGCGTGCTACGCGGGGGACGCACCTCCGCAGAACATCTACCTCGAAGCGGACAGCGAAGTCGAAGCCAACACCGCGTTGTTCACGGTCCAGGGAGTCAATGGAATTCCGGGCGTCACAATCAACCTGGGCGACAGCAACAGTGTCTTCTCGGTGCAGACGGGTTTCGGCTCCACCATTTCCGACAACAGCGCCAATGGCATCAGCATTGATGAGGCGGGTACCGGTTCGCTTAGTCTCGGGGCAAATGTCATCAACCTCGATACACCCGCGCTCTACGCGCCGAGCCTCACGCTGCCTGCCAGCGGATTCGGCTGCCTGCATATCGCGGCGTCCACCGGTCAAATCACCCAGACGGGAAGCGACTGCGCTACCGGCGGCATCACCGGAACATCGCTGACGCCGGGCACCGTCTATTACCAGGGAGCGGGCGGACTCACGGCTGCTGAGGCTGATGCTTCGGCGACCACTCCCGCCGTTTGCGTCGCCGTGAGCAGCACACTGTGCGCCTACGACGGCGTCTATCAGTACGCCAGTTCGCCATCATGGACCGTCGGCGGAGTCTTGTACCTGTCGGATGCGAGCGCCGGAGCACTGACTCAGACAGCACCTACCGCCAGTGGACATTACGTGCAAAGGGTCGGCGTCGCCATCGCGGCGGACACTGTCCTGATCATGCCGAGCCTCGACGTGGGAGGTATCCAGTAATGAAACGCCTCCTTTTGGCTCTGTTGTTCTGCCTGGGATCGGCATCCGCTCAAACCTGGTCTACGTGGAACGGCGTGGCAGTCAGCCCTGCCACCGGAAATGTCTCTTCGATGAATGGCGTCACGGTGGGGACGATTGCTGGCAACTACGGATCGTGGAATGGTCTCGCCTCGCCCACCAGTTATCCGACCTACACCGACTCCTTCGCGCGTGCTGACGGGAGCCTCGGCTCGAACTGGACTGAACCGTCATCAGCAGAGGGCGGCCTGCTCATCAGCTCTGACGCTGTGATCGTGCAGACGCCCGCCTCGACTGGACACCAATTCGAGATTTACTCCGCCGGGACATTCGGCGTGAACCAGTTCACGAAGTTCACGATCGAAGGCAGCGCGGGCACATCTCCGAGCTATTCGCTGGGCTATGTGCGAGCGACGGCCACCGGTGCCGATTACTACAACGACGCGATCAACAGCAACAGCCAGCAGCTCGGCGTTCACACTTCATCTGGCTACGCGGACTTCTACACCAGCGGTCAGGCCCCGACTTACGCGGTGGGGGATACGCACGAGCTGGACGTGGCGGGCACAGGGCCGACCTTCTTCTGGATGAAACGGAACGGCACGATCATCGACGGAGCCGTGGACAACACGTACAACTTCAACACGGGCATCCCCGGCCTGGGCTTCATCGATCAGAATGCTGCCCCGACGCTCGCTGCGAACAACTGGGAGGGCGGCACCCTGCCTGCCTTTAGCACGACGCCCACAGATGATTTCCAGCGGGCCGACGATGGATGGCTCGGCGTCAACTGGTGGTTCTCGTTTTACAGCGGCTATGCGGCGGGTTATGTCCTGACGGGAAACGCTGCAGTTCAGGCCGCTGCCACCAGCGGTGCATGGGACCTCGCCTGCTGGACGACACCGCTCACGGTGAACCAGTCGTCGAAGATCACGATCGGCGGCAGCGGAAGCGGGGACTGGATCGGCGTGTTCGTACGCTACGATCCGACCCAGGGAGCCAGCGATAACTACTACTCCGTTCTCATCAACAACGGCGAAGTGTTCTTGTACGTTCGTCAGAACGGCAACTTTTCGCAGTTGAGCGATCTGGGGCCGCACACCGTGAGCCCCGGCGACACGCTGGAACTGGATGCGACTGGAACGAATCCGGTGGTGCTCACGGTCAAGATCAACGGCAGCCAGATCGGCACCACATACAACGACACCACCTACCTGATCGCTGGGACCTACGCAGGCTTCCAGAGCTATGGCAGCACCAGCAACAAGGTCACGGGCTGGACGGGATTGGACTTGTAACCATGCAGGACATGTTGGAAATCATCGTCGCGCAGCAGCGCGAACTGAACGCCGCCTTCGGGAAGTTCGGTGAACGCCTGGCGTCCGTCGAGACGAAGGTGACACTGCTGGTCGGCAATGGTCAGCCGGGTCGGATCACAATCCTGGAGCAGCGAGTCGATGATCTGCAACGTTGGCGTTGGCGGGTAGTCGGAATTGCCTCTGGCATCAGTACCGTTGTTACCGGCTTGGGATACCTGCTCCTTCATCACTGATAGGCGGTGAAGGCCAGTTTAGGCTGTCCTCAAATCCTTCCTGATACGCGGGCGTCGTTTCTTCAGGTGGCACACCGGCCATGCCATCTTCAAAACCGCGCCTGTGCGCCGAAGCATCTTCATCCTGTCGATCGAAATAGTCCTGCTCAACATCGATCATCAAACCAAACACCTCGTCTCCCGAATAGCGTACACCGACGCTCAATTCGGAGTGATCTGCCGTAGCCGCTCTCTTAATTCGCGAATCCTCGCTCGCATTTCGCGAGAAGCCGCTCGAACGATGAGATGTGGCTGGCCCGGTAAAAGCTCATTCATCGCGGCATTGCGCCGGGCGGTTCTGGAATCCCGAAGTATCTGTTGGTAGCGAAAGTTGCGCCGGTTGTGGTACTTGAGAGCGATCTCGAAATGAGAGAACGCCTCTTCGTTCAGTTCGTCGAAAGCGAGGGCAGCCAAGCGGCTATTTAACCGTCGAACGATCAGCTTGTTCTGTCTCGGGCTGAGCAGGGTGCAAT
>JBKICP010000383.1:0-11623 GCA_046567085.1 Acidobacteriota bacterium
CATCTCCGGCCGAGCCCCGCCGAACTCCCGAAACCGCTCGGCATCCTCCGGTGTCAGGACACCGAGCACAAAGTCGTCAATCAGCCCGTCCTCCGCTTCTCTCAGCGCCGCGAAGAACTCCTGGTCCACGATGAGCCGCTCTTCCAGTGCATCCGTCTCTGCCGCCGGCAGTTTGTCCAGCAGGAAGTCGCGCAGCTTCTCCGGATTTTGCAGCTCGTTCATCGCTGACCCTCGCGGTCCCTTCTCAGCCGCAGGCGCATGCACTCTTCGATCGCGGCACGCAGCCTGAAGACCCGCTTGCGCAAGGCTCCCTGGGAGATATCCATGGAAAGGGCTAGCCGGCGGCGGTGGTCGATCTTCTGTATCCCACTGAATGCGTAGTATGCGACCAGCAGCTCGCGATCCTGGTTTCTCTGTCGAGCGAGACAACGCGACATCGCCTCAAATTGCTCTTCATCTGGAGTGTCGGAATTCAGAGATATGTTCCGCGTATACACTTCCCCCGCTGCATCGGCGCGCACGGCCTCGCGCGCCTGCTCCTGCGCAATGAACCGCGCCACGCCATGAGCGTAGGCTTCCGGAGAGCCCAGCACCTCGCCCGCCTCCAGCCGCTGGGCTACGCGATCCAGCACCTCGTCGGCCATGGTTTCCGCCAGAGCGAACCGCCGCCGGACAAAAAACATCTCGAGACGTTCGTGTAACTGCCGGTAGCGAAGTGCGGCCTCATTGCGGTCGTGGCTCAGAGCGCGCAGCAGCGACTCGAATCCCTGAGGCGTCAGCTGCCCCCTGCGAGACCCTTGTTGAATTTGCCCCATGGGAGGCTTCGAGTTCCTGCGGAATTGAGTTCCAGTCGCCTTCGATGGTGAATCCCGCCCAGTAATACGGGTTACTCCATCCGGAAGTTGACGCTATTTTACGCTGAGCCGCGCGGAGAGCTTCGGCTGGCGTATTGTGACCCTTTAACAGTGCCGTATAAAACTCGCGCATCAGCGCCCGGGTCGCAGTGTCGTCTACATTCCACAGAGAGCCAACGACGCGACGCGCACCCGCTAGGAAGAACGAATAACTAAGGCCCACGAGTCCCTCGCCGGGCATCGGCTCTCCGTTTGCCGTCTGGCACGCACTCAGCGTGACCAGGTCGACCGGCATCCGAAGTCTGGCGATGTCTGAATACCAAAGCACCCCCGCCTGGGCATGGCCGGACCGGTCATACATCGAGAGCGCCACGCCCGCCAGTTCCGGATGCGTCGAATTCATCCATGCGTGTGTGGCAAAGTGTGCAATGGAGATATCTGCCCAATCGATGTCCTCAATATTGCGCAGCCCGGCCGCGAAACCCGTGAACTCACGGCTCTGACGCGGACCGGCGAGCGATACGATGTCTCGAGCTTCCGCGGCAGAAGAGTACAGGCGCTGCAGGCGATTCACTCCGGCAACGCTGACCCATGCCGTCTGCTCATCAGCATCGGCTGGCCCATTGCTCGCCAGGCGCCCGCCAGGGGTGTCCTCGGCGCCTGCTCGGATGCGGGGATCGGACAGGCTGTAAACGGGATCGGCGATCACCGCGATTCTGACTGTGCGGGCATCCTCTTTCTGCTTCACCAGACTCAGCAGCACGGCAATCGATGGTTCACGCGCCACGCAATATCGATCCTGAAGGTAAGCTTCCTTCCCGTTCTCCGAAACGATCCGCAGCTCTTCGAACGGCACGGAGAGGAGCGGACCGTCCCCAACCACTAGCAACGTGTGAACTGACCGGGGAATCGCCCCTGTGGGCAGCACCAGGCGAGCGAGTTCGAGAGACGTGGCACGAAAATGCTCGCCGTTGCTGTTCAGGCTCTCTGCGAAATCCTCTGCCGAAGCCGGCGATCGACGGAATGGAGCAAGGACCTCTGCGGACAGGTCTGCCGCGAAACCCTGCAAAACGGCGGCTCTGGGAAGCTCATAGGAGTGGATCGCATTTTCGGTGACAACCCACAGATAGCTCGCGTCGCCTCCGGCCCAGTACTCGAGCAGCGCGGATGCAGGTCCCAGCACCTGGCGAAGATTGAGCAAAGACTGCTTTGCATCGAGATGAGTATCGGAGAGCTCTGCCCCGTTGAAGGGCAGCGACGGCTGCTCGCGGGACATCTCGGCTTCAATGCGATCCTCCTGCTCCAGCAGACCGGCGACCTGCGACTGCAGCCGTGCGACTCGATGACTCTGCGATGTGTCTTTTCGGAGTTCGACCAGACTGCTCTCTGTCAAGCGGAGCTGGCGAAGTACGCTTTCGCGCTCAGCCGCCAGTGCTTTGTCCGTCCGACTCTCAGGTCGCGACCCGCTTTGTTCAAGCTGATCCAGAAGAAAGCGGGCCCGGGCGCGCTCGGCAATCAGCAGGGCCTCCCTGTCGTAACCGCCTTGTGGATGCAGTCGATGCAGCCGCATCAGCAGCTGCACCGCTACCTCGTAGTAGCTGTGGCGCGAAGAGAAGTACGCCGTTTTCAGCGAGCCGACCGCTACGAATTCGCGCGTGCTCTCGATGCCGTTGAGCGCGCTCTCGATATCCAGCCGCGCTGCGGTCAGCATGCCCAGTCGTATTTCGGCGCGCGCCAGCCCTCCGAGAGCGGCGATGGTGTCCGAGTGATCGAAAGACTCCCGCGCGATCGTAAGGGCCTGCTGGTACAGACTTGCGGCTGCATCGGCGTGACCCATCGCCATCGCAAGGTCGCCCTGGCCAACACGAATCTGGGCGAAGCTGTCGGACTCGTCGATGGTCTTCGCCAGCCGCCAGGCCTGGTTGAAGTTCGCCTCCGCCTCCGGATAGTTCTTTCGCTTGCGATCGACGTTCGCCAGGCCGAGGAGGCAGAAGATTTGCTCGCGTTGCATGCTCGCTGAAGCAGCGAGATTCAATCCCTGCTCGAAACGCGAGGCGGAGGCTGCGAGATTTCCCCCATCGTTCTCGAGTTTGCCCTCCAGAATCAGCGTGCTCAGCTGACCTGGGATGTAGGGGTGTGCTTTCCAAAAAGCATCGGCACGATCCATCATGTCGCGGGCCCGCGCGTTTGCGCCGAGTTCCTGGTACAACTGCGCCAGGTCCGTGTCGACAAAACCAATCATCGGATCGACTGGATCGATCGTCTCCAGCCCGCGTTCAACTTCCTGGTATGCATCGAAGGCAAGCTGCAGTTCACCCCGCAGCATGTGGATGGAGCCGATGTCGTCTTCCATGTGCAGTACACCGGTCCGATCCCCCAGTTCCTGCGCAATCGAAGAAGCCGCCTCGGCATCCTTCAGAGCGCCCCCGTAGTCTCCTGTCATCTTCGAAAGCTTGCCGCGATTGTCGAGCATCACCTCGATATTGAATCGATCGCCCGTCTTGCGAAACAGATCGAGCGCTCGCGCGTAGTCGCTCCACCCGCCGGGGTAATCGGCCAGCGTGGTTTCCACAAACCCCAGCGTCTTCCACGCATTTGCCTGCTCCACCAGGTCGCCTGCATCGGGCAGTTGGGTTGCGTGGAGCAGAAGAGGCATGGCGCCAACGGCATCGCTCAGCGTGAATGCCAGATACACACCCTTCCACGTGAGACTGCGGCGTTGCATGGATACCTCGCCCAGACGCTCGGCCCCCGAAATGGCCGCATCGTACGCAGCCAGTGCCTGTTTTGCGTTGCTCCTGTCATGTTTCGACCAGAGCCAGTCGCCCTGGGCAAGGGCTTCCTCCGCAGCAACCACGGCTGCGTCTGCGGTTTCTGTCGGACGAGGGGCCTCGGCGGATGCCACCACTCGGAACGGGCGTTTTCCCGCGGGAGCAGCGATTCGGAGAAGCTCCCGACCGCCATTTCCGCCGATCAACGTGAAGCGAACGGTCGCATCCTGGCCGCCGCGGTTGGTGCGCGGCACATGTTCGTTTCCTGCGGGATCCGTCCAGGTCACGGATACCGTCCCCTGTTCTTCGCGCAGAGTGACGGCCACCGTCATACCGGAGGGTACGTCGATGGTGCAGAGGGCCGTCGAGTTCGGCGCCAGGGTCAGAGTATCTGCGTCGCCACCGGGATGAAGCTCGGTAAGCGGGGTCGTCTGCGGTTCTGGAGCCGGAGGTGAGATGTTCGCCGACGAACTTATCGCAAACACCAGGAAAGCGCCCGTGCATAGAAGCACGCGCGACCGGCACGTCCCCACAGCGTGTGGCGTCCTGAGTCCAGCAAGCATGAGAAGCGTCGATTGCACTGATTCTATTCGGTATCGCGAACGCGTGCCGGGCAGGTGGTGGAGCCGGTTGCAACGCCATTCCGCGCGGCGGACCACAGACGGCAAGGCGGAATTCTGAACTTCCGAAGAATTTGCGGGACATTTCTCCGTCTGGGCTCACTCCTGGTATACCCCACCGATTCGAGATCCTCAGGAGTGGCTATGTCGACCAGAATTGATTCCATCCCCGCTATCGGCGCCAGTTCCGGGAGCCGGAATGTGCAGGACCAGCGGAACACCTCATTCAGGAATTGCGTGGCCAGGGCGCTTGCAGTGGTCGCTTTGGTGGCGATTGTGATGGGATGGGCGGGTGTTTTCAGAGCGCGGGCCCAGGCTCAACCTGACACACAGATATCCCCGCCCTATGTGTATTTCTACCTCAACGGGGAGCAGGTCGTGATTCCCCAGGTCCAATGGGAAATCGTCATTAAGCTCTGCGGAACGCCGTTGCCAGGCCTGCCAAATCGGGTATGGCAACAATGCGCCGAGGGCGCATTGTTGTTTGTGACATCGTATGAGGGCCAGGGCAGTTCCGGGATTCCTCCCTTCATGACCCGGGATGCGGCGCAGGCCAGTGCGGGATCCGGTCTGACGCTGAGTTCCGGTACCCCATCGCTGCCATTCCTGGGCAATCCACTGGTTCAGGTGGGTTTTGTACCGAATTCCACCAACGTCTCGACCGCCACGGCCGCCTACACTACCGATCTGCGTAGGAATTCGGACTGCAGCCTCGATGAGGATTTCGTTTTGCCCACGGCATCCACGCCGAGCACAGCCATGATCAGTTCCGTGACCGGCGCGCAGGACTATCTGCATCAGCTGGCAGGCCTCACCACCAAAGCCGACGTCTTCGCCAACGGCTGCGCTCCCCAGGTGTTGGGGATCCCGGCAACAGGTGGAGCGGTTCTGATCGGCATTACACCCGGCGGCGCTTCGATCGCCGCGCAGCTGGCGGGCAATGGGCTGTACGTCATCGTTACGGATCCGACTGCCAATACGATCAAGACTACGCAGCTGACCAACAGCCAAAACGCCGGCTATTTCTCGGCCGTCAGTCTCCGTAACAACGCAACCTACGATCTGATCGAGACCAATCTGACCGACCCGGCGACACAGAAGCCCGCGACGGCAGTGCTTCTCGGAAACGGGGACGGAACGTTTCAGAGCCCGGTGTACTACGACATCTCGGACAACGGTCTGGGAGAATTCACCATTGACGACGTCAACGGCGACGGAATCCCGGACATTGTAGAACTGACGCAATCGAACGGAGCCATTGCGAATGTCGCGACGCTGCTCGGGAAAGGCGACGGCACCTTTACCGTGGGACCGGTTTCGGCCCTGACCGGATTCACCGCGAACGCACCTGCCGACGTTCAGCCCCTGACCGGCGACTTCAACGGCGACGGTAAGAAGGATCTGCTGGTAGCGGGCACCGTGTTGTTCGGCTCCGGCAACGGCGCCTTTACCGTCGGGCCCACGAACACGGTCCTGGCAGGCGACGGAAACTATCTGTTTCCGAATGCCGTGGGCGATCTCCGGAACAGCGGCAAGCTCGACGTGGTCGCCACCGACAATGGGAGCGTCTCCATCTTTTATGGCAACGGTGATGGCACCTTTACTGCCGGACCCACCTATGCCGCACTTCCTGACTACATGCAGGTGACCATCACCGATCTCGACGGTGATGGCAATGCGGACATCGTGCTGGGCACAAGCACTGGCGGGGTCTACACGATCGGCGGCTACGATACCCCCGTGCCCATGTATCAGGTCCTGATGGGCCGCGGTGATGGGACCTTTGTCGATTCCCAGGCTTATCTCGAAGGCAATTACAACTTGAACGGAGGACCGCAAATCGCCAGCGCCGACTTCAATGGCGACGGCAAAGCGGATCTGCTTGTGTTTCAGAATGGAAATGGCCTGACTGCAAACAATCTGCTGATGCTGCCTGGCGACGGAAAGGGCAATCTCGCCGCAGCGATCACCAGTCCGCTGACGATCAACAAGGTAACGCAGATCGTCTCGGCGGATATGAACGGCGACGGCAAGCCGGACGCGGTTCTGATCGGAAATTCGCAACTAGCTGTGCTGCTCAACCAGGGCACCGGAACATTCGCGGGAGAACAGGACTACACGCTGCCCGCGAGTGCCGTCAGTGTGGCGACCGGCGACTTCAATGGCGATGGACTGATGGATATCGCGGTCGGTGTCGCCGGCGGCGTTTACGTCTATCCGGGACAGGCGAATCACACGCTCGGCACGCCGGTGAAGATTGACTCGTCTGCCAATCCCACGGGACTTGCGGCGGGCAGCCTAACCGGCGATGGGCGCAGCGACCTCATCGTTGCGGATCAGGGTTCGACCAGCCCGCAGGTCAACGGGGCGCTGCACGTGTATCTCAGCAATGCCGACGGTACCTTCACCGCCAAAACCGCCCCTACAACAACCGCCACACTCTATACCGTCGCAGCGCTGGGCGATCTGAACAAGGACGGCAAGCTCGACCTGCTGGTCGCCGGAGAAATCCCTGGAACCAGCGGAGGCGCTGCTGTTCCGACCCTCTTTACCTTGTTGGGCAACGGCGACGGTACCTTCCAGGCAGCGAAAGCGCTCACTCTCGCCGATGCCGACGGCATAGGCGCAACGTCGATTGCTCTGGCCGACTTCAACAAGAGCGGCAATCTCGGCGCGGTTCTCGCCAACCCGCTGGACTACACCGAGGTGCTGCTGGGGAACGGCGATGGAACATTGACGGAGACCCTCATGGCCCTGGGTCAGCGGCCCTACAGCGTGGCGGCTGTCGATCTGTCGGGTGATGGGTATCCCGAGCTACTGGTCGGCCAGTCAAATGACATGGGACAGGGTACTCTCTCCGTCTTTCTTAACTCTGCGGTCTGGACAGCCGCGCCACCCCCGCTGGCCTCGACCACAACAGCTTTAACCGCTTCCGCCGCCACAGTCGTGGCTGGCTCCACGGTCACTTTCACCGCAACGGTCACCGGCGCTTCGGGCAGCACAGGAACGCCCACGGGGACCGTCACATTCATGGACGGAGCGACCACTCTGGGTACCGGCACGGTTTCCTCGACCGGCGTGGCCACATACTCTACAGCCGCGCTGAGCGCCGGAGCGCACTCCATCACAGCCGTGTATGGAGGCGACGCCAACTTCAGCGGCAGCACGTCCACAGCAGTCACGGTGACCGTAACCGCCGCTCCCGTTCTCACCGCGACCACGACGGCGTTGACCGCCTCCGCAACGTCGGCGCAGACGGGCACGAGTATCACCTTCAATGCGACGGTCACGCCCGCTTCGGGGACGGCTATGCCAACCGGCACCGTCACCTTCACGGATGGCGCCTCGACGCTCGGCACGGGAACCCTTTCCGCCGGCGGAAGCGCCACTTATTCCACCTCGTCGCTTGCCGCCGGATCTCACTCGATTACAGCGGTCTACTCAGGCGACTCGAACTTCAGCGGCAGCACATCGGCCGCGCTGACGGTGACAATCACCGCTCCCGCGCCCGACTTCTCGCTTTCCATCAACCCCGCCAGCGGCACGGAAACCAGCTCCAGCCCGGCAACGGCGTCGCTTACGGTGACGCCGGCAAGCGGCTTCAACGCATCCGTCAGCTTCGCTTGTTCCGGTCTGCCCTCGGGCGTTGCGTGCAGCTTCAACCCGGCAACGGTCACGCCCACTGGATCGCCCCTGAGCACGACCGTTACCTTCGCGGCCAGCAGCAGCGCGATGGCGTCCCCAAGTGCATTCGCAAAGCGCGCTCCGTGGACGTTCGCTGCCCTCGGCCTGGGGTTCTGGTTGTTCGGACGCGCGCGGAGATATCGCGCGCTCCTTCGCGGTGTCTCGATGACTGCCCTGGCCGTAGCTCTCTTTGGATTCTCGGGTTGCGGCTCCGGCACTCACAAGCAGACTTCGCAGACATCGACCGTAACCATCACTGCGACCTCGGGCTCCACGAGCCACACCGTGACTTATTCGCTGCAGACGACGGGCTGATAAACTGCACTGCCCCGCCTACCGGTATTTGTCCGGGTTTTACCGCACAAGCCGCGCGGGATGAGGGGTTTGGCCTGACGCTGCAAATGAAATTGGCGCAAAGGGCAGTATCGAACCTCGACTCTGCACGACCGAACTCTGAAGAGACAGACACGGCCGTGACGGCATTTTCAAACGAAAGGCGAGCCCTCTACAATCATCACGCTGGGGGTCTCGGCATGGGTAGCGGGAAAATTCGCATCTTGAGCGTCGAAGACCATCCCGTTTTTCGGGAGGGCCTGAGCACGATCATCGCCTCTCAGCCCGACATGATTCTCGTTTCCCAGGCAACGGATGCCGCTGAGGCGCTGTCCGAGTTCCGTCGACACCGCCCCGATGTCACGCTGATGGATCTCCGTCTGCCCGGCACGAATGGCACAGACGCAATGGTCACGATTCGGGGAGAGTTCCCTCAGGCTCGTATTGTCATGCTCACCACCTCTGACGGAGATGGCGAGATCCAGAGGGCCATGCGGGCCGGGGCGTCTGGTTACATTCTCAAGAGCATGCCGAAGAACCAATTGCTGGATGTGATCCGAACGGTCCATGCAGGCCGGCGGTATCTTCCTCCTGAGGTTGCGGCGCGCCTCTCGGAGCACTACGGCGAAGACGACCTCACTCCCCGCGAGTTGCAGGTGCTCCAGCTCATCCGCGACGGCCATCGAAACAAGCAGATCGCCGATCAGCTGGCAATTGCTGAGACTACGGTCAACTTCCACATCAAAAATCTGGTGGACAAACTGCAGGCCAACGACAGGACGCACGCTGTCACCATTGCGGTGCGGCGGGGCTTACTTGAACTCTGATCCCTCCCTGCAGAAAACTCCAGCTGGTCAGCAGCAGATTGAGACATTCCGCGAATGCTTCAAGTGCGTTATGGTGAAACGCTGAAGCGTGTATTTGTTAATGCAGACACAGCGGAAGGGATAGCTGAGTGCCGCTGGCTCCTCAAACAACGGCCTGGGATGAGTCCGCAAAAGCCAATTCAGCGCCCGGAGCCCGACTCAGGTGTGTTGCACGAAGAACTGTTAAGGTGGCCCGGTTGAACATCTCTCGTTCCCTTCGCCTGTGGTTCCTGCTGCTCTCGTTCAGCGGCGCCGCGTGGGCGGTCGATCCCAGCCGGCAGATCTCGCAGTACGGTCATTCTGTCTGGAGATTGCAGGACGGATCCTTCAATGGCCGTCCCTACGCAATTGCACAGACCACCGATGGTTACCTGTGGATCGGAACTCAGAACGGGCTCGTCCGTTTCGATGGTGTGCGGTTCGTTCCATGGGCGCCGCGGATCGGAGAGCCAGCTCCCTCCTTCAGGATTCAGACGCTGTTGGGGGCCCGCGATGGCAGTCTCTGGATCGGAACAGAGTCCGGGCTGATGCATTGGGCAGATCATAAACTCTTCCGATATCCGGGCTCGCTGGGTCGTGTTGATGCAATCGTCGAACGACATAATGGAGACATTTGGTTCTCGCGTTATCGACCGAACGGTGTTGCGCTTTGCCAGGTAGTGAGCCTGGAAACCCGATGCTATGGCCAGGCAGAAGGACTCTCCCTTCAGGGAGGAGCAAGCCTCATGGAGGACAGCTCCGGCTCGCTCTGGATCGGAGACACTACCTCGATCGTGCGATGGGGTGTAGGTTCACCGAGCATCCTTAAGCTCAAGGGCTTGCGAGGTGACGTAGCTCAAGGTGTGGTGGCTATTGTCGCTCGACCCAATGGCGTCGTCCTGGCCGGAATCAATCCTGGCGGCCCCGGACTTGGGCTCGAACGAGTGGTCCGCGGGGCGTTGAAGCCGTTTCTCGCCCCCGGGATCGACGGGAGTTCGCTGAATGTGACCGCGTTGTTGTCCGACAAGCAGGGCAGCTTGTGGATCGGCACAGAGGCGGAAGGAATCTATCGAATTCATGAAGGCAAAGTAGATCGCTTTCGTAGCTCTGATGGTCTTTCGGGCGACAATATTACGGGCTTCTACGAAGACCACGAGGGTGATGTCTGGGTTGCGACCAGCAAAGGAATCGATTGTTTCCGCGATCTCCGAGTGATAAGTTTTCCAGGCCTTGGAGGATTGGGGACGGATGAAGTCGACTCCGTACTTGCCGCACGCGATGGAACGATCTGGGCTGGAGGTTCGGGAGCCCTTGGTTTCATCCGCAACGGGACGATCTCTTCCCTGCAAACGAAGAAGGGCCTGCCCGGCGACCAGGTGACGTCTCTTCTTGAAGACGACCGGGGCAGGCTGTGGGTGGGAATCGACAACACGCTGAACATCTACGCGAACGGGAGATTCCATCGTATCGACAGAACCGACGGTTCTCCTCTCGGATTCGTAGTGGGATTAGCGGAGGACAGGACACACACGGTTTGGGCTGAGATCAGCGGCACTCCGCGACGGCTCGTTCGGATTAAGAACGATACAGTGCAACATGAATATCCGGCACCGCAAATGCCTGCCGCTCGCAATATTGCGGCTGCGCCCGACGGCGCTCTCTGGTTAGGCCTCATCAGTGGCGACCTCGGGCGATATGCCAACGGCAAATTCGACATCTTCCGCTTTGGGCATATTGAGAGGTCGAACGGAACATCGAGGTTCCATCAGCTTTTCGTTAGCCCGGATGGTTCCGTCATGGGAGCTACGTCTTCCGGAGTGATCGCGTGGAAGAGCGGGAAGCAGCAGACAATGACCGTAAAGAACGGTCTCCCTTGTGACGACATCCAGACCTTGATCACCGATGACCGTGGTGACCTGTGGTTATACGCGCTGTGCGGCCTCATTGAGATTCCGCGAAGTGACCTGGAAGAATGGTGGGCTAAGCCTGACAGTAAACTGAAGTTCCGACTGCTGGATGCCCTGGACGGCGCGCAGGGCGGTTTTGCGCCCTTTAACGCAGCTGCCAGGTCGCCGGACGGACGGCTTTGGTTTGCCAACGGTGCTGTTTTGCAAACCGTCGATCCGGCCACACCCACGCGTGATGTAGTTCCCCCGGTGCATTTGGAGGGGTTGCTTGTTGACCGGCAGGCCTATCCCGCTGTAGATGGCCTGCGCCTGCCCTCAATCAGGAGCGAACTGGAAATTGATTACACCGCGCCCAGCTTCGCATCGCCGCAAAAGATACACTTTCGCTACATGCTGCATGGCTGGGAAGAGACTTGGCACGATGTTGGCTCCCGGCGTCAGGCCTTTTACAGCACTCTTCCTCCAGGCAAATACAGCTTTCAGGTGATCGCCAGCAACAACGATGGTGTATGGAACATGACGGGAGCAACAGTGGCATTCACCATCCTGCCGGCGTGGTACCAGACAAACTGGTTTCGCGCGGTTTGCGCGTTGCTGACACTATTGGTC
>JBKICP010000384.1:0-8056 GCA_046567085.1 Acidobacteriota bacterium
CAATTTCGATTACCCGATTGTCGGCAATACCTCCGGGACCTTTCATGCGAAACGCTATGAGCTCAGCTGGCGCTACGCCTACACGACTGGCCATCCTTACACACCTTTTCTGCTCCAGGAGTCGGCAAAGCAAAACCGGCCGGTCTACGACTTGTCCAAAGTCAATGCACTTCGCGCTTCTGTCTATTCAAGATTCGACTTTGAATTCGATCGAACGCTCAATGTTGGAGCACGTCAGTTGATTCTCTATGGCGGCCTCGACAATGCCTGGAACCGAAAAAACTTCCTGGGCTACTTCTGGATGCCGCGCGAGAATGCCTATGGCTATTGTGCGAAGAGTGCTGCGAACTGTGTCAGCGAGCAATACGACATGGTTCGGTTTCCGGACTTCGGTGCTCGCTTTGTCTTCTGAGCCGAAAGGGCCTCATCCGGCGGAGAGGCCCTGGCCATTTATAAGAATCACTGCTCGCCCAGCGTTAGCTGCCGGCTGAGCGGGAGATCGCGCGACGAGCCGCCCACGGAAACCGTGTACTGTCCCGGCAGCAGCTTCCAGTCCTTGTTGCCGTTGTCGTAGATGGAGAGAAAGAGCCGCTCCACATGCACCGTCACCGATTTCGATTCGCCTGGCTGCAACGCGACTTTTTCCCAGCCAACCAGCCGCCGTGGCGGCTCCTGTGCGTTCGCCGGGAGCCCGGCGTAGACTTCCGCAATCTCCTCACCCGAGCGCTCTCCCGTGTTTCGGACGGTGAAGCTCACCGCGAGGCCATCGCCTGCTTCCACCTTCAGGTCGGAGTAAGCGAACGTGGTGTACGAGAGCCCGAATCCGAAGGGAAAGAGCGGGGTCT
Organism: Acidobacteriota bacterium; assembly: GCA_046567085.1. Classification (GTDB taxonomy): domain Bacteria; phylum Acidobacteriota; class Terriglobia; order Terriglobales; family Acidobacteriaceae; genus Palsa-343. The sequence goes on from JBKICP010000384.1 coordinate 846, forward strand.
TGTTTTCTGCGTCGTACCACTTGTAGCCGACCTTCAGGCCCTCGTCGTAATGCATCTCGAAGGTTCTGGTGTTCACCTTCCACTCCGGGATTCCGGGCATCGGTTCCATCGGGCCGGGCGGTTGTTTCGTCAGCACCGGATGCGGCAGGTCGTCGACGGTCTTCGGGAAGGTCAACGGCAGTTTTCCGGACGGATTTACATCGCCGAACAGAATCGCCGCGATCGCCTGCGCTCCGCGGATTCCCGGGAACCACGACGCGAGCACCGCGCTGACATGATCGATCCACGGCATGGTCACCGCGCCGCCCGACTCCAGCACCACAATCGTGTGTGGATTCGCCGCCGCCACCGCTTCGATCAGCGCATTCTGGTTGCCCGGCAAATCGAGATTCGGCAGGTCTGATCCCTCCGACTCATGCTGTACGCCGAAGACAATCGCCACATCTGCCGACTTCGCCAGCGCCGCCGCTGCCGCAGGATCGGTTCCAGGATCGAACTCCACGTTTGCATGCGGCGCGTGATGGCGAATGGCCTCCAGCGGCACAGAGCGCTGATACACCTGCGCGCTCAGCAGCGCCGCCAGACCGGTCGGGCCGCCCGGTGGAGGCGGCACCGGATTGCCGCCCATGGGATCCACCTGTCCCGAGCCGCCGCCTGAAATGACGCCTGCGTCGGCGTGACCGCCGATGACGGCGATCGTGCGGACCGTGCTCGCATCGAGCGGCAGTTGATGATCCTGGTTGCGCAGCAGCACCGCGCCCTGCTCCTCTACGCGCTGCGCCACATGAAATCCATGGACGACATCGACAACTTTGGGCATCGGGGGATCGTCGATGATGCCGGTGGCAAATTCCGTCCGCAAGATGCGGTGCACCATCTCATCGAGCAACTGCTGCGAAACCTGGCCGTCCTGCACAGCCTTCTTCAGCGGTGCGCCGAAGTAGTCGTTGCCCGGCATTTCGATGTCGAGCCCGGCCTTCGCCGCTTTCACTGTGCTGTGCGTACCGCCCCAGTCCGAGACGACGAAGCCGGGAAATTTCCAGTCATGATCCAGAACGTCGCGCAGTGTGTGGTCGTTCTCGCACGCATAGGTCCCGTTGATCATGTTGTACGAACACATCACCGCACCGGCGCCGGAGTCGCGAATGCCGAGCTGGAATGCCAGCAAATCCGTCTCCCGCAGGGCGCGCTCTGAGATCACGGAGTTAACGTAGTTCCGCCCATCCTCCTGATCGTTCACGGCGTAATGTTTGATGTCGCCGATGACGTGCTGCGCCTGCTCGCCCTTCATCATCTGGCCCACCATGGTGCCGGCCAGAATCGGGTCCTCACCCTGATATTCAAAGGTGCGCCCGTCGCGGGGTTCGCGTGTCAGGTTCACACCGCCGCCCAGCGACATGTTGAATCCCTGATCGCGCAGCTCCGTGCCGATGAGGTCGCCGAAAGCATACGCCACTTTCGGATCCCAACTTGCCGCCTCCGCCACGCCAGAGGGCAGCGCCGTCGAGTAGCGGCTCCGCTGCGCGCCGCGCGCCACACCCACGGCTGCGTCCGACATCTGCACATCGGGAATGCCCAGTCGCGGAATGCCGGGGATAAATCCGGCGCCACCCACCGACCTCACGCCCGGCCCACTCTCCGCGGGCGTAAACAGCGACTTCCAGCCCATGCCGTGCAGCAGCTGGATCTTTTCGTCCAGCGTCATCTGCCCGATCACCAGATCGGCGCGGCGGTCCGGCGAGAGACTCTTGTCCGCCCACGGCCCCTGCGGTTCCTGCTTCTGCGGCCCAAACTGCGCCTGCACGCCCTGCGCACCGGCGATCATCAGGGCCGTCGCGAAGACTCCCGCGGCGATCCTCCCCATTGCTCTTCCTTTCATAGCCTCACGTCTTCCTGGACGGGTCTCGTCCGTTACCGGTTTCCGGTCTTTGCGTTCTTCGATGAGGAGGCTTCTGTGGTCGCCAGCTGCTCCGCAAGGTTCAGCCGCTGCTTCCACGGATCGGCTTCTCCCACCGGTCCGTTCTCGGTGAAATTCATCAGCTCATCGGTGGCCGCGCTGTACTTCGGCCAGTTCGGTAGTCCGGTCCCATTTGGATCGCCGGTCTTCACGAAGTTCACCCAGTAGGCGTGCATCGCCTGTGCGGCCTTTTCGTCCGCGTCGGTGAGAGCCGCGCCGTATTTGTCCTTCACTGTGTCGAAGACAAACGGAATCTCCGTGGCGTGGAACGCTCCCGGCGTCTGCTTGCGGATCGATTCTGCGACATAGGAGAAGCGGTACTCGTATGACGGCAGCCCGGCCTGAGCCATCGATTGCGCAACGAAGCGCGCCGGCTCGATCATCATCAGATCCGCGCCGATCTTCCAGCCCACCATCATCGTGTTGCCCGAGTTCGTCGGGTCGTACATGGCCTTCGCTTTGTCTGCATTCGTGCCGAACGCAGCCCACGTCTCGGCCAGCGTATGCCAGCGCGGAAAGCCGATGTCCGCAGAGTTCGCGCCGATCATCAGCGGAACATGGGCGTAATTGCCGCTCTCGAGCGCCTGCTGCGGAGTCTGAGTGACGATCGTGCCGTCCTCGATGGGACCGCCGTAGATCTCCGTCTGCTTGCCCATGCTCGCCATGTTGAGACCGCCGACGATCCTTTCTGCGGGCAATGCGCGCAGCGCCGCCAGCGCTTCCGGACCAGTTCCGTCGATACCGACGCTTTTTGCGAACGCCTCACCCACCGATTCTGCTGAGGGCATCCCCGCGGGTGACGTTCTGTCGAGATACCGCACGCCCAGCAGCGCGTCGCGGCCTCCGCCCGACTCGACGATCACTCTCTCGAAAAGTCCCCTGGTCACCGGCGAGGTCAGCAACATCAGCGCCGAACCGCCGCCTGCCGACTCCCCAAACACCGTTACATCGGCGGGATTGCCGCCGAAAGCAGCGATGTTGCGCTGCACCCACTGCAGGGCTGCAATCTGATCCATGTAGGCGTAATTGTTCAGCGGCTGTCCCTTCTGCTCCTGCGACAGTGCCGGAAAAGAGAAGAAGCCGAAGCGCCCCACGCGGTAATTGAAGCTGACGAACACCACGCCATCCTGCGCGAAGTGCGTGCCGGCATAGACCGCCGGCGAACTGCCGCCATTCACAAAGCCGCCGCCGTAGATCCACACCATCACCGGGAGCTTCGCGCCTGCTTGGTGCTCTGGCGCCCATACATTCGTGTAGAGGCAGTCTTCGCTGGTGGATGTGCCCAGCGGCGCCGCGTCGGAGGGGAAGGGAAGCTGCGCGCAATCCGGTCCATACTGCGTCGCCTGCCGCACGCCTTTCCACTTTGCAGCCGGCTGCGGGGCGCGCCAGCGGTTCTGCCCAGTGGGCGGTGCGGCGAAGGGAATGCCATTGAAGACGAGTACGCCATTCTCATGCCTGCCCTGCACGACGCCTGTATCGGTTTTCACCTGCGGCGCTGCGGATTGCGCCGGGGCTCCCGCGGCGGGTGCGAGGAGAAGGGCGAGAAGAAGCGGGCCGAGCGGAGCTTTCACGAGCAGACCTCCAGTTGCGCTAACTGCAGCAGCGGTGCGCTTCGCAACGGCCTGCAGTTCGGTTGTTGAGTCTACTCAAGCGGGATAGGTTTCGTACAATCGATTTGTTGAAACGCGGCAATCGGGAAAAGAAAATAGTTCTCTTAGCTGGAAAGGGCCGCCGCATGTTCGCGCAGCACGGCCAGCATCTGCTCGGCGGCTGGAGAAAGCGAGCGGTCTTTCCTTTGGATGATGTCGATCTTCCGGCTCAGGGACGGGCGCGTGATGGGTACGGTGCTGATCTCGCGCGCATCTTCGCTGTGCGCCGCCGACTCGGGAAGGATTGCGATCCCAAGACCGGCTCGCACCATGCCGATCGCGGTCGAAGCGTAATTAGTTTCGTAAACCATCGCAAGGGTCAGCTTTTCTCGCCGCAGGGCCTCGTCGAGAACTTCGCGGATGCTGGTGCCCTGTCCGATGAGGATCAGCGGGTGGATCACCAGTTCCTTGAGCGTAACCGCCTCGCGGCGCGCCAGCAGATGCGCGCGGGAGACAAAGGCGCACAGGGAATCGACCATGAGGGGAGTGGCGCGCAGCTCGCGATCCACGCGTGTGCACGTGCCGATGCCGAAGTCGACTTCCTCCTTCTTGACTGCGTCGATCAGGCGTTCTGCCGGGACATCCCTCATTTGCACGGGGATCTCCGGATGCTGGCGCCGGAATTTCTGCATGGCGCCTGGAACGACGCGGGCGGCGACCAGCGGCAGCACCGCCAGGCTGACCGATCCCCGGCGCAGTCCGACGATCTGGCGCGTCCGGCTCACGATGGCCTCGGCATCGATCAGCAGTCGTTCCAGCGGAATCAGCACCTCGTGCGCAGCTGAAGTGAGGGCCACGCGGCGTTTGCTGCGGTCGAAGAGCGTGACGCCCAAAGCGTCTTCAAGCTGGCGAATCTGCACGGTGAAGGCGGACTGCGAGATGTGGAGCTCGGCCGCAGCGCGGGTGAAGTTGCCGGTTCGGGCCGCGGTCAGAAACGCTTTCACATGGCGCAGGTCATGAATCATTGGTTTTCGCGATGCGTCGGCAACGATCATCCAGGTATGCCGCACAACTCACGGTCCTTATACGCGATTGGCGAACTCAACGGCAACCTGCCTGCGCGCGCTTCATGCGGCGCTCTGTGGGGCCACACGACCGGGCCGCTCCTGTTATAGTGAAGAAGGCCGTTTCGCCGGGAACGGCTCCAACCTTCTGGCGCCATGGTGTAATTGGTTAACACGTCGCCCTCTCAAGGCGAAGAGTTCGGGTTCGATCCCCGATGGCGCTACCAACACCCCTTCCGAGACTGTCCGCCACTTCTCGTTGCCAGCCTGCGCCTGCAGGTCTGAGTGGATAGCCCGTCTCGCCCGAACGGCAGGCCTTACGCTCCCGACTTCTTCTCGATTTTCGCCCACGTGTCCTTGAGGGCCAGCGTGCGGTTGAACACCAGTTTCGCTGCAGTCGAATCCGGATCGAGGCAGAAGTATCCCACGCGTTCGAACTGGTACGGTGTGCCCAGCTTCGCCTCAGACAGGGAAAGCTCGAGCTTCGCATCCGGCACCACTTCCAGCGAGTTGGGATTCAGATTGTCCAGAAAGCTGCCGCCTTCCGGCACATCCAGCGGATTCGGATTCGAAAACAGCTTGTCGTAAAGCCGCACCTCGGCGGAAACCACATGCGCCGCCGACACCCAGTGCATCGTCGACTTCACTTTCCGGCCATCCGGGGAATTCCCGCCGCGGCTCGCCGGATCGTAGGTGCAGTGCACCTCCACCACATTCCCGTCCGGATCCTTCACCACGTTGTGCGCTGTTACGAAATACGCATTGCGAAGCCGCACTTCCTTGCCGGGCGACAACCGATAGTATTTCGGCGGGGGCACTTCGCGGAAATCTTCCTGCTCGATGCAGAGCTCGCGCGAAAACGCCACCTGCCGCGTTCCCGCCATCGGATCCTCCGGGTTGTTCGCCACCTCCACGTACTCGGTCTGTCCCTCGGGGTAATTGTCAATGACCAGTTTTAGAGGCCGCAGCACCGCCATGCCGCGTGTGGCTCGCTTATTCAGGTCATCGCGCTGCATGTGCTCCAGCATTTCGAAATCGATAACGCCGTTGGTCCGCGTCGCCCCCAGCGAGGCCACAAACACCCGAATCGCCTCCGGCGTGAAGCCGCGTCTGCGAAACCCCGACAGAGTCGGCATGCGCGGATCGTCCCATCCGGTGACCCGGCCTTCCTGCACCAGTTGCAGCAGCTTGCGTTTCGACAGCAGCGTATACGTCAGATTCAGCCGGTCGAACTCGATCTGTTGCGAAGGGAAAATCCCCAGTTGCTCAATGAACCAGCGGTAGAGCGGCTGATGATCGGCAAACTCGAGGGTGCACATCGAGTGCGTGACATTTTCAATGGAATCCGACTGTCCGTGGGCGTAGTCGTACATCGGATAGATGCACCAGTCGTTGCCCGTTCGGTGATGCTCCGCGTGCAGGATGCGGTACATAATCGGGTCGCGCAGATTGATGTTCGGTGACGCCATATCGATCTTCGCGCGCAGCACGCGGCTCCCGTCCGGAAACTCGCCCGCTTTCATGCGTGTGAAGAGGTCCAGGTTCTCCTCCACCGTACGGTTGCGGTACGGACTGTCCTTGCCCGGTTCGGTCAGCGTTCCCCGATACTGCCGGATCTCGTCCGCAGACAGGTCGTCCACATAGGCTTTGCCCGCCTGAATCAGCTGAATCGCCCACTGATAGAGCTGGCCGAAGTAATCCGACGCATAGCACAGCCGCTCCCAGTCGAAGCCGAGCCAGCGAACATCCGTCTGGATTGAATCGACGTACTCCTGCTCTTCCTTCTCGGGATTGGTGTCGTCGAAGCGCAGGTTCGTCCTGCCTCCGAACTCATCCGCCAGGCCGAAGTCCAGGCAGATGGCTTTGGCGTGGCCGATATGCAGATAGCCATTCGGCTCGGGTGGAAACCGGGTCTGCACCACCGCATCTCCATACTTCTTCAGGCGCACATCCTCCGCAATGATCTCGCGAAGGAAGTTGGGGGTGGTGTGGATCTCGGGAGCTTCTGGTTTCGAATCTGTCGTGGCTGCCATGTCTCTATTCTTCCATGGGAGGGCAGCCGTGGATTGCCCGCGACGCCCGTAAGCATCCCTGAAGAAGAATGATCGCGTTCCGCCTGCCGATTCGGTGAGACGCTCCCGGCAGAGGTGCGGCCGGTGCCGCTGCGCCCATGATTAAGAATGTTGCCGCCTTCCCAGCAACTCAGGGGGCGGGAGATCGATTTTTATCGACGAGTGCCAACCGCTCAAGAACGGATGCCGGACAGCCTTGCCATCGCTGCTGAGGCTCGTTGCCGAGGTAGGGCAGGTAGCGTATTCCGGTCTCGCTGGTGTAGAAGCCGCTGAGAACCAGATCGCGGAACTCGCTGAAGAAACCGACGAACGCGTCATCCTGCGGAGCTGCCCGTTCCGGCCAGGCAATCCGGTCCAGGATCTGTTGCTGATTCTTCCGCTCGCAGCCTGCGAAGGGGGCTCCGTACTGTCGCATGCACTCGGCGTCAAGCGCGGTCAGTCCCTCGCGAATCCTCAGCACAAGCTCGCCGCCCTCGAAATCGAGCCAATCGTCGATAAACTCGGGTACTCCTGCATCGGCAGCGCCACC
>JBKICP010000385.1:0-4010 GCA_046567085.1 Acidobacteriota bacterium
GATGGAGGAGTAAAAGCCGAGAAAGTGCGGAAGAAGAATGAGGCTGACCAGGACAGGAAGGAGCACCCAGGAGAAAATGCCGGCGACAATCCAGGTGGTTTCCCAGGACCACTTTCTTACCTTTTCAATGGGCGCGTAGAAGGAGGCAGCGGCCGCTGCGCCAATCGTGTGCCAGCCGATTCCGGCGAGAATCGAAGACATTCTTCTCCCTTCCCCTGGGGGACGCATCCGGAAATCGGTGCTCTGGCGAGCGCCGATAGCCGGGACGAGCGGTTTTGATTTCTTTGCAGCCGAAGGCGAGACCCATATTACTCTTTCAGCAGAACGTTTCGCAGGGAAAAGAGTTTCCCATTTGTGTTGCGATGCGATGTTGCGTTTCGCGCGGTTTGACACAATCGGCTTCAGGTGAGAGGTTTATGCCGTCCCCCCCATCGCTCTCATGCTGAGCCTGAATGGAGCATTCACCGAAAGGGATGCGGATGACTGAGGGTGGCGGATGCGGCGCGCGAGGCGGAATGACAGAAGTAATTCAGTTTGCCTGGTTTTGTTTTGACTCGGAGCGGGGGGCGCGGTCATAATCGATCCCAGTCATATTTCAATAGGGATTATGTTTTATATGAAGGTGCGGGTGTGAAAACTGCCGAAGAGAAGGTCAGCCAGGCCCTGGATGGGCTTACCATTGAGCTCCCGTCGTGGGGTTTTGCCAACACCGGCACACGCTTTGGAAAGTTCGTGCAGGCTGAAGCCGCCACGTCGATTGAGGAAAAGTTTGCGGATGCGGCCCAGGTGCATGCGCTGACGGGGATGACTCCGACGCTGGCGCTGCATGTGCTGTGGGATCTGCCCAGCGGAGTAAGCGACGTGGCGCAGGTTCAGGAGCTGGAAAAGCGGTATGGAGTGCGGGCGGGATCGATCAACCCCAATCTGTTTGAGAGGCAGGAGTACAAGTACGGGTCCATCTGCAGTCCCAGCGCGGAGGTGCGGGCGATTGCGGGGCAGCACCTGCTGGATTCGGTGGAGATTGCGAAGCGGCTGCAGTCGCGCGATGTGAGCTTGTGGGTTGCGGATGGCTCGAATTATCCGGGCACGCAGAACATGCGGCGGCGCATCGACTGGCTGATGGAGGCGATGTCGGCGACCCACGCGCAGCTGGGAAAAGGTCAGCGGATGCTGATCGAGTACAAGCCGTTCGAGCCGGCTTTCTACCACACGGATATAGCGGACTGGGGCATGGCGCTGCTGCTGGCGCGGCATGCCGGACCGCAGGCGTTTGTGCTGGTGGATACCGGACACCATTATCAGGGGCAGAATATCGAGCAGATTGTCGCATGGCTGCTGCGGGAGCGGGCACTGGGTGGATTCCACTTCAACGATCGCAGGTATGCGGACGACGACCTGACGATCGGATCCATCGATCCCTATCAGGTCTTTCGGATCTTTTATGAGCTGCTCTCCGATGCTTCCGGGCTGGAGCAGACGGCGTTCATGATCGACCAGAGCCACAATCTGAAGGGCAAGATGGAAGCCATGGTGCAAACCGTTTGCGCCGCGCAGGAGCTGTTTGCGAAGGCAGTGCTGGTGGACATGGAGCGGCTGGCGGAGTTGCAGAGCGAAGCGCGGCTGGTGGAAGCCGAGGAGTGTCTCCGGTCGGCATTCTGGCATGATGTGCGGCCTGCGATTCGGGACTGGCGGCGCAGCCGGGGATTGCCGGAGGATCCGCTGGCGGCGCTGCGGGAATCGGGCTATCTGGAGAGGGTCCACAAAGAGCGGCGGGAGCGCAACGCGCGCTCGGCGGCCAGCTACGTCTGAGGGCTCAAAGCAGGGCAGCGGCATCGACGCATTCGAATTGGGAATAGTATGTTTCGTATAGGAAACATACTATTGAGGCAGAACCGCACCTCTTGAGGGAGTACCGACTTGCCTAAGACCTCAGCCAAGCGTCTTTATCTGATCCCGATTCTTTCAAAAGCGCTGGACATTCTCGAGCTTCTGCAGCAGGAAGACAAACCGATGACGCTGGAATCCATTTACCAGCGGACGCGCGTCTCCAAGACGACGGTTTATCGCATCCTGAAGACATTTGTGCATCGCGGATATCTGGCGCAGTCGCAGGACGGGCTGTACCGGCTGGTGAGCCGTCCGCGCAAGGTGCGCTTCGGATTTGCGAAGCAGAGCGCGGAGATGCCGTTCTCCGAGGCCGTGGCGGCCAGTCTGCAGGCGGCGGCGGACCAGGCCGGCGTGGACCTGCTGATACGGGACAATCGCTACGATGGCGCTACCGCGGTGAAGAACGCCGAAGAATTCGTCCAGGAGCATGTGGACCTGGTGCTGGAGTTCCAGATCGATCAGCAGGTGGCGCCCATAATCGCGGACAAGATTGTTTCCGCGGGGATTCCGCTGATCGCCGTGGATATTCCTCACCCCCACGCCACCTACTTCGGAGTGGATAACTACCGGGTCGGGGTGGAAGCCGGCGAACTGCTGGCGGACTGTGCGATTGAGCACTGGAACGAGAAGGTGGACTGGGTGCTGGGGCTGGATATCGAAGATGCCGGCCCGCTGGTGCAGAGCCGAATCACCGGGGTATTTCAGGGGATTCGCGGGAAGCTGCCTAAATTGCCGATTGAGTCCTTTGTCCGCATCGATACGCGCGGCATACGGGAGCGCAGCCGGCGAGCGATTGCCGAGTTTCTGAGCCGTCATCCGCGCGACCGGCACATTCTGATCGCCGCGGCCACGGACACCGCTGCTCTCGGCGCTCTGGAGGCGGTGAAGGAGCTGAAGCGCGAGAAGCAGGTGTTCCTTGCCGGGCAGGACTGCATCCCGGAAGCCATCGAGCAGATTCGGAACCCCGGCAGCCCGTGGGTTGGCTCGGTTTCCCATGAGGTTGCCACGTATGGGCCGCGGCTCATTCAGCTGGGGCTTGCGATTCTGCGCGGCCAGACGGTTGCTCCCTATAACCATGTGGAACACAAAGTGGTGACGCGCGAAAATCTGGAGCAAGCCGGGTTCGGCAATCATTAGCGGTTGCCGGGGCCTATGGATGCCTCCGCGGGCGAGGAGAGCTGTTTGCGTTCCATATTCCTATAGAAACAGTTGCTCTATTGATCTTGATGTGCCATGATGGGATCGAGATTTTGATCCAACATGGGAAAAACCAAGATGTCGCTGCGCTTTCTGAAGGATCTGTGGGATGAAAAGACGGCCTCCACGCTGGATGAGCCGGAATTACTGCGCTATCGCTCGAACCTGCTGGGCGCCGATCTGCGCATCACGAACTTCGCGGGTGGAAACACCAGCTCGAAGTTACGGCAGCAGGACCCGCTGACGGGGGAAGCCACTGAGGTGCTGTGGGTGAAGGGCAGCGGCGGCGACCTGGGCAGCATGAAGCGTTCCGGCTTTGCCACTCTGTATCAGGATCGAGTGCTGGCGCTGGAGAAGCAGTACCAGGGCGTGGCGCTGGAAGACGCGATGGTGGAGCTGTATCCGCTGTGCACCTTCGGCAGGAACTCGGTGGCGGCTTCGATCGACACGCCGCTGCATGCGTTCCTGCCGTTTCCTCATGTGGATCACCTGCATCCGGACTGGGCGATTGCGATGGCGGCGGCGGCCAACGGCAAGATCAAAATGGAGGAGTTCAATCGCGAATTCGGACACAAGCTGGTGTGGCTGCCGTGGCAGCGTCCGGGATTCGAGCTGGGTCTGATGATGCGGCGCGCGGTGGAGGAGAACCCGGGATGCGACGGCATCGTGCTGGGTGGTCACGGGCTGTTTACCTGGGGTGAGACGCAGCGGGAATCGTATCTGAACACGATCACGATGATCGATCAGCTTGGCCAGTTTGTGCATGCGCACGAAGAGCGGCGGAAGTCGCCGGCCTTTGGCGGCGCTGTGGCGCAGACCCGGCAGGACCGCGGGACGATTGCCACGGGGCTGATGCCGTATCTGCGCGGGATGGTATCGCAAAAGAAGCGGCTGATCGCAACCTTTACCGACCTGCCCGAAGTTCA
>JBKICP010000386.1:0-3667 GCA_046567085.1 Acidobacteriota bacterium
CAAACGGATCGAACGGGCTCAGCTTCGGCTCCAGATGATGCGCCGCCAGCCAAACACCGTGCCGATCGGCCTCGCCCGACTGCGCCCCGCGCGCCTGCCCCATATCGGCCCGGGTGCCTCCCTTGCCGAAGGGCACCAGCTTCTTCACATCCGCGCCCATCGCCGCCGCAATCCGCACGATCAGCTCGAAGTCCGTCCGGACTCCGGCGCGATCCGCCGCCTTCTTCACCAGTTGCAGATCGCCAAAAGTATTCGTTGCCGTGCCGGTCTTCTCATACAGATTCGCCGCCGGCAGAATCACATCCGCGAACTGCGCCGTCTCCGTCAGGAACATGTCCTGCACCACGATGAACGTCTTGTGCAGCGCCTCGCTGTGCCGTGCAAATCGCGCCACCGGATTCGCGCCGACAATATAGAGCGCCTCCAGCCTGCCCGCTTCCGCCGCGTCGAACATCTGCAGCAGATCGAGCCCCGGCGTCCCCGGCATCCCCGCGTACTCATCCGAGAAGGGCCCCGCAGCCGCCACCGGAACATAGCCCGGCAGCAGATCGGGATAGAGCCCCATGTCCGCCGCGCCACGCGAGTTGGCATAATCGCCAAGGCAGGCGAACTTCACGTTGGGCAGCTTCGCGCCCCACGCCAGCAGCGCCTCCACATCCCGTCCGCGGAACTCCGAGCCGAACACCACCACCAGCGATTCTTCCTTGCGCAGCGCATCGCGGAACGCAACCGCCGTCGCATCGTCGTCCAGCGGCGCCGCCTCCCCGCCCAGCCATGCCACCAGACCGGCATAGCCGTCTTCCGGAATCTCCAGGAACGCCGTCGCCTGCCGTTTCAGTTTGATCGCCTTGTGATTCGCCGCGTACAGCCGCGCCTGATGCAGCCGCACGTTCGTGCGAATCTGCCACGCCAGCCCCGGATGCTGCTCCGTCGGATCGTTCCCCAGCAGCAGAATCGCCTTCGCCGCCGCAATCTCCCGCAGCGAAGCCTCGGCCTGACCGCTCATCGCCGCAGCGAACGCCGGATAATCCGCCGTCCGATGGTGGTCGATATTGTTCGTCCCCACCACCGTCCGCGCAAACTTCTGCAGCAGGTACGACTCTTCGTTCGTCGTCCGGTTCGACCCAATCACCCCGATCGCCTGGCCGCCCTTGCTGTCGCGAATCTCCTTCAGCTTCTTCCCGGCAAACTCGATCGCCTGATCCCAGCTCACCTCTTCCAGCCGCCCGTTCGCCCCGCGGATCATCGGCTTCGTCAGCCGGTTCTCGCGATTCGCAAAATCGAATGCGTAACGGCCCTTGATACATAAAAAGTCGCCGTTGATCCCCGACTTGTCGCGGTTGTCCCCGCGCACGATCTCCATGCCGTCATTCGCGCGCCGCACGCCCAGGGTCGTCTTGCACCCGTCGCCGCAGTGCGCGCACACCGTGCCCACATGCGACATCTCCCACGGCCGCGTCTTATACCGATACGTCCCCGAGGTCAGCGCGCCCACCGGGCAGATATCGATGCACATCCCGCACTCTTCGCACTCCAGATGATCCTGCTGGTTCGGCGCGATCACCGATCCCGAGCCGCGATTCTGGATGCCCAGCGCCCACACATCCATCCCCTCGCCGCACACCCGCACGCAGCGATAGCAGAGGATGCAGCGCGGCCGATCGAAGAACACCACCGGCGACCACTGCTGCTCCTCGCGGTGATTCTTGATATCGACGAACTTCGATTCGTGCGCGCCGTACTTGAACGTCATGTCCTGCAGTTCGCACTCGCCGCCCGCATCGCACACCGGGCAGTCCAGCGGATGGTTCCCCAGCAGCAGTTCGATCGTTGCTTTGCGCGCCTGCGCGATCTCCGGGCTCTCCGTGGTCACCACCATGCCCTCGGCCACCGGCGTCGTGCATGCCGTCTGCAGCTTCGGCACCTTCTCGATGCGCACCACGCACATGCGGCACGCGGCCTGCAGCGAAAGTCCAGGGTAGTAGCAAAAGGCCGGAATCTCGATCCCGTGCGCCCGGCACGCCTCAATCAGCAGCGTGCCCGCAGGCGCGGTCAGTTTCTTGCCATCGACGGTGAATGTAACGTCAGCCATTACGCGATTGCTGCAACCTTCCTCGGTTCTGGTACGCGGATCTCAAGCCATTCCACAACGCAGTGCTGGACTCCGTGTTCCGGATCGTCCTCACGAAAATCGATGTTCGATGTAACAGGTTCAGGTGCTGCCATTCCGTCGTCAGCGAGGCCATCCAGGTGGAATTCCAGTGCCTCTTTCATGTTGGAACGCATCTCCTCCAGGGTGTCGCCGACTGATCCGCATCCCGGAACATCGGGCGCGTATCCGCTGTAATTTGCAGACCCCTTTTCGTAAACCACCAGATAGCGTTTCGTCATTTCAAACCCGCCTGCTTCAGAATACTTTGCAGCAGCCCGCCATGAATATCTTTGCCCGCGTGAATCGGAATGGTGACTCGCCCGGGTTTCACCGGATGCACATACTGCCGATGGCTTCCACGCTGCGAATGAAATTGCCAGCCATCGGCCTCAACGAGACGAACCAGGTCTCGCGTTTTCATCAGACCAGCGCCGGTTCCCGCTCCGCCGCCTGGTGCTTCGGACACCCCTTGCCGTCCAGGTGATCCTCAAACTCCTTGCGAAACTTCTTCACGAATCCCAGCGTCGGCATCGCCGCCGCATCGCCCAGCGGACAAAACGTCCGCCCCAGCATGTTCTCCGCCAGGTACTTGATGTTGTCGATGTCCTGATCGACCCCTCCGCCTGCATGGATCCGTGTCAGTGACTTTTTCAGCCAGTCCGTCCCCTCGCGGCAGGGAATACACCAGCCGCAGCTCTCGTGCTGGTAGAACTTCATCGTCCGCAGCGCAAACTCCACCATGCAGACGGTCTCATCGAGCACCACCACGCCGCCTGAGCCCAGCATCGACCCCGCCTTGCCTACCTGATCGAAATCCATTCCGATATCGATCTCTTCCGGCAACAGCACCGGCGTCGACGACCCGCCCGGAACCACCGCCTTCAGCTGGTTCCCGTTGCGAATCCCGCCGCCTACCTCATAGATCATCTTCCGGAGGTTGTAGCCCATCGGCAGTTCGTACACGCCCGGCCGATTCACATGCCCGCTCAGGCAAAACAGCCGCGTGCCTCCGTTGCGCTCCGTGCCCAGCTTCGCGTACTCCGCGCCGCCCAGCCGGAAAACGTGCGGCACCGTCGCAATCGTCTCGGCGTTATTGATGATCGTCGGCCCGCCGTACAGCCCCACCACAGCAGGGAAGGGCGGCCGGATCCTCGGCACCCCGCGCTTGCCTTCCAGCGACTCCATCAGCGCCGACTCCTCGCCCACCTCGTACGCGCCCGCGCCCGTCTGCGTCACCACGTCGAAATCGATCCCCGAGCCAAAAATATTCTTGCCCAGAAATCCCTTCGTGTACGCCTGCGCCACCGCGCGCTCCATGATCTGCAACAGGTACCGGTACTCGCCGCGCAGATAGATAAAGCCCATCCGCGCCCCGATCGACAGCCCCGCGATAATCGTGCCCTCGATCACCGAGTGCGGATCGTGCTCGAAGATCAGCCGGTCCTTGCACGTCCCCGGCTCCGACTCGTCGCCGTTCACCAGCACATACTTCGGCTTGGCCGACTGCTTCGGCAC
>JBKICP010000387.1:0-20633 GCA_046567085.1 Acidobacteriota bacterium
CCGGGGATAGCGATTTCCCAACGGAGCACGGTCACTTTTGGTACGTTACGCACCCGGCCGCCCCTCGAACCAGTCGCTCTAGTATAGGTAAACAGATGCGTATCAGTTGTTTCCACTACTCCCGTGACCGATCTAACGCGGCCCCTCCGCCCCTCCGGCCACTCTTTTAGACCCGGCCTCTCTGCATCCGGCAGGAAGTGAACTTTCCTTTCTTCTCCCCGCTCAACCTCACTATTCCTTCTTCTTCCCCCGCCCCCGCGCCCTTCAGGGCGCTCCCTCGGCGGCTCCGAAGATTAACCGAATGCGCAGTCTTCCATTGCCTGCAGTACTTGCAGATGTCCCCCGCCGCTCTTCTTGAGAGCATCCATCAGACTCCGGAAATGAGCATCCGGAATGACAATACAACCGTCGCTGCCCTTCGGCCCCTGGCCGTGAATCGCGAAGCCGCCTGTCCGCGTCCGAAAACGCGAATGGTAGGTAAGCATTGCGCTGAGCCCCAAGTTCCTATGCACAGTTGGAATCCCGATCGTATAACTCCCCGTAGGAAGTGGCCCGCCCCGCACGCTGCCGTGCTCGGCCACCCCCGTGCTGTATGGGTTGTTCGCGTCGTCTGTATGCGGAGCCGCTTTTCTCGCTACCCGCGTCTTTGTTGCCATTACGTTTTTGCTTCCAGCCCCACCCCCACTCCAGGCCTCAATGGTGATCATCTGCGTCCCGATGTACCCGACTAAGACGCCTTCCGAGATGTAGTAGGTAAGTTGAGCCGTGCCATGTATCGGGATCGCGCGACGCCTTTGAGTCAAGTGGGCATGCTTCGCAATCGTCGCCTTGGTTGTGTCCATCGGGTGTCACCTCGAGTAGCTGGTCCTCCAAGCACGCGACAAACGATTATCGGATTCGCTCAAGATGCCGCGAACGCTTTAGCTCAGCGGCTGCCGCGGAAACGCGAACAGCATAGCATGCGCCGCTCGACGAGTGTTTCACTTCCGCAAGTCCGCGGCGATCAGGGCGAACTCGTCCAGCGCGGCCTGCAGGTCCTCGACGATCTCGGCGGCGATCACGTCGGGGGCTGGGAGGTTGGCGGCGTCTTCGAGGCTTTCGTCGCGGAGCCAGAAGATGTCCAGACTGGCTTTGTCTCGTTTGATCAGTTCGTCATAGGTGAAGGCGTGGAAGCGATCGGTTTCCTTCCGCTTGTGGCGGTTGTCGGCGTGGTAGCAGGCGACGAAATCGTCGAGATCTTCGCGCTTCAGGGGGTTCGTCTTCAGCGTGAAGTGCTCGTTGGTGCGGAAGTCGTAGATCCAGAGCCTCTTCGTCCAGGGCTTTTCGCTGGCGACCTTGCGGTCGAAGAAGAGCACGTTCGCCTTCACTCCCTGCGCGTAGAAGATTCCCGTGGGCAGGCGCAACAGCGTGTGGACGTCGCAATCGTGGAGCAGGCGGCGGCGAATCGTCTCGCCGGCACCGCCTTCGAACAGCACATTGTCCGGGACCACAATCGCTGCCCGGCCGTCGATCTTCAGCAGCGAGCGCACGTGCTGAAGAAAGTTGAGCTGCTTGTTGCTGGTTGTCGCCCAGAAGTCGTCGCGCACGATGGTCAGCGTCTCGCGCTGCTCGTCGCCGTCCTCGCCGATCACCGTGATGCTCGACTTCTTCCCAAACGGGGGATTCGTCAGCACCATGTCATACTCGCGGCTGCCGCGGCTGATCAGCGCATCGTTCACCGTGATCGAATCCTCGCCGCCCACGCCGTGCAGAAACAGGTTCATCGCGCACAGGCGCGCCGCCGCGTCGACAATCTCGACGCCTGAAAGTGCCTTCTCTTTCAGAAAACGCTTGTCGTCCTTGTCCAGGGTGTTGTGTTTCGTGATGAAGTCATGCACTGCCAGCAGAAATCCGCCCGTGCCGCAGGCCGGGTCGTGAATGAGCTGTCCAGGCTCAGGACCCATCACGTCGACAATCGCCTGGATCAGGGCGCGCGGCGTGAAGTACTGGCCGGCGCCGCCCTTCACGTCGGCGGCGTTCTTTTCAAGCAGTCCCTCGTAGGCGTCGCCCTTTACGTCCACGCCCAGCGTGGTCCACTGCTCGCGGCCGATCAGGTCGCTCACCAGCCGTTTCAGCTTGGCCGGATCCTGAATCTTGTTCTGCGCTTTTCTGAAGATCGTCCCCAGCAGGCCGGGCTTCCGTCCCAGCTCGGTCAGGATGTGCTTGTAGTGCGTGTCCAGATCGTCGCCGTCGAGCCGCTCCAGGCTCTGCCAATCCAGCGCCCGTGGAATCAGCGTGTCCTTTGTGGGCAGCAGCTTTTGCCGCTCATCGGCCATCTTCAGAAAGAGCAGGAAGGTGAGCTGCTCGATGTAGTCCTGATAGGAGAGCCCGTCATCCCGCAGGATGTTGCAATAGTTCCAGAGCTTCTGGACGATGCCGTTACTGGTCACTTTGGTTCCTTATTCTGCATAGGCGAATAGCCGCTTCAGCCATGTCATCACGTCTGCCTCAATCTCCTTAGTCACTTTCAAAACAAATTCCTGCCCGGGTCCCTTCCGCTGCGGACACCATGTATCGCCTGAGCAGCGCGGCTGCTTCGTTCCCATGTTCGAAAGCTCACGGAAAAAGGCTGGCAGAGTCCACCGGGAACAATGTTCGTGTCCATGTGTCGACAATCTGCGCACGTCGTGCGCCGCGTTCCGGTAGGGCCTCTGGAACACAGCGGCGCCGGGAAGCGATGGCGCGAATGACAATCGATCGCGCCCCAGGTAAAGAGTGTTGTTGTCCCGTTTCTGGCGTTTCAGCTCGGAAGCGACGATACCGGACGGGATAACATGCGGGTGGAGCTTCTGATGAGTTGGGATGGCATTCCCAGGAGAGAGCGAAATTGCCCGCTCAACCTGCAGCCATCCGAACATGACGTGCTGGGGATCAGATTTCTGATACCGCCACTCGTCGTCTACCGGGCGGTATAGACCGAAGAATAGAAATAGGTCGTTCTCCGCACCAGCCGCCCGATTGCTCAGGTGGGACTGGGCCGGCCCGCACTGCCCGAACGCTGGTCTGAAAGCGAAGCGTCTCTTTACCATTTCATCCCGCAGATCAGGATCGAGGTGTACGTGGTGTTCGGGCAATATCTTCCCTTTGCTGAGCCGTTCCACCACAGGCCCCATGCAGCGGCCATCAGAGAAAAAAAGATGTGAATAGGTGACGCCCGAATTGCAGTCGGGGATCGGGATCATTCCGAGCGAGCCATCGGGCAGGATGGGACTCGGAAATCCTCCAGCTTTACTGTCCCAGCCTTTCCGGCTCAGGATGATGTTTCTTGGTGCCTTCATTGCTTTCGGGCCTGATATGCAAGGCCCGGTTGGCCGCCCTGGCAACACGGGCACTTGCGTTCGTGGATGTCGCTGCCGTTTGGGCCGTAGACGTGGCCGCAGGCGGAGCAGCCCAGTTGATAAATCCTCTGAAGATGGTCTATGCCCGGACGACCGGTGTCCCGGATGACGACCTGGCGGTTGCGATTGATGTAGCCGGGGCGCGTGGTGCCGGTTTCAGGCATATGCCGGCTCCTCCTTGCGGCGGGACCTGAAGCCTGATCGTTCTGCGCCGCGCTCTGCATGAATTCGCTTCAGCAGGTCGGACGCGGGCTCATCGTTCGGATCTCGCTCGGTCAAAGTGCCAGAAAAGGCGGAACTGAGGATAGACCGTCGCAAGCTATCGGATCTCAGTAGGCCCAGCGGAATTTGCCTCTCCTGGCGATCGAGGTCGGTGAGAGCGGCTGAAAGCCGTTCTACAATTCGAGTCTGTTCAGATGATGGCGGCAATGGCACGGGCAGAGCCTTCAATTTGGTCATGCTGAGAGATGCCAAGTTCGTGGTGTGCTTGCCCTCATCGAAAAAGTACTGCTGACCGAAACTGTTTGTGTACGAGGCAAGGAAAATAGGATCCACGTATGGCTGAATCGGCCTGGCACGAAAGACATGGTTCTGATGGATGCATAGTGGCAGCTGTTCTTCCCAGATCCATCCGCGCCCGAGCTTGTCGCGATCTCCACCCTCGTTGAGTAGTACATCGCCACGGCGTAATGCCAACTCGAGGATTTCTGGCTCGGTGGCTTCAATTTCCTTTACTTCTTCGAGCTTAAGATAGCCCCGTTGAACATTCGCGACTCGCAAGTATGCGACCGCTCGCAGAGCATCGTCCGGTTTCCGCTTCTGTCCCTTCGTGACTCCACCTTGCACCAAGGCGAGTTGGTCAAGCGATGTCCATGCCCACCCTTCAGGCAAGCTGTGCAGCTCCGACATTTCAGGGGCCGCCGGATCCTTATAGCCTTGCTTCCAGCGATCGTCTTTCGGGGGCTTACCGGAGGCGATCATCTTTGCCAGCGTGTCGGCCTCCCAGCGGGCGCGGCGTTCGCGCAGGATGCGCTGGAGGAGTTGATCGGCGGGTTCGTAATCGCGGCCCTCTTTGCGGGCGAGTTCGGCCTCGGTGGGAACCAGGCGGCCTTCGCATGCCGCCTTCAGCACGGACGCGCGGTAGCGCTTCAGGTTCGCCTGCACCCGCTTCAACGCTGTCGTCGCCGCATCGAGGCGCGTGATCTGTTTCTCGATTTCGTCGACGATCCGGTGCTGCTCTTCGCGCGGAGCAAGGGGGAAATGGATCTCGCGCACGATGTCAGTGTTGAGATTTACCTGCGTCATTCCTTGGCGGTTCTCTTCGATCATCCGAGGCCGAACATATTCAAACCACCAATAGGTGTAATCAAGATCGACTGCCTCTTGGAGGCCGTCGAAGGCGACAAATCCGTCATGAATGCAGCCCTCGACCCTGAGAATCTTCGGGACACAGATAGTGCCGCTGTTGGAAAGGATCAGACTGCCTGCCGGCAGTCGGCGTGACAACGCGGCGCCGGCTTCGGTGACACCTTCTCGTGTGCTGAAGAGGTATTTCCCGGGTTGTTTTGTGACATCCGAGATCATGATCCAGGGAATCGAACCCCCGAAATACCGAGGATCGCCCTTGGGGCGCGGCGAGGCACCTCTGAATACCCCCGCAATCTCTCCCATTGTGGTCCACACCCAACCCGGGGGCAGTGCGGGCAAAGTCCGCTCCCGGCCCGAGGCGGTACGCTGCAGCACAGTTCGGGCTGTGGATTGGCTTTCTCCCACCTCACCGCTCATGCCGCCAGCACCTCATTCAGCTCGCTGAGCAGCGGGAAGAATCGCTCACCGAACACCTGCTGCGCTTTTCCGAGTCCGCCCCAGGCGACGAAGGGATCCAGATCAAAGTCGTCCGGCTCGACGGCCAGGCTGGAAGCGATGTGGTCGCGGATGGCTTCGAGCCACCGCATTTGATCTGGATTGAAAACCACGCCCGCACTCTTCTGCTGGTTGAGCCAGCCGGCGAAGCGGCCCTCGACTTCCGCCCGGCGCGGCATGAGTTCGCTCTTCTGCTTCAAGGCAAAGCGCACGAGGTTGACGAGATCGGCGGCGACCTCCGTTCGTGTGCCGCGCACGTGCGACGCATCGAGCCGCTCGTAGGCGTGCCAGAGCTGGTCGGGCGTGGCGCGCGGGCTGCCGTCGATGGGCTTCTGGAGCATCCCGGCGAGCGATTTCACGTCCCTGAGCGACAAGCCCGCGGCGTAGGGCTTGCTGTAGAGAATCTGCAACACTTCGATTTCGTCCTTGTGCGTCTGGAGGAACTGCTCAAAGGTCTGGACCATGCGCAGAGCGCGGTCGCGGATGGCCTCCGCGGGGCCGGCTTCGAGCAACTGGTCCTGACTGACCGTGTCGATGATCTGTTCGTAACTCTTTTTTACAGCAACGATCAGGTTGCGGAGCTTCGGATTGGCAGCGATGGTCTTCGCGGCGTCGCCGATCAGCTGCTTGCGCGCCTCGACAATGTGATCTTCGCCCGGATCAGCGCCGGCAGTGAGGGAGCGGGCCGCATCGATGTGCCGGTCGGGATCGAGCGCGGCGACGATCTCCCCAGCAATCGACGCGAGGGGCCGGCCGCCGGCGGCGTCGGTGATGGCAATGCGGTCGTTGGGCGTGAGCTGGCGGTCGAGACGGGTGAGGCGCGAGGCGATGGAGCTGAGCACGTCGGCATCGCGGTTGCCGAAGGTGACCAGCTCGAAGAGCTTTTCGAGGGAGACGTTGCGCTTGCGTTCGAGCGGCTGCGTCTCCTCCATCTTTTCCGGTTCGAGACCGACGGCGTCGATGATGACGAAGTGGTCTTTGTTGCGGCCGTCGGGTGTGACGTTTTTGAGTTCTGTGGGCGTGACGGTGCGGGCGCCGCGGCCCTTCATCTGCTCGAACATGGTGCGGCTTTTGACCGAGCGCATGAACATGACGATTTCGAGCGGCTTGATGTCGGTGCCGGTGGCGATCATGTCCACGGTGACGGCGATACGGGGATTGTAGGCGGTGCGGAATTCGTTGAGCAGTTGCTCCGGCTTGAGATTTCCGGAGACCCACTCGTCGACCTCGTACTCGTTGCCGTCTTTGTCGGTCTTCTTGACGCGCACCTTGGCGGCACCACTGCGGTAGGTGATCTTCTGGGCGAAGTCGTTGCCCTTGCCGAACTCCTCGCGGACGATCTGGACGATGTCCTCGGCGTGGCTGTCATCCTTGGCGAAGATGAGCGTCTTGGGGACTTCCTCGCGGCCGGGGAAGATGTCGGTGAAGAGCCGGTCGCGGAAAGTGCGGACGATGGTGCGGATCTGATCAGGCGTGACGACGCGGCGGTCGAGCTCCTCGGAGGCGTAGGGGATGTCCTGGTCGGCCAGCTCCCAGCGAACCTTGCGGGTCTGACGGTCTCGGTAGTCGACCTGGAAGCCGGCGTTGATGGTGCTGCCGTGCTCGGAAATGAGGGTGCGAATGGTGTAGAGATCGAAGTCGACGTTGACGCCGTCGGCGACGGCTTGGTCGAAGGGGTACTCCATGACGAGGTTCTGCTGGAAGAAGCCCACGGTCTGCTTCGACGGCGTGGCGGTAAGGCCGATGAGGGATGCGTCGAAGTATTCGAGCACCTGGCGCCAGAGGTTGTAGATGGAGCGGTGGCACTCGTCGGTGACGATGATGTCGAAGCTCTCGATGGGCAGAGCCGGGTTGTAGACGATGGGGTCGGGCGGGCGGCGGAGCATTTCGAGGGACGCGCCGGACTGCTCTTCGAGATCAGTGTCCAGCTCTTCGCCGCGGAGCATGGAGTAGACGCGCTGGATGGTGGCGATGCAGACCTTGGCGACGGAGTCGATGCGGTTCGATTGCAGGTGCTGGACGTTGTAGAGCTCGGTGAAGAGGCGGCCGTCATCGGGGGTCCGGAAGGCCTGGAACTCCTTCAGGGCCTGGCGGCCGAGGTTAGCGCGGTCGACGAGGAAGAGGACACGCTGCGCACCGGCGAATTTGATGAGGCGATAGAGGAAATTGCAGGCGGTGTAGGTCTTGCCGGCGCCGGTGGCCATCTGGATCAGGGCGCGGCGGCGTCCTTGGCGGAGGGAGCCTTCGAGGTTCTGGATGGCCGTGATCTGGGCGGGGCGGAGGCCGGTCTCAATCAGGTCGGGCATCGACTGGAGCCGGGCTTTGGGCGCGGAGCCGGGGATGGCCAGTTCGTCCTGCAGCCACCGCGACAGTGTTGCCGGAGTGTGAAAGGCGAAAGTCGGACGGCTTGCGGCCTCGGGCTCAAGCAGATTGGTGAAGCGGGTCTCAACGCCGGTGGACTCGTAACAGAAGGGCAACGGCCGAATTGGCGCGGGCAGCGCCTCGGGAAGGCCCTCGCTGTACTTCTGGGTTTGCTTCTCAACCCCGATGAGGGTTGAGCCTTCCCTCTTGGCCTCAATGGCTCCGACTGCCTGACCGTTTGCAAACAGGAGGTAGTCGGCTTCGCCATGGCTTTGCCCCAGGGAGAACTCACGGATCGCGACGCCGGGGCCGGCGTCGATGTTGGCGTCCTTCCGGTTCTGGACGATCCAGCCCGCCTGCGCCAGCAAGACGTCAATTTTCTGACGAGCTTTGTCTTCTGGGGTGATCGGCATGGAAGAGCCAGTTTAAGCCGAAACTCAGGCCTTCGCCGCCCCATTTTGGTGGCAGTCGGCCGCCGTGAGAAGGTGCCTGCGAGGCTGATGTGAGCAATTGCGGGAGCTTTGGACCTGGATGCGGTGCAGGAAGCACTATGACTGACCGAAATCATCGATCGCACCAAGAATTCCTATACTAGATAGACGGGCAGGATACCTCCTGTTGAGGAACTCCAACCCGTGAATAGCATCTCTTCTGCCATCGCCGACCTTCGGGCGAACTGGCACACCCTCCCCGACCACGAACGCGCTCAGGCAATCTCTCCCATTGTCAGCGCCGGCGTCAGCCGCCGGCAGGTGGCCAAAGCCCTCGACGTCTCTGAGGGCACCATTCGCATCCTCCTGCAGCTTCTCGATGCTGATCCGGTCGATCTGGAGGCATTTCGGCTCGGTCGGATCTCCCGGAACGAGCTGATCCGCCGGGTGAACGGCACCTCAGCGCGGCAGGAATCTAAATCTTCCGGTGTCTCTGACTGCGGCATATCTCGCTCGTTTCGTCAGTCGATCGAAATCGCTTGTTATCCCCGGATCTCCGATGCCGCCGAAGGGAGCGAGGCAATTCTTAGCTGGCTGCACGAAGACGGTGTCCGCGACGCATATGCCTCCGAGATACTGGAGGAAGCGTACGCAGCGCTGGTCGGCGCGGAAGAAAAGGGAACTCTTCCCCGCGACCGCGCTCCGTCTCGGCTAAGCGCGGAGGAGATCAT
This sequence comes from Acidobacteriota bacterium, assembly GCA_046567085.1. GTDB lineage: Bacteria > Acidobacteriota > Terriglobia > Terriglobales > Acidobacteriaceae > Palsa-343. The sequence goes on from JBKICP010000387.1 coordinate 8,764, forward strand.
CCGCGCGTGTCGTCCGAACCCTGCCGATTTCGAGATGGAAGTCGCCTGGCTGGCTCACTGGCTCTCGCTCTGGGTGTTTCACCTTATTCCCTCCGCGGCGGTTCGCAGGGATGCTCTCGGTATGGCGATCGAGCAGGTTGCAGAGGAAATTGCTCCCCGGAGCTTTGGTGGGTCCCCCCGTGTCGCCTAAGGTCGAGCCATACCACAAGGTCACCGCCAACGCGGAAAGGTCCCGTAGCATGTTCCAAAAGGCCCGCAGAGGTATTAAGAAGTGGGGGGCGGACTGCTCCGCCTTCTCAGATATGGACAGTCTCCAAATGGTCGGGTGCGGGTGCGCTCGGCCGTCCTTACGCATGCCGGGCGAACCCGGCCGCCGCGTATGGGAGAAGCACCGGTGACGCAAACACACATTACGGTGGAGTTCAACCGTTCCCCACAACAATCCGTTTTGACAAAAGCCGAAGTAGCCAGGTTGCTGTCGGTTCCTGAAACTTGGGTTGCATCGCACTCAGAGGCTATCCCTGGAACCTTTCGCCTCGGACGCAACCTGAGGTTCCGGGGCACTGCGCTCGAAGAGTGGCTGGGAGGCATGACCCCCCTTCTGCAGCCGGCCGAGGTGGCCGACCTCTTTCAGGTCAACACGAGCTGGATCTATGGCCATGCCGATCAAATCCCCGGCGTGCTCCGTCTCGGGTACTACATTCGGTTCAGGCCGGCCGCGCTCCGCGCGTTCCTCGATGGATCGGGGCCTTGCCAGTGAAGCACGGTCCTGATAGTTCTGTAGCACGGTTGAAGCGCCGCGGAAAGAAGCCCGTGGTGCGAGAACGCTATCAGCATCCCGGGGTCATGGACCTCGGGACGAAATGGAAAGTCGTTTACTGGGATTACGGCACGCTGCCGCGCAGGAAACGATCGAAGGTCTGGGGCAAGAAGAAGGCGTCATCCCGTATGGAGGCGCAGCGCCTGGCCGACGAGTTCATGCTCGGTGTCAATCGTCGGAACAACGATCCGGCAACGTATCCCAGTCAGGATGAAACCCTCTCAACCCTCCTGGCGAAATGTCGGGAACTGACCTGGAAGCACCTGAAGAACTCGACGGTGAAAAGCTACAACGATCATTTCGACATATACCTCCTGCCGAAATGGGGCGACGTGAAACTCACGAAGCTCACGACGGTGGCACTCCAGGAGTGGTTCAACTCATTCCATCCCCGCCTTGCGCCGAAGACGATCAAAGGGATGCACGGCGCCTTTCGCTCCACTCTTAACCAGGGTGTGGTCTGGCGGATGCTCGAACGGAACCCGGCCATTGGGGTTAAGCTGCCTCGCAGGAAGGCACGCAAGGCTCCGGTTCTGCTCGAACTGCCGCAGATCCGTGCCATGCTGGATGCTCTTCCGGAACCGACTCGCTCGATCGTAGTACTGATCGTTTTCGGATCGATGCGTGTTGGCGAAGTTCTGGCGCTTCGCTGGAACCGAGTCGCACACGATCGCATCTCGATCATCGAGCGCGTCTATGACGGCGAGTTCGACGACGTGAAGACCGACGCTGGAGAGCGAGAGGTGCCGCTGGACAGTGCTGGAATGATCGCCGCGGCGCTCCGGACCACGTGGGAGCGTTCAAAGTTCCACGGTGTTGAAGACCTGGTCTTTGCCAACAAGGCCGGGAATTCCCTGGACACCCACAACCTTTTGCACAGGCACATCAAACCTGCGGCGATCAAACTCGGTCTGCCCAGAACGATCGACTTCCGAAGCTTCCGTACGATGCATGCCAGCCTCATGCGTCGGACAGGGGCACGCCCTGAAGTCGCTCGCGACAATATGGGTCATTCTCAAACCAGCATGACCCTGGACGGATACTCGAGGACCTGGTGGGACGAGCGAGTCAATGCCGTCTCGAATGCTGTGGCTGCGGTCTTTGCGGCACCGGCAGCCAAGCCTCCGGTTCCCACAAAAACGCGGGAAAAACCTGAAAACCGGAATTCCCAATGGGTGCCCTTTTGGGGGTGCCCCAGTGGAAATCCGGCGACTCGGTCCAGCTAACTTGTTGCTTCTAAATGGTCGGGGAGAGAGGATTTGAACCTCCGACCCCCTGGTCCCGAACCAGGTGCTCTACCAGGCTGAGCCACTCCCCGACTCGTCGTTTAGCCTCGACGTTTCTTCAGTTTACTCGACCTGCGAGCGTCCCGCAATCATCCGGTCGCGTCGGCCTCGGCGAATCCTCCATCCCCCTGAGCGAATTCTGGGTCTCCACGCGCCGTCTACCACCTGGGCACCGGCGTAATAGCACAAGGCAGCCATTGAAGTGAACACTCAAATCGTCGATCTTACCTTTAACCACTTCCAGCGGGGCCTGGATCTCCTTCGCTGCTCCGTGGCCGCACGCCAGTCGTAAGGAGACTGCTTATGAGCCTCGCCACAACGCGCCTGCTGGATCTGCTTCGGGAGGAGTCCGGTCAGGACCTGGTCGAGTACGGCTTGATTCTCGCCGTCATGGCTCTCGCCCTGGTGGCTTCCATGACCCGCCTGACCAGCACCATCGGCAATTTCTTCAATAACGTTGGCAACACGTTCTAGCTCAACCCGCGCCGCCGCCTTCGTCCCCGGATCTCCCGTGAAGGCCTGCCAATTCAGATCGGAACCCATCCCGCGCTGTATCCTGGGTGGGTGACCCCGCGCGACGCGATCCATTTCGCCTCCATCCGCGTGCTCGACGGCGCCCTGGCCACCGAACTGGAGCGCCGCGGCTGCGACATCTCCGGGCCGCTGTGGTCGGCCCATGTGCTGGATCACTCGCCGGAGACTATCGCCGCGGTTAACCTCGACTATCTCCGCGCCGGGGCCGACTGCATCGCGACGGCCAGCTACCAGGTCTCCGCGCTCGGCTATCGCGAGCTGGGCCGCCCTGCCGCGGAGGCCGCTCGCGCTCTGCAGCAGTCGGTCGCAATCGCCCACCAGGCGCGCGAGCAGTATGGCCGCGAAAACCCCCGGCGCATCTGGATTGCTGCTTCCCTCGGTCCCTACGGCGCAGCCCTGCACAATGGTGCGGAATACCATGGCCGCTACACAATCGCCTTCGACGAACTGGTCCGCTTCCACGCCGAACGTCTGGCGGTGCTGGCCGAAACCGACGCGGATCTCATCGCCTTTGAGACGATGCCCTCGCTCGAGGAAGCCGAAGCGATCCTGCGCGCCCTCGAGTCCTTCCCCGCGCTGACCGCCTGGGTCTCCTTCACCTGCCGCGATCAAGCCCGCGTCGCACACGGAGAGCCGCTGCACGCGTGCGCGGAACGCCTCGCCGCCTCATCCCAGATCGCCGCCATCGGCATCAACTGCACCGCGCCCCAGCATGTCGAAGGTCTGATCGCGGAGGCCCGCGCCGGTTGCGGCGACCGCAGGCCGGTCATCGTCTATCCCAACTCCGGCGAGACATGGGACGCGGCCACGCGCACCTGGCAAGGCACGTCGGACATCGCCGGCTACGGCGCGCTCGCCCGGGCGTGGTATACGGCCGGAGCGCAGGCGGTGGGCGGCTGCTGCCGCACCGGCCCGGCCCACATCGCTGCCGTCGCGGAGGCGGCGCGCGGTTCGGCTTCGACGGCGTTCGCGTAGTATCCTTGAAATGCGCGCCCGTAGCTCAGCTGGATAGAGCGGATGCCTCCGGAGCATCAGGTCGGGAGTTCGAATCTCTCCGGGCGCACCATATCACCGAGTCCGTTTCCCCCCTCCTCTGCTTTTCGCCGCCCCTGCACGAATCCATCCCGCCTTTCTCCCCTGACCCGCTATAGTTTTCCTGGTTCCAAAAATGCGCTTCGCCGCGTTCCCGGGAGATCCGTATGCTGCGCCCTCTGTTCGCCATTCTCATTGCTGCCGCTCTCGGCGGATTCTCCGTCCCGGTGCACGCCCAGACGCTCGGCCTCTTCGAAGGCCAGACCGATGTGGGTTCGGTGACGCCGCCCGGCAGCGCCAGCTACGATTCGGCGTCGCAAAACTACACGCTCACCGCGGCCGGAGCGAATCTCTGGGGCACGGCCGACGCCTTTCACTTCCTGTGGAAGAAGGTTTCCGGCGATGTCACGCTGACCGCCGATCTCTCCTTCCCTGAGACGGCAGGGGAGCACAGCCCGCATCGCAAGGCGATCCTCATCGTCCGCCAGTCGCTCGACGCCAGCTCACCGTACGCGGATGCGGCGCTGCACGGCGCGGGGCTTACCGCCCTGCAGTTCCGGCGCGAGACGGGCGCCATCACCGAGGACATCGAACTCACCACCACCTCAGCCCCGCGCCGCCTGCGCATCGAGAAACGCGGCGACACCTTCACGATGTACGTTGCCTCCGAGCCCGGAGGCCCGCTGCATCCCGTCGGGGCCAGCGTGCAGCTTCCTCTGCAGGGGCCGTTTTACGTTGGGCTCGGCGTCTGCTCGCACGATCCGGGCCGCACGGAGAAGGCCGTCTTCTCCCACGTCACGCTGGAAAAAACTGCGCCTCTGCCCGCGACGCTCGCCCTCTACTCCACGCTGAACACCATCGGCGACGACAAAGACTTTCGCCGCGACGAAGTGGTGTGGTCCTCGCAGGCGCACTTCGAAGCGCCCGTCTGGACCCGCGACGGCAAGACCCTCGTCTTCGACCAGGACGGCAAAATCATGACCGTCCCCGCCACCGGCGGCACGCCCCGCGCGCTCGATACCGGCGAGGCCACGCGCTGCACCGGCAGCCACGGCGTCTCGCCCGACGGCACCCGCCTCGCCATGACCTGCGCCACCACCGGCAGCAAAGAATTCCGCGTCTACATCGTGCCCATCGGCGGCGGCACGCCCCACGTGCTCACCGAGCACCCCAACTCCTGGTTCCACAGCTGGTCGCCCGACGGCAAGACGATCCTCTTCTCGCGTCCGGATCACGGCTCGCTGAACATCTTCGCCATCCCGGCCAGCGGCGGCGAGGAGCACGCGCTCACCACCGGCACCGGCATCAGCGACGATCCCGACTTCTCGCCCGACGGGCAATTCATCTACTTCAATTCCGATCGCGGCGGCTCGATGCAGATCTGGCGCATGCACGCCGACGGTAGCTCGCCCGAGCAGCTCACCCATGATGACTGGGTGAACTGGACGGCCCATCCTTCCCCTGACGGCCAATCCATCGTCTTCCTCAGCTACGCGCCGGGAACGACCGGGCATCCGGCCAACCAGCCCATCGCACTGCGACTGATGTCACTCCGGGATCGCAGCATTCACGTCCTCACCCGCCTCATCGGCGGCGGGGGCACCATGAACGTCCCCAATTGGTCGCCCGACGGCAAGCGGCTGGCGTTTGTCAGCTATCAGATGCTGCCGGCAGAGCCCGCCTCGAATCCGCAATAATCGCCACAGGCGGCTCGGCCCGGTCCAACGCGCGGTGCTGCAGGAGTTGGCGCCGTCTGCTCCCCTGAAGATTTGCCATTGAACCCGGGGGGCGATGCCGTGATTTGCGACTCCTGCCGGAGCCCCCGCATCCAATCTTCAGGTGATTCCTGCCCGCCGGCTGCGGTACACTCAAAGGTAGGGTTTATTCCCAGGAGATTCCGTCCATGGCTACCAGCACTGTCACCAGCACGCCCACTCCCGAAGCGGTCCCCACGCCAAAAACCACCCCCGTCCGGCTCACCGATAACGCCGTGAACAAGGTGCGCGAGATCATGGCGACTCAGGATCCGCTGCCGGCCGGCCTGCGCATTGGCGTAGTCGGCGGCGGCTGCTCCGGCTTCCAGTATTCGATGTCGTTCGAGAACCAGTCTGGCATGATGGACAAGGTTTACGACTTCAACGGCCTCAAGGTCTTTGTCGACGCGACGTCGATGATGTACCTCAACGGCTGCACCGTCGACTACGTGGAGACCCTCGAAGCTGCGGGCTTCAAGTTCGACAATCCCACCGTCAAGAGCACCTGCGGCTGCGGATCGTCGTTCCAGGTCTAAGCATTCGGTCAGGAAGCGAAGAGGTCCGCTATCGTGCGGGCCTCTTCCATTTTCTGCGGATGGCTCTGTTATTGCGGTCCGAAGGGATCGCTTCCGCCGGTCGGAGGGGACGACGGGCCCGAAGTGGGACCGGACGTCGGACCCGAAGTGGGTGTCCCGGTCGATCCGAAGCCGGATGACGATCCAAATCCGGATGAGGAACCAAACCCGGACGACGATCCGAATGCCCCTGAGCTTCCCGTCGTCGGGCTGGTCGAAGTGCCCGTTGGCGGAGTTCCGCCACCGGCAAGGCCCGCCATCGCCTGGGCCTGATCTTCCATCGGATCGTAGTTGAATTCCCAATGGTTGTAGCGCGTTTGCAGCTTGTAGTCGAGCAGCGACGGTTTATCGACAGGCAGCGTGAACCCAACAATCGGGCCGCCGCCCCCAAAGGTCGTCGCCGAGGTGCCGCTGCCACTCGATCCAAAAGGCGATGTGCTCGTTGATCCCGGCGTGGAGGTGGGCGTCGAAGAGCCAAACATCGAAGATCCGGAGGGCGATCCAAAGCTCGATCCCGAACTCCCAAAGCTCGATCCCGAATTGCCAAAGCTCGAACCTGAGGCGCCGAAGGTTGAGCCCGATGATCCGAAGCCCGAGCCCGATGATCCGAAGCCCGAACCCGACGATCCAAACGCCGAACTCGATCCAAACGCCGACGATCCGGCTGCTCCGCTCGTTCCTCCCTGATCCGGACTCGCGACCGGCACGCCGTTGGCGTCCGTCGTGGTCGTTGCCGCCGCCGCATACATCGACGCCGACCCTGGCATCAGGCCCGCCGTCATCAGCGGCTGTCCGAAGAATCCCAGCGGCCGCACATGCGCCTGGCCGAAGAGCACCGGCTTCCAGTCATCCTTGCCCGTCAGCGGATCCTTGTACTTCTTGCGCAGGTAGCGAACCTCATTCGTCTCCACCAGCTGATCGAGCGAGGTCGGATACGACCCGAACTGCTGGTAGTAGAGCTTCAGCGCGCGCTTGTACTGTTCGCCGCGATGGATGGTCTCGATCTCTTTGTCGCGCTGGATCGATCGCGCGATCTTCGGCGCCGCAATCGCCAGGGCGAGCAGCAAGAGCAGCGTCATAAAGATCACCGCCAGCAGGACAAACCCCGCCTCATCCTCTTTTTTCCGCCGACGATCCAACGCCTCGACGACCACTGCAAAACTCCAATGTCTGTATTCGCTTCCAGCTACAGGCCACCGGCCACGGGCAACCGGCTGCCTCTCCTCAACTCTGCGTCAGGGGCAGCGTCTGCGTGTTGTTGTACAGCAGATCCGTCACCTGGATCGAAAGCGGTGAGATCTTCACCACTTTGTAGTGATGATCGACCACATCGCCCTCGTTGGCGATAAAGACATCGTCACCGTGCAAAAGGAAAGCTCGCTTCGTCCCACCGCCCGAGGCATACCCAAAGAACTTCAGATCGATCGGCGGCGGCGGCGGTGGCCCCGTCGGTCCCTTCGCGATCTCCTGTTGCGCCGCCTGCGGCCGCACCGGTCCCTTCACCTCGGGGATGTTCACCGGCGCCGAGGACATCGAGAAGATATTCCGTCCGGCCCCGCTGTACTCCAGCGATTCCGCGCCCGCCATCCACTCCGGGTGCAGCGTCGGATCCAGCTTCTCCAGCGGCGGCAGCTTCTTCGCCGGGCGGCCGCTGGCGTCGCGCGCCTCGGTCTGCATGGCCGCGCCCTCGCCGCCAGGCGTACCGTTCTCCGCGGTCTGCACCGGCTTCGGTGACGGGCTCCCGCCAAAGACCGAGCTGACGAAATAGATGATCGAAGGGATCAGAACCAGCCCCAGCACCGCGAGGATGATGACGTTCCGCTTATTTTCGAGGCCGATCTTCATTGCGATCCCTCGCCTCCGGCCGGCTGTTCCTCCGGCGCGGGTTGAAGATCGGTGTCGGTGATGTTCTGCGGCAGGTCGGTCGCTCCGGCGCGCAGGAAGGTCGTCATCCGCAGGCGCAGATTCACGAGCCCGCCCTGCTGTCCGTTCAGCGTGACGCCGTTGATGATGAAGAACACGTGGTCCTTGTCACGCTCGAGGCCGTTGATGAAGTGCATCAGGTCCGAGTATTGCCCGCTCAGGCCCGCGTCGATGTGCAGCTCCGTCAGGCCGCCGGCCGGGGCTGCGCTCTGCACATAGCCCGCGCGGGAGAGCTTCACATTGCTTTTGCCAGCCACTGCGCCCAGCTGCGCCAGGATCGTCGAGTAATTCGGCGCGATGCGCGCGTCGTAGAACTTCATCGCATCCTGATCGGCGGCGCTCACCTTTTCCGGCAGCCCGTTCAGGTGCTTCATCTGCGACTTCAGCTGCTCCAGCCGCGCCTCCTGCTGCACGAACTCCGTCGACTGGTCGGACTTGATCGCCCGCCACGCCAGCGCGAAGCGCACGCCGAAGAAAACGTCCGCCGCCACCACCAGCGCCAGCAACGCAAGATGCAGATACAGCTTCGTGACGCGATTCATGGAGTCTTCTTTCCTCCTGTCGCGCCGCTCGGCTTTCTGTGCGCCGGCTTCTGCGGGGCTGTTTTCGGTGCCGCCGTGGCATGCTTCGCTTTGTGCGGCGCCGCCTTCTCCACGGCTGCGGGGCTCGCCGCTTCTTCTTCTGCTTTGGCCTTGCTCGGCTCCAGCGGCAGCGGCCGGTAGTCGGCCAGAATGTCGAAATTCACCAGATTCGTCGTGTTGGCGGTCTGCAGCCGCGGATTCCCCTGCGCGGTCGCCAGCGACTCGGCCGCGAGCCTGGGTGAGGCGAAGTGCTTCGACTTCTCGAGGTTCCGGATCAGATCCAGCTCCCGGTCTCGCTCGCCCGTTACGCGCAGCCGGATGATGACGTTGCCGCTCGGTCCCGTGATGGGATCGATGCTCAGCACCTGCACGCCGCCTGGAAGCACCGTCTCCAGATCCGTCATCGTCGCCGTCCACGAGAATGCCTTGCGGCGGAAGAGCGAATTCAGGAACTCCGACTGCTGCAGGATCGCGGCATCCTTCGGCCGCTGCATCATCTGCCGGTATTGCTGCTGCTTCTTCTCCAGATCCAGCACGTGATTCTTCACCATGGCCACGTGCGCGCGGGCTGCCTGCGCCTCATCGGCTTCATTACGATAGAGAAACCACAGCGCTCCGCCGACCACAGCAAGAATGAGCGTCCAGATGCGCAGCCGGCTGTAGATCGGCCGCAGGTCGATGTACGGATGGCTCGCGAGATTGACGGCAATCTTCATCTATTTCGCCAGCGCCCCCGTTACGCCCGCCATTGCTCCTGCAGGCACGCTCGTCATGGCCGATGGCGCCTCCGCAGGGGTCAGATCCACCAGCTTCGGCGCCGGCTCCACCAGCGAGGCCCACCGCGACTGCGAGGCCACGCTGGCTCCGCCCGGACCGCTGTAGAACATCGTCGACGGCAGGCGGGACAGCGTGTCCTCATACCAGGCCAGCGCGGTGATCACCGCCTGCGCCAGCTCCTCTTCGCGCGCCCGCGCCTCCAGAGGCAGGTCCATCGACCGGTGCAGCAGCATCTCGCTTCCCTGGGTCACCGCCGTGGTCACCGACGCGCCGCTCAGATTCACCATCAGCGTCGCGCTGTCGTCCGGGACGGCTCCCGCCGCGGCCACTGTGCTCGGCAGCACCGCGCCCGGCTCGTATCCCGCCTCGCGCACCACGCTCTCGTATTCTTCCAGCACATCGCGCGGCATCACCGTCACCAGCACGCTGATCTGTTCATCCTTCTGCGCCATCACCTGGTAGCTGACGGCCGCCGTTTCCACGTCGAAAGGCACCATCTTCCGCAGACGGAACCGCACCACCGGCAGCGCCTCCTGCCGCTTCGAGGGCAGCGCATCGAAATCGAGCAGCAGCACCCGCGCGGCGGCGTCGGGAACCACGAGGGTGATCTCCTGGCCACGCACGCCCAGACTTTCCAGCGCCGATTCCACCGCGGTCCGCACCGCGCGCGCATCGGTCAGGTTCGGCACCTTCAGTCCGGCCGCAACCGCGCCCTCCGGCAGCGGCGCAAACGCGGCCACCATCTCGCCCGGCTTCTTGCCGGAACGAGCGGCGGTCACGCCTTCGGGGCGAATCTCGCACGCCACCTCCGGACGCGCACCCGGAACGGGTTTGAACATGTCTTCCAGTGCCACTGAACGCAATGCCTCGCTTCTATTCCCGAATCCCTGTTCCCTGTCTTATCGCGACGCCTCGATAAACGTGACCTTGTTGATCTCCTTCAGCGTCGTTAGCCCGCGCCGCACGCGGTCCAGCGCCGATTCGCGCAGGAAGTGCATCCCCTCCTGCTGCGCCAGTTTACGCACTTCGGAACTGGGTTTCTTCTCCAAAATGATTTCACGAATCGGATCGGTTAAATCCAGCAGCTCGTGAATCGCCGTACGCCCGCGATACCCCGTGCCCGCGCATTCGATGCAGCCGCGCCCCTCGCGGAAGGGGAAGTCCCGCCACTCCGCCGCATCGAGCCCGCTGTCGATCAGCACATCGTCGCCGTAGCGCACCTCGTGCACGCAGTACTCGCAGATGGTGCGCACCAGCCGCTGCGCGAGGATGCAGTTCAGCGCCGAGACGAAGTTGTAGACCTCCACGCCCATATTGACGAAGCGTCCCAGCACATCGACCACGTTATTCGCGTGCACCGTCGTGAACACCAGGTGCCCGGTCAGCGCCGAGTTGATCGCGATCTGCGCCGTCTCCTGATCGCGGATTTCGCCCACCAGGATCTTGTCCGGATCGTGGCGCAGGATCGAACGCAGGCCGCGCGCAAACGTCAGGCCCTTCTTCTCGTTGACCGGAATCTGCGTGATGCCGCGAATCTGATACTCGACCGGATCTTCGATCGTGATGATCTTGTCTTCGTCGCTCTTGATCTCGTTCAGCGCCGCATACAGCGTCGTCGTCTTGCCCGATCCGGTCGGCCCCGTCACCAGCACCATGCCGTACGGCTCGCGGATATACCGCCGGAAGCGCTTCAGGTCGTCTTCCGCAAAGCCCACCACATCCAGCGTCAGCTTGCGGAACTTCTCGCTCATCGACTCTTTGTCGAGCACGCGGAGCACGGCATTCTCGCCATGTACCGTCGGCATAATCGAAACGCGGAAGTCGATCAGCCGACCCTTGTAGCGAACGCGGAAACGGCCGTCCTGCGGCACGCGCCGCTCGGCGATATCCAGTTCGCTCATGACCTTGATGCGCGACAAAATCGTCGTGTGATGCTCGCGCGCAATCGGCGCCATCGCCGGCTGCAGCACGCCGTCGATGCGGTACTTCACCAGCACGGAATCGTCGTAGGTCTCGATGTGGATGTCCGATGCGCGCCGTTCCAGGGCCGTGAAAATCGTGGTGTCCACCAGCCGGATGATCGGGCTGATGTCCTCAGAGGACGTCAGCTTCTCGATCGAGATGCTCTCGTCGGAGTCCTCGCTCGCCGACAGCACATCGAAGGTCATCCCCTCCGAGGCCTCGTCCAGCACGCGCTGGCTCTGCTCGGTCTTCTTCAGCAGATCGGTGATCTGCGACAGCGTCGCTACCCGCGGCACGATCCGCTGCCCCAGCAGGCCGCTGATCTCGTCCAGCATCATCAGCTTGCTCGGATCGCTTACCGCGATCACCAGCCGATCCTCTTCCTGCTCCAGCGGAACGAAGTTGTAGCGGAACATCATGTCCACCGGCACGCTGCGCAGGACTTCGTGCTGGATGCGGAAATTCTGCAGATCGATGAACTCGCAGCGATAGCGCCGCGCCATCGCCTGGGCCATCGTCTTCTCGTCCTGCTCGACCGGAATCGGAATGGGGGGAGCTTGTGCCATTGCCTGAATACCTCAACCTGTCTTCTGACGAGGCGGCCACTCGCAACCCACCCTCGTCGC
>JBKICP010000388.1:0-17416 GCA_046567085.1 Acidobacteriota bacterium
GACCAACACGCTGGTCTTTCTGCTGTTTTTTGCCGGGACAATGTTCTGGGCGGGGTGGCTGGTGTGGGGATGCTTCCTGCTGCCCAGCCTGCGCCATCCGACGGTGCCCGAGGAGCCGGGACTGAGCCGGGGACGCGGCTGGCTGGCGCTTACAGGACTGGCGCTCTTTCTGCTCACGTTTACCTTGGAGCCATTTGCCGGCGGCAGCCTGATGAACCTGCTGCACTAGAGGCCCGTCGCAAGGAAAACGTTCGTAGCTGTGGCATAAAAAAAGGTCCCCATTCGGCCCACCAAGCGCTGCTCGGCTTGGCAATCCACCCAAGCGCAGGGGTCGCGCCGGGCCCGTGCCCGATCTTTAATAGGGATTCACGCGCACGATGGAGCAGTCGACCCGGGTCATGCCGCTGGCGGTTGCGCCGAGCGAGATGTTGCTGAAGCTGCTCGATGTGCCGGCGTTTGTGGGGCCGTTCAGGGTTATTCGATATTCGGAGAGATCCGTTCCCGCGCTGTTGTACTGGCGGCACTGCAGCGTGGCTGAGGTAATGTTGGTGTTTGAGTTGTTGGACCAGGTGGCCGTGGTGAGCATGAGCATGCCGCTTTGGTCCTGCCAGTGCGCATTGAAGGTTTGCAGGTTGACGAGGGCGGCATTGACGCCACTGCCGCTCGGCGGAGGATTGCCGGTCGCCGGCTGCGTGTTGGGCGCTGCCGCGACGGGGGTGCGATGCTGCGATTTCCCGTAGAAGTAATACCCGAGCGCAGCAAGGATGAGGACCCCGATGACGATGCCCATGCGGCCTTTCTTTTGCGCGGCGGGTTGCGGCGGCGGGGCGGGAATGACGACGGGGATGGCTCCCTGCGGAAACCATGGCGCTGAGGCGGCAGCGATGGGCGGCGCGGGTGCAACGGAAACTGCGGGAGGCGCAACCGGCGCCGAGACCGCGGGGACGGATGCGCTCGAGCGTGCTTCGGCTCCACATTGCGCGCAGAACTTCTCTGTGCCCTGCAGTGCATTGCCACAATTGCCACAGAATGCCATGGACGACTTTCTCCTCCGTATCTGCTGAGTTGAGAGCTCCTGCCAGCTTATCTCAGGAAACAGCGACAGAACCGATCGGCTGCATTGAGGTTTCCACCCGCTGCAGCGTCTGCTGGAGATGCGACTTCTGCTCTTCTCTGACCTGGCGCAGTCCCTGCTGCACCAGTCCGAACACGACGTACCAGCTCACGAGTGCCGAGAGGATAGCGTTGCCTTCGAAGGGCAGCTGCCACGGACAATCCCAGATCGTGTGTAAGACGACGGGAATCAGGAACGCCTTCAGAAAGCGCGAGTCCATGAGCATGGAGGGACCGAAGGGGCGGGCTCCTTTGACACGCCAGAGAGCCGCGGCTGCGATTGCGGTCCAGGCCACATGCCCCCATGGTGTGAGGAAGGCGCGCAGCCAGAGGACCTGCATCATGGCGGCGACACCGGAGCTGAGATCGGTGCCCGTCAGCAGGCCCTTGTTGAGGGCATAGCCCGCAGTTTCAAAGGCGGCAAAACCCGCGCCGACGGTGGCGCCAAAGAGCAGCCCGTTCAGGATGTACTTATACTTCACGCCGCGGATGACGATCACGACGGTCAGTAGCTTGGCGACTTCTTCGACGATGCCGGCGGCGACCGCTCCCATGGAGCCGAGGATCGGAATCGAGTAGCCGATCAGGGCGAAGATCAGCGAGACGACTGCGCCGTACAGGAACAACGTGACGATGCGGTGCACGGAGACATTGCGCGGGCTGTTCATTTCGAAGAAGAACGCCAGCGTGGTGAGCGGGACGGCGAAGGCCCCAAGGATCATGATGGCGGGAATGAGGTTGCCCGCGTCCGACAGATGCAGGAGCGCGAAGGTGAAGACGAAATACGCCACAGCAAAGACGGCGAGCACGCGGAAGAAGAGCCACGGCTTCGGCCAGCCGGTCTGAACCACATCGATGGGTGGCGTTGTCTTGCTCGTGCCGACGAGGAGGTAGTCTTCGATTTCGTCGTCGCTGCGCTTCCTGAAGACTTCGGAGAACATCTCCCTGAGGCTGAAGCCCTCCAGATCTTCCGTGGAAGCCAGCCCCTGGAGCCTGGCCTGGAGGGTATGGAGGAGATTCATTTGCTGCACGGGTTGGGGGCGGGCCTGGGCTGGAGCGGCCACGTAGTACACGGGCTGTCCGCCGGGCTGCACCCAGACGGCCGGAGCCGGGGAGTGTCCATAGATGGGAACCGGAGCCGGGGCTGCGTGCGTCGCCGCGGAGAGCGGCTGGAGCATGCTCTGCATCTCGGACTCCTGTGCGGGAGAAGCCGCCGAGGAGGCCTGCAACGGAGCTCCGCAATTCACACAGAATTTATTCTTGGGGGGAACGGCCGACCCGCACTGAACGCAGTACACCGAAATTCTCCACTCTGCTGGGCTGGGGGGATTGGTCTAGCAACGTAGCATGGACATGTTTTCGAAGTAAAGACAAAGATTGCTGTGCGGGCTGGCGCGGAACTGCCTGGCGCTGGTGTGCGTAGCTCAACCCAAACGCGGATCAGGAGTGCCTGTGAACGTATCGGTAGCGGCCCCCTCTTCGAGTAGCCCCAACAGGAACCAGCGCTGGATTACCTCCGGCAGTGCGATTGTTACTGCGGTCGCACTCTTCAAGCTCGTACTGCAGTTACGGGCAGCGCTGCACTACGGCATTTTTCGCGACGAGATGTACTACGTCGCGTGCGGCCAGCACCTCAGCTGGGGCTACGTCGACCATCCGCCGCTCTGGCCGTTTGTGGCGTGGATTCTGAGCAAGACGGTGGGGGCATCGCTGCTCGCGCTGCGCCTGATTCCTGCGCTCTGCGGTGGGGGGATTGTTCTGCTCACCGGGGCTCTGGCGCGGAGAATGGGCGGCGGCCGCATGGCGCAGGCCATGGCGGCTGTGGGCATCGTCGCCGCACCGATTTACATGCTGATGGATCACCTCTTTACGATGAACGCCGCTGAGCCGCTGCTGTGGATGCTTTGCGCGTGGTGCGTGCTTCGCTTTATCGACGATGGCAATCCGCGGTGGTGGCTCTGGATCGGAGTACTGTGCGGCGCTGGACTGCTGCTGAAGTACAGCATTGTTTTCTTTGCGGCAGGTCTGATCGTCGGCCTGGCACTCGGGCCGCATCGGCGGGTCTTCGCATCCAAGTGGTTCTGGCTGGGGTGCGCGGCTGCGTTTCTGATGTTTCTGCCCCACCTGATCTGGCTCGTGCATCACCACTTCCCTTTTCTCGAGTACGAACACAACGTGCGCAGCACGACACGGGATGTGCGCCGCGGGCCGCTGGCCTTTTTTCTCGATCAGGCTGCGATTCTGAATCCAGTTTCTGTTTTTCTGTGGATCGGTGGTCTGGTGTGGCTGCTGTTCACGCGAGCAGGATCGAAATACCGCATTCTTGCGTGGACCTTTCTGGTGGTTTACGGCGTGTTCACGATTACGGAGGGCAAGAACTATTACGTTGCGCCGATCTACCCCATGATTTTCGCAGCCGGGGGCGTGGCCTTCACGCAATGGATTCGCAGCGTGTGGGCATGCGGGGCTTATACAGCTCTTCTCGTTGTCTCCGGAATTCTGCTTGCGCCGCTGACGATCCCGCTGCTGCGCCCGGAGACGTTTCTGCGCTATCAGGCCGCGCTCCACCTTGCACCGCCGAAATTCGAGAATCAGCGGACGGGTCCGCTGCCGCAAATCTTTGCCGATGAGTTTGGATGGGAGGAGATGGTGCGGAAGACGGCGGCCGTCTACTGGAGTCTGCCGGCGAGCGAACGGGAGCGCACGGCCATTTTCGCGAACGACTGGGGAGAGGCCTCTGCGATCGACTACTTCGGTCCGAAGTATGGGCTGCCGCGCGCCATTTGTCCGCACAACTCGTACTGGCTGTGGGGGCCTGGCAACTATGACGGCAGTACGGTCATCGTGCTGGGGAGCGACGGCACCGGCGATCGGGAGCACTTCCAGAGCGTTGTGGCTGCCGGCCAGGTGGACAATCGCTGGTCGCGCGTGGACGAGCACTTCACGATCTGGCTGTGCCACGGGCTGCAGTTGGATTTGAAGAAGGAATGGCCGCAGATGAAGAAGTGGGGATGAGTCCGCTGCGGCCAGGTGATCTCGCTACTGCTGCTGATGGTGGTGGCGGTGCAGGACTCTCGCATCGATATCCGGCCAGAATTCGCGGAAGACATCGGTGAGAGAATCGCGGCCGACCGCCCATGCAAACTTCTGGGCGAAGGCTCCGGCGGTCTGCGTTTCCGAGGGGTAGTAGGACAGGGAGATCGCCTGGGCCACGCCGGTTCCAAGAATATCTGCGCCGTTGAAGGTATTTTTGCCGTGGTAATTCGGCGTGATGAGGACGCGGGTGGCGGCATACACGGCACGATGGAGATAGGCGCCGTGGCCGGCTCCCATCGCATAGTAGCGCTCGTCTTCATGCAGGAAGGAAGGGAAGACGAAGTCGACCATGTAATTGCCGTCGGCTTTGTCGAGAAATCCGCGCCAGTAATAGCGGCCAAAACCTGCGACTCCCTTCCCCAGCTGGGGATGCGACGCATCGCCTTCCGCGAGCAAGGAGGTGATTCCGGCGAAGACAAAAGCGGAATAGTCGAAGCTGTTGTCCGTTGCTACCATGAAGGACTCTTTTGCGGTCGGCGGAGGAGGAAGTGCACCGGCGCTGACTGCGCGGTAATTGGGCATCAGTCCGAGGATGCGTTTGGGTTGCTGATCGACGCGCGGCACGCCGATGTTGGAGTTGCCAGGAGATGCGGGCGTGGCGTGCTGCGTGCTGGACGACTGACCGTTTTGATTCTGTGGGAGAGCGTTGGCGGTTGCGGAGGCGACCTCCACCTGAGGCAAAGGAGCACTGGGTAAGGAATTTTGTTGTGCGCGACAAGACACAGCGCCGGCGACAACCGCCAGGGCCGCAAGAACTCTAATGGACAAAAGCAGCCCTCCAGGGCGCGGGTTTGTATCAGGAATTAGACGTGTGAGAGGTGAGGAAAGATACGGATCGTTAGTCGAGTTTCTCAGCTTCGATCCCGATATTCTTTTCGCCTGCTGCCTTTTTCTCCCAGTACTTGCGGATCCAGGCTTCGAAGGTCCTGCCTGCAGCGTTATCGCGTCCGGTAAATGCCAGCGCCGCAATGTCCGCGTAAGGAATTGTCAGTTTGGTGCGTTGTTCGGAAGGAATCACGCGGACGGCGGAGTCCTGGAGCGTCGCGCCGGGGCGGCGATCGAAGACGTATCCATGGATGACGCTGCCATCTTTCAGCGTGAGGGTTACGTCGCCACGATAGTCGAAGGCTTTCTCCAGCGCCTGACGTATTTCGGCATCGCCTGCAAGCGAAGGAATCCAGCCCTCGAGTTGCTCACGATCGCGGCCCGCCATCACTTCGACGGAATCGGGATCGAATGCTGCTCCATTTTTGGCTGCGCCGGACTGGGTGGAGAGGGATTGCTGGCTCATGCGCGAGTTCCCTCTTCGACGCGGACTTTCGTGTCGATCTGGGTCGATATCTGAACCAGCGGGTTGACGCTGTGCGCCGGACGGACGGGCTCATTCAGCAGATCGAGCGCGCCCTTGTCGGGATAGAGGTTCATCATGGCCCTGGCCGTTTCCCAAAGGCCTTTGAGCGAGCCGAAGGTGTAGTTAACGCCGGTGCCTTCGTAGCCGGAGTGCACCATGCAGTTGGCGCATTTGGGATTGCCACTCTCGGTGCCGTAGTTCTTCCACTCGGTGGAGTCGATGAGTTCCTGGAAGGTATCGGCGTAACCATCCTGCAGGAGGTAGCAGGGTTTTTGCCAGCCAAAGATGCTGTAGGTGGGCATCGCCCACGGGGTGCAGTGGAAGTCGCGCTTGCCCATGATGAATTCGAGGTAGAGCGGATTCGCGTTGAACTTCCAGGACTTTTTGCGGTTTGACAGGATAGCGCGGAAGAGGCGGCGGGAGCGGGCGCGTCCGAGGAAGTGCTTCTGGTCGGGGGCTTTTTCGTACGTATAGCCGGGAGCGACCATCATGGCTTCGACGCCGACATTCATCAGGTCGTCGAAGTGGCCGCGCACAGAGTTGGGATCGGCGCCGTCAAAGAGGGTGGTGTTGGTGGTGACACGGAAGCCGGCGGCGACCGCAGCCTTGATGCCTTCCATGGCGATGTCGTATCCGCCTTCGCGGCAGACGGAGAAGTCGTGGTGCTCCCGCTGTCCGTCGAGGTGGACGGAGAAGGAAAGGTATTTGCTGGGCTTGAACAGGTGAAGCTTTTCTTTCAGGAGCAGCGCGTTGGTGCAGAGGTAGACGTACTTTTTCCGCGCGACGAGACCTTCGACGATCTTATCCATCTGCGGGTGCAGGAGCGGTTCTCCGCCGGGGATGGAGACCATCGGCGTTCCGGACTCTTCAATGGCCCGGAAGCACTCTTCGGGGGTGAGTTCCTGCTTGAGGATGTGCGGCGGATACTGGATCTTGCCGCAGCCCGCGCACGCGAGGTTGCAGCGGAAGAGGGGCTCCAGCATGGTCACCAGAGGAAACTTCTTCCGGCCTTTCAGCTTTTGCTTCAGGACGTAGGTTGCTACCGTCCATGCCTGCGATACAGGAACCGCCATTCAGTATTTCCTTCCGGGATGTTGCGGACAGTGCGAGAACCATCCCCCAGGGGCTAAAGCCCGAATCGTTTTGTGCTGCTTATGGCACGGCTCAAGCCGTGCCCTTTCAAAACTGCCGACCTCAATCGCCATACTTTCACGATTCAGCCTTCTCGATCGCGCGGCGGTACGTGGTGAGTGCCAGCAGCGCGAAGTAATCGCGATACAGCGGATAGGCCAGATAGAAGACACGTGGAAACCCTGTTCCCGTGTAGATGGCCTGACGCGTTTTGCCCTGGCCGGTGCTCTCGTCCCAGGAGCCATCGGCCCGCTGCCGTGCCAATAACCATTTGATTCCTTTGGCGACCGAGTCGCTTCGGGTATCGCCAGCGGCAAGCAATCCGAGGATGCCCCACGCGGTCTGCGAAGGGGTGCTCACGCCCACACCGCGGGTGACCGGATCGTCGTAACTGTGGCAACTCTCGCCCCAGCCGCCGTCGGCATTCTGCACGGAGCGAATCCATTCCGCGGCCTGCTGGATCTGGGGCTCATGATTCCAGACGCCCATGGCCTCGAGGCCGCGCAGGACCAGAAATGTGCCGTACAGATAATTGACGCCCCAGCGGCCGAACCAGCTGCCGTCGGGCTCCTGCTCGGCGTAGATGAATTTGATGGCCCTCTCGACGCGGCGGTCCTTGCGCGTGTAGCCGTAGGTCGCCAGCATTTCGAGAATGCGGCCAGTGATGTCCACGGTGGGCGGATCCAGCATCGCGTTGTGATCCGCGAAGGGGATGTACTGGAAGATCATCTTGGTATTGTCTTTATCGAAGCTGGCCCAGCCGCCGTTCTTGCACTGCATGGAGAAGACCCACTCGATGGCGCGCTGGCAGACGTCGTACTGGTAGCGCTCGCGAGGGTTGTCGACCTTATTCAGGCCCAACAGAACCTGTCCGGTATCATCGACATCCGGATAGAACTCATTGTTGTACTCGAAGTACCAGCCGCCGGGTGCCGCTCCGCGGTTCTTGACCGTCCAGTCGCCTTTGTGACGGACTTCCTTCGAGAGCATCCAGTCGGCCGCGCGCAGCATGCGCGGATCTTTGCGGTCGAGGCCAGCCTCGCCGAGCGCATACATTGCCTGGGCCGTATCCCATACCGGGGACATGCAGGGCTGCATGCGGAAGGTGGGCACCGGATAATCGGGCGTGCCGTTGGGGGCATCGACGCCGAGTTTCTCGAACTCATCCATGGCACGGATCACCTGCGGATCGTCGAGCGAGTAGCCGAGGCAACGCAGCGCGATGATGGAGTTCAGGATTGCCGGGTAGATGGCGCCGAGACCGTCGGACATCTCCAGCCGCTCGAGCATCCACTTCTGCGCCTTCTTCAACGCGATGGAACGCAGGGGCCGAATATGGATGCGTTCGAACCAATGGATCATCCGGTCGGTGAAGATGAAGAAGTTGCGCCAGCTGATGGTGTGTTCCTTGTCCCAGCGCAGGCGCAGGTCGGCATTTTCGCGACCCCCGACGAACAACTCGCTGATTCCCTGCTCGGGCGGGATCTTCTTGAACGGCTTTTTCGCGTAGGCGATGGAAAGCGGGACGAGGATGCCGCGGGACCAGGAGGAAATCTCGTAGATGTTGAAGTAGAACCACTTCGGAAAGAGCACGATCTCCGGAGGAATGGCCGGGACCGAGTTGTATTCGTACTGCCCGAGGGCGCAGAGGTAGATCTTCGTAAAGGTATTGCACTCGACGACGCCGCCGTGCGCCAGGATCCACTCGCGGGTCTGAACCATGTGGGGCTCGTCCGCGGAGACATTCATGAGCTTGTTGGCGAAATAGCACTTGACGGAGAGGCTGACGTTGCCGGGCCCCCCGGGATAGAGCGACCAGCTGCCGTCGTCGTTGCGGTAGCGCATGATCTCATTCAGCGCCCGCTCCATCTTGCCGGCATCGCCGGTTCCGAGGAGAACATGGAGGAAGATGTAGTCGGCCTCGAGCATCGAGTCGCCTTCCAGCTCCCCGACCCAATAGCCCTCAGGATGCTGCATGGCGAGCAGCGCATCGCGCGAGCGCTCGATGCCCAGCGTTACTTCTTCCAGAGCCGCGTCGATGCGGCCAAATTTCACCTGTGTCGAGGCACTACTCCCGGGCTCCTCAGAGAGCGAGCGGCCTTCGCGATTCTCAACGGCCGAAACTGACTGCGGCCGGGCGCTCTGCAATGGTTTGCTCATGCCTTTCCCGTAGATCCGTTCGCAAGGCGGACTGTTCGCCGCACTGCTTTCTTTAGATGCTCGCCGCTGTTGTGGGCGGAGCCGACTGAATCGCCTGGACGATCTCGGGGGGAAGCCCAAACCGGACGTTTTCCGGCATGACCTCGACCTCTTCGACCGTACCAAAGCCGTTATTCTTCAGATAATCGATGACGCCCTCGACGAGAATTTCCGGCGCCGAGGCTCCAGCGGTGACAGCCACGCTGTTCACGTTCTTCAGCCACTCGGGATCGATTGCCTGAGCATTGTCGATGAGGTGGCCCTGAGTGCCCAGGTTGCGGGAAACCTCGACGAGGCGGTTGGAGTTCGAGCTGTTGTTCGAACCAACCACCAGCACCAGGTCGGCGCTGTGCGCCACATTCTTCACGGCGACCTGGCGGTTTTCGGTTGCGTAGCAGATGTCCTGGGAATGCGGCCCGACGATTTTGGGAAACTTGAGTTTCAGCGCATGGATGATGTCGCGCGATTCATCGAGAGAGAGCGTGGTCTGGGTCAGGTAGGCGACGTGCTCGGGATCCGGAACCTCGAGGGTCTGGACCTCTTCCACGCTGGAGACGACCTGGGTCACGTCGGGAGCTTCGCCGAGCGTGCCTTCAATCTCGTCGTGGTCGCGGTGCCCGATGAGCACCAGGGAATAACCCTGCTTCGCGAACTTGACGGCCTCAACGTGGACCTTGGTCACGAGGGGGCAAGTCGCGTCGATCACCTTGAGCTTCTGCTTCTTCGACTCTTCGCGGACCGCCGGGGAGACGCCGTGCGCAGAATAGATGACGCGCGCGCCTTCCGGGACCTGGTGGATGTCGTCGACGAAAATGGCGCCTTTAGCGGCCAGTTCATTCACGACAAAGCGGTTGTGGACGATCTCTTTGCGGACGTAGATGGGCGCGCCGAAAGTTTCCAGCGCAATGCGGACGATGTCGATGGCCCGCACCACGCCAGCGCAAAACCCACGGGGCTTCAGCAGCAAAACGCGCTTTTCGCTGGGGCCGGACGCCGCACGCTGGGGAGCGACAGGTGTCTCCGTAATGACGGTACTCACGATCTTTATTATACCGTGAATAACGAACCTCCCGTCCCATTGATTTACCTGGAGTTATCTCAACGGGTTCTTCAGGATGCGATGCTTTAGACTCGGAGCCGGTCGCCATTTTTTCTTCGTAAAGGCTCGCCCATGTCCATCCATCTCTCCCCTGTCGAGGCGCGCGTCCTCGGCGCTCTGATCGAGAAGGAAACGACCACGCCGGAGTATTACCCGCTCTCGCTCAACGCACTGGTGAATGCCTGCAACCAGAAGAACAATCGCGAGCCGGTGATGCAGCTGAACGAGGACGAGGTACGGCAGGGCCTGCATCGGCTGCAGGACCAGAACCTGGCGGCTGCCGTTCACGACAGCCGGGTCACCAAATACGAGCACCACCTGCAGGAGGTGTTCAATCTGACTCGTGGGGAAACCGCAGTGCTGTGCGTGCTGCTACTGCGGGGTCCGCAGACGCCGGGCGAACTGCGGGGGCGCACCGAGCGGATGCACCGTTTTGAGGAGATCGGCGACGTGCTCTCGACGCTCGATCGGATGGCGCAGCGGGAGCCTGCTCTGGCGATGGCTCTGCCGCGGCAGCAGGGATCGCGTGAGATTCGGTACGCACATCTGCTTTCCGGAGAGCCGGATATTTCGCAGATGCCAGCTGCGGCGGTGGAGGGTGCGACCGCCGGTGCGGAGCGCCTTGCGGCCTCGGGTCGGCTGGCGCACCTGGAGGATGAGGTTGCGAAACTGCGTGAGGAGATCGCGGAGCTGAAGGCGCAGGTGGCGGCGCTGTCGATCCGGCAGTCGTGAGCGCAGGGGCTGCGGTGGGCCCACTTCCCTGCTTTGTGACTTCCATCACATCCGAGGCGGGGCCTGCGCTGCCAACCTGTTGGCATGGACATCGCCCAGGCCATGACAAAGCTCGACTACAATCGCGCGCCGTTTCTCGCGATTTGGGAAACGACCCAGGCATGCGATCTTGCCTGCAAGCACCGCCGCGCCTCGGCGCAGCCGCTGGCGCACCCCAGCCAGCTGAACACGATGGAGGCCACCAGTCTCATTGATCAGATCGCCGATCTTGAGGTTCCGCTGTTTGTTTTTACGGGCGGCGACCCGCTGAAGCGGCCAGATATTTTCCAGCTGATCGAGCACGCTGCGGGGCGAGGCGTCCATGCGGCGCTCACGCCGAGTGCGACGCCACTGCTGACCCGCGACGCGATCTTTCGCATGAAGGATTCGGGCCTGGCGCGGCTGGCGGTTTCGCTGGATGGATCCGTCCCCAGCATTCATGACTCGATCCGCGGCATTCCGGGCACCTGGCAGCGGACGCTACAGGCTATCGAGTGGGCCAACGAAGCGAAGCTGCCGATCCAGGTGCACACGGTGGTCAGCCGGCTCAACATCGCCGATCTCGACAATCTGAGCGTGCTGCTCACGATGAAGCAGATCGTGATGTGGAGCTTCTTTTTCCTGGTGCCGGTCGGGCGGGGCCAGGTCGCCGATCTGCTGACCGGCGAGGAGTTTGAGGATGTCTTTGCGAAGATGTGGGAGCTGACGAAGCGGGTGCCGTTTGCGATCAAGACGACGGAGGCGATGCACTACCGGCGGTATCTGATCCAGCAGCGGATGAAAGAGGGCCTGGCCACGACCGGTGTGCATGACGATGCTGGCGCTCGTCCGACGCGGCATCCGGGCTGGACCGTCAGCGACGGACATCCGGGGCGGGGCTCGGAAGCGAAGGCCGTGGGCTGGGCGACGAAGCGCGTCAACGACGGGCGAGGCTTCGTTTTCATCTCGCATATCGGCAAGGTCTACCCGAGCGGATTCCTGCCCATCGAAGGCGGCGATCTGCACAACGACACGCTGGCACACATCTACCAGGAATCGCCGATTTTCGTGAAGCTGCGCGATTCGGACCTGCTTCACGGCAAATGCGGAGCCTGCGAGTTCCGCAACATCTGCGGAGGATCACGGGCTCGGGCCTATGCGGTGACTGGCGATGTGATGGCAGAGGAGCCCTGCTGCATCTACCAGCCGCGCGGCTACCACCCGGATCCAAATCAGAAGGTCGCCCCTTCCCCTGGGTGCGAGGCGCATGATTTGATTCAGTTAGAGGTCGCGCATTCGTAGAAGATCAGCCGGTAGCTGGTAGGCTGGAGCCGGTGGCGGCACGGCGGACCGAGGGGCTGATTCTCTCGGATGCCCCTTGATGGAACCATGAAGCGGATTGCGATTATCGGCGGCGGCATCGCGGGGCTTAGCGCGGCGTGGACTCTGGAGAAGGCGCGCCGGTCGGCCGGCGAGGACGGGGAGCCGATCGAGTATCACCTGTATGAAGCGGCGGATCGTCTCGGGGGTGTGATCAGCTCGGAAACGGTGGATGGCTGCATCGTCGAGGGTGGACCCGATTCGTTTCTGACAGAGAAGCCTGCCGCTGCGGCGCTTTGCCGGGAGCTGGGGATCGCCGACGAGCTTTTGCCCTCGAACGACAGCGAGCGCAAGACGTACATCGTGGTCCGGAACCGGCTGATTCCCCTGCCGGATGGGCTGATGTTCATGGTGCCGACGAAGCTGATCCCGACGGCATTGACGCCCCTGTTCTCGTGGGGGACCAAGCTGCGGATGGCGCGGGAGTTCCTTTTCCCTCCTGAGCCGGCGACAGAGGACGAATCGGTGGCTGCGATGACGCGGCGCCATTTCGGACAGGAGACGGTGGATCGGCTGGTCTCGCCGCTGCTCTCCGGTGTGTACGGCGGGGACGCGTCGCAGCTGAGCGTGCGGGCGGTGTTGCCGCGCATGGTCACAATGGAGCGAGAGCATGGCAGCCTGACGCGGGCGATGCTGGCTGCGCGCAAAAAGGCTCCCAACCCGGCGGCCATGGCGGCGAAACCCGGAGCGCCGCGTTCGCTCTTCACCACGCTGCGCGGCGGCATGAAGCTGATGGTGGATGGCATCGCGGCGCAGCTGGCTCCCGGCTCGATTCACCTGGCGACACCGGTTCACGCGCTGCACCATAACAGCGAGGACTGCAAGGATCCAAAGCCGGAGGATTGCCGCTACACGTGTGGCTGGACGCTGGAGACCGCAGCGGGTGAGGAGAAGTTCGATGGGGTGATTCTCGCGCTGCCTGCCTGGGCTGCGGGGAACCTTCTGCGGCCGGTGGATCGGCTGATCGGCGGTCTGCTCGCGGATATGGCTTACAGTTCGTCGATCACGGTCACGATGGGGTTCAACCGAACGGACCTGCGCGGGCTGCCGCCTGGCTTTGGTTTTCTGGTTCCACCGACGGAGAATCGCGCGATGCTGGCCTGCACCTTCGTGCACACGAAGTTTGCCGGGCGCACGCCGCCGGACAAAGGCGTCCTGCGGTGCTTCCTGGGCGGAAGCGGGAACGATAATCTGCTCGACGCAACGGACGAGGTGCTGACGGAGACGGTGCTGACAGAGCTGGCGGAGATCGTTGGGCTGCAAGCACAGCCGAACTTCGTCCGCATCACGCGTTGGCGCCGCGCCATGGCGCAGTACGGGGTCGGGCATCTGGAGCGGCTACGGGCGATTCGGGAAAACGTGGTTCACCTGCCGGGTCTGGCACTCGCCGGGAATGCGTATGAAGGCATCGGCGTGCCGGACTGCATCCGCACCGGCCTGCAGGCGGCCGAGGCGGTGCTGAAGGCTCTCAAAGAGCAGACGGCTGCAGTGACGCTTAACTGATTCCAGGCGGTGCGGCAGAGGCAGCCCTATTTTGCTCCGCCCGTCATCGGCTTCAGGATATCGTCGAGGCGATCGGGGGTTCCATCGATGCGCTCCAGATGGGGGTAGCGGACACCATCGTGGTAGTCGAGGGCAATCACCCGATACGTTCCCGTGTTCGCGACAATCAGCGCAATCGGATTGGTATTGCCCTTCGCGTCGCGGATGGCATCGCTGAGCAGCTGGCCGTTGTACTGGCGCCCGTTCACCGCGATGATCTGCATGCCGGGACCGAGCTTTGCTTTGTCGGCAGCCGAGCCGACCAGCACGTCCTCGATGCGTCCATCACTGGCGACATCGAGCCCGATGGACCACCACGCCAGCGTCGATCCGGAGGCATTCATCGTCGCCTGCGTGTAGTCATTGGGCTGGTCGGTGTAGACGAGCTTGTAGCCACCGTTTTCGATGCCGCCGAGCGGCGCGTGCGGCGATTTGCTGGTGAGGCGCTCGTGAAGAAAGGCGGCCCAGTTGTAGTGCACGATATCGTTCAGCCTGTTGACGACATCGTCGAAGGTGTAAGGAACGACCCTGGGCGGCGTGTTGCCACCTAATCCTTCGAACGCGGCGAGAAAGTCGTTGAGGCTCTTTTTGTCGTTGGTCAGTTTACGGATGGTGGTGTCGACGTCGAGCCAGACCAGATCGCCCTCGGCGTAGTAGTCGGTGTTACGCCGCCAGTTATCCCAGGGCGAGCCGTTGCCGTACGCGTAGAGGATTTGCGCAGCTGTGGCCGTGTCCTGCAGATCGCGCCAGGTTCGGCCAGGCCGGTAGTCGAGCGTTGCGGCGTCCTGAGCGAGATAGTCGCGGTACTGCGCCGCTGTCTCGATGTGGCTGCGGGCTGCCAGCACGTTGCCAAGGTAGTCGGTGAGGCCCTCGTAGACCCAGAGCAGATTGCCCTTCATCGGGACTTCGTAGTTCCCTGTCGCCAGTCCGGCGGGACGGCGGTACTTCCCGTTCCAGGAGTGGGTGAACTCGTGCGGCAGCAGATCGGCGGAGAGCAGCAGCAGATTGTCGTCGACGAAGGTCTTTTCGGGCACGCGATCATCGCTCGACTGGTGATGCTCGAGACCGAAATGTGCCACCTGATCGCTGGCTGTGACGAGGAAGTGATAGCTCTCGTAGTGGCGGGATTGATAGAGCGCGCCGGTTTCGCGGATGAGATTACTGTAGCCGGCCAGTGTGTCGGGGGAGAGCTTCAGATCCTCGGGGCCGTCGGCGGCGATATCGAGGTAGTGCTTTGGCGTGACCTCGGGGGCGAGATCGAACTGTACGAAATAGCGGCCTGCGAGCAGCGGGGAGTCGATCAGCTGTTCCAGGGACACCGGGTCGAAGTGCACGGAGCCATCGGAAGCGGGCATCGTATCTGAGTCCTTGCCCGGCGCCAGGCGCGGGAGAGCCGTGGCATATTGCCAGCCCTGCGGCAGCAGGACCGAAGGCTGCACGGAAATGTCGGCGTCGTCTTTGTGCCCAGCCGGATAGAGCACGAGTTCGTTCCAGCTGAGGAGTGCGAGGTTCGCGCTTGTGGAGGCGCCGGCGGAAAATCCGCTGGCCGGCGCGGTGGCCAGGAAGTCATCCTTCACGTCGAGTTGGGTTACGCCATCGGGGACGGTCACGCGGATGGCGTACATATTCACGTCGTCGCGGGTCCATGCCAACGGTTGTCCATTGGCTGTGATGAAGAGTCCGGCGAGGTTATCGATGGGGCCGTCAGGCATGTGCTCACCGGGGATCCACTCCGCGTAGACAAGCGTGAGGGGCCCAGGGCTGACCGGGATGGTCATGTGGGCATGGAGGATTTTGCGGGGCGCGTCGCTAAGGTCGACGTTGATGCGGATGGGATTCGAGGCCGTTTGTGCGGAAAGAGAAAAGGCAGCAGAGAAACAGAGCCCCACAACCGGGAACATCCGAAAACGCATAATCCTCCTGATGGAAGTGCGAAAGCTTAGTGTAATCACACCGAAGGAAACGCCTTGCTCTTCGGAGTGGCCGGCGTAGACTGGGCGGTCCGGGGGCCGGCACCATGTCTTTCTTCGGATCCGACGGCGCGCTCGACTGGAACTTTGGCCTGGCATGGATTTCCTTTGCGTTGACGCTGGCTTTACATGTCGCAGATGAGGCTCGTCACGACTTTCTGGCGACTTACAACCCGAACGCGATGGCGATCCGCCGGCGATTGCACATTCCCTTCCCGCCTGTCTTCACGTTTCGGGTCTGGCTCGGCGGGCTGATCGCAGGGATTTTTCTGCTCCTGTTGCTCTCGCCGGTCGCGATCCACGGTGCGCACTGGATCCGGGTCGCGGCGTTGCTGCTGGCGGTGTTGGTGGGTATCGGGAATGGGGTCCTGCACTTTGTGGGGTCGATCTACTATCGGCGGAGGATGGCGGGGGTGTTGAGTTCGCCCGTGCTGCTCGTGGTGGGCATGTGGCTGTTGTGGAGTGCTTATGAATAGCGAGGAATGCTGTCCTTTGGCACCGTGTCCGCCCAGACGGCCCCTTCCCCTGTAACCTGCTCTTATGGCGCAGGGCTTCTTCCTCACCTTCGAAGGACTCGATGGGTCCGGCAAATCCACCCAGCTTCGCAAGCTGGCCGAACACCTGGAAGCTCGGGGACTGGCGGTCACGGTGACGCGTCAGCCGGGAGGGACTCCGCTCGGCGACCGGGTCCGTGGGCTGATTCTCGACTCGAAGACGGAGAAACTCGATCCCCGGACCGAACTGGGCCTGATGTTCTCCGATCGGGCGCAGTGCATCGCCGAGGTCATCGCCCCGGGTCTCTACGGCGGGAATGTGGTGCTGTGCGATCGCTACACGGATTCCACGGAGGCTTACCAGGGCGGCGGGCGGCAGCTGGGGAGCGAGATCGTGCTTCGGATGCACGAGACGATGTGCGGGGGGTTGCAACCCGATCTGACGCTGCTGCTCTTTGCCGACTTCGATAAATCGCTGGCGCGTGCGCGGCGGCGCAACCACCGCAGCGCCGCTGCCGGCAGCGACGAAGGACGTTTCGAGAGCGAGGATACGGCATTCTACCGACGGGTCTACGACAAGTACCGCGAGATCGCCGAGCGCGAGCCGAAGCGCGTGGTCGTTATCGACGGGGATCGCTCCATCGAAACGATTCACCGGGAGATTGTGCAGCAGGTGGAGGCGAGGCTGCGGACTGCCGGGCTCCTCTCGGGGGAGGCAGCCGCGGGTGTCCACTAATGGACACCCGGTTTCGCAATCGACCACCTGCTGCCTGCTGCTGGATCGGCTGATCAGCGGTAACCTACAGATATAAAGATGCTTGCCAATAGGCTGCAAATGGCGCAGGACATGCACATAAGGTCCTGCAATGGATATCTCACGGCCCGACATTAAGAAGAAGAAGCTCCGCCGGCAGATCCTCGTGCTGGGCATTGTTGCAGTCGGCGTTACAGCGGCCGCCTGGGCTGTGATGCGCCTCAAACCCGCGGTCCCGACTGTGGACGCCAGCACGATCTGGCCGGACACGGTGAAGCGCGGCGACTTTACGCGCAACGTGCGCGGGCTCGGAACGCTGGTTCCCCGCGAGGACTCGATCGAGCTGATCCCGGCGCAGACCGATGCCACGGTGGTGCGGATCCGCGTGTTGCCCGGAGCCAAGGTGACCCCGGATACGGTGCTGATGGACCTGACCGATCCGCAGCTGCAGCAGCAGCTGCTGAACGCGCAGCTCGCAGTGAAGCAGGCCGAGGCCGACTATAAGAGCCTGAATGCCACGCTTAACAGCACCATTAT
>JBKICP010000389.1:0-3310 GCA_046567085.1 Acidobacteriota bacterium
CAACACGCGCACTGGTCATCGGTATCGCATTGCTGGTTGCTGGAATTGTGCTGGGAGGAGGGTCGGCGTACTGGTACGCGGTGCACAAAGAGACCGCAACCCATCAGACCACGACGGCAGTGGCCCAGCAGCCGGCATCGCAAGCCGACAGCATGGACAACATGCCCGGGATGGATATGTCCGTCAAGCAGGACAAGGGCAACACCGCGGGCTCAGGTCAGGACATGACCAATATGCCCGGGATGGACATGTCCGGCAAGCAGGCCAAGGGAAGCACCGCCGGCCCCAATCAAGACATGAGCAATATGCCGGGCATGGATATGTCAGGAAGCTCCGGTGGCCAGACAGCAAGCATGGCGAATATGACGCCGGGAACGGTCATGCTTGACGCGGCTACCCAGCAAAAGATTGGCGTAACCTACACCACGGTCCGCCGCGCTCATCTGGACCGGACCATCCGCACGGTTGGACTGCTCCAGATGGACGACGAAAAGATAGCGCGCGTCCATGTGAAGGTAGCCGGCTGGATTGAGAACGTTGACCTCAATTACGTCGGCAAGCTGGTGAAGAAGGGCCAGCCCCTCTTCACGCTGTACAGTCCGGATCTCGTGTCTACCGAGCAGGAGTATCTGATCGCGCGCAAAGGCCAGCAGTATCTGGCGAAAACGCCGTACACGGACGTTTCTTCCGGCGCAGACTCTCTGTTGAACGCGACCCGCGATCGACTGCGCCTGTGGGACGTCACCGATGCGCAGATCCGCGAGCTTGAGACCAGTGGGAAGGCGCAGCGGGAGATGACGCTGTACTCACCGACCGACGGCTTCGTCATGACGCGCAATGCGTACGAACAGGCGTATGTCACGCCGGAGACCGAACTCTACGAGATCGCCGACCTGTCAACCATCTGGGTCTACGTGGACATCTTCGAATACGAAGCGCCTTACGTCCATGTGGGTCAGACCGCCCAAATGCAGCTCAGTTACTTCCCCGGCCGGACCTATCGCGGGAAAGTGACTTACATTTACCCAACCCTCGATCCGAAGACCCGGACCATCAAAGTTCGTCTGGAGTTTCCGAATCCTGGCTTCGAGCTGAAACCCGATATGTACGCCGATGTCCAGCTCAACGTGAACTACGGAATCCAAACCCTGGTGCCCAGCGAAGCGGTGCTCAATTCCGGGACGCGGCAGGTGGTGTTTGTCGCCAAAGGGAACGGCTACTTCGAGCCGCGCGACATCAAGATTGGCGATCAGTTCAATGGACAGACGGTCGTGCTGGCCGGTCTCAAGCCTGGCGAAAAGATCGTCGCCTCCGGAAACTTCCTGATCGATTCCGAGAGCCGCCTGGGAGCCGCCATGCAACAAATGTCGGCCTCCATGCCCGGAATGGATATGGGGAAAGGCAAAAAGTAGGTGCGCTATGCGTAGAAAGCTCAACTTCCTCGGCATCTCCGCGCTCGTCGTGATCCTCGCAGGTTTGGGTGTTGCCTGGTATTTCGTCAGCCACCAGCAGCCGAAGGTCTGCCCTTTCTCCGGCAGGATGATTCACCCGCAAACGAGGGCGCTGGTCACCATCGGCGGGAAGAAATACGAGACCTGCTGCGTGCGATGCGCCATTATCGAAGCTCAACAGACAGGCAAACCGCTGCGCGTTCTTGAGGTCGCAGATTTCGAAACCGGCAAGCTGGTTGCTCCGAAAAGCGCCTGGTATGTGGAGAGCAGCGATGTGAACCTTTGTATGCGTATGGCGCCGGCCGCGGAGAGTCCCGGCAGAGAGAGCGTCTATATGCGCGGCTTTGACCGCTGCTCGCCGAGCGCGCTGGCATTTCGAAGTGAAGAGCAGGCGCGCGCTTTTATGGCGCAGCACGGCGGCGCACTAAAGCGTCTTGACGACTTAGAACGAGAAGCTACAACCACGGTCCCGAAGGTGCAAACGCCATGATTGGAAAGGTCATCGATTGGAGCAACAGGAACAAATTCTTTATCTTCCTGGGATTGTTTTTTGTCGTTGCCTGGGGAATCTGGGCGCTCAGGAATACGCCGCTCGACGCTATTCCCGACCTCTCCGACAAACAGGTCATCGTCTTCTCGGAATGGCAAGGCCGTAGTCCTGATCTGGTGGAAGACCAGGTCACGTATCCGATCGTGACCGCCCTGATCTCCGCACCGCACGTCAAAGTCGTGCGCGGCTATTCGTTCTTCGGCCTTTCGTTCGTCTACGTCATCTTCGACGACAGCACGGACCTCTATTGGGCTCGGTCCCGAGTGGTCGAGTACATGCAGGGAGTGCAAGGCAATCTGCCCGAAGGAGTCACACCCACGCTGGGGCCGGACGCTACCGGCGTGGGCTGGGTCTACATGTATGCCCTGGTCGACAAGACCGGGCAGCACGATCTTTCGCAATTGCGGAGTATTCAGGACTGGTATGCCCGTTATTGGCTCGAAGGGGTGCCTGGCGTATCCGAGGTGGCCAGCATCGGTGGGTTCGTGAAGCAGTACCAGGTGGACATCAATCCCGACACTCTGCTCGCTTATCACCTTCCCATCAATCACGTCATCGAGGCCATCCGCCGCAGTAACAACGACGTCGGTGGGCGTGTTGTTGAATACACAGGCCGCGAATACATGGTGCGTGGCCGCGGGTACATCCAGTCTGTTGCCGATCTCCAAAAGGTTGTCGTCGGCAGCAATGGGGATGGCACGCCAATTTATCTGCGCGACGTGGCGGACGTGCATCTGGGCCCGGATATTCGGCGCGGCACGGCAGATCTCAACGGAGAGGGGCAGGTTGCCGGCGGCATTGTCGTAGCGCGCTACGGCGAAAATGCGCTGGCCCTGATCAACCGGGTTAAAGACAAGATCGCCCAGTTCAAGAGTGCGCTCCCCAAAGGCGTGGAGCTTGTGCCGGTCTATGACCGCTCCGACCTGATTCTACGATCCATCGCTACCCTGCGCGAGAAGCTGATCGAAGAAATGATCATCGTCAGCATCGTCTGCCTGATCTTCCTGTTCCATGTGCGCAGCGCGCTGGTCGCCATCATCACGCTTCCCGTCGCGATTCTCATGATGTTCATCGCGATGTATTACATCCATCTCAACTCGAACATCATGTCGCTCTCGGGCATAGCTATCGCCATCGGAGCCATGGTCGATGGCGCAATCGTGATGATCGAGAATGCTCACAAACATCTTGAGAAATGGGAAGCCGAGGGCAAGCCGGGAAACCGCAACGACATTATCCTTACGGCGGCAAAGGAAGTTGGGAAGCCGCTGTTCTTCTCCCTGCTGATTATTGCCGTATCGTTCATTCC